>CANOBK010000004.1 GCA_947564265.1 uncultured Caryophanales bacterium
GTGTTGGTGTTGGTGTCGGTGTCGGTGTTGGTGTCGGTATTGGTGTTGGTGTTCCTATTGTGATTTCTCCAATATAGTTAGCTCCTAATTCTTCATCATAAATACTATTATTAGCGAATTGAATACAATGATAATTATTGTCATCTATTAAACTTGCATGTTCTGAAATTCGTAAGTAAACTTCATAATTTCCCTCTTCTATAGAATCGGGTAGTGTGACTTCAAAGTTTTCCTCTGAAATTGTATTTGAGTCCCATGTTGTCGCATCTAATTCTGTTTTTATTTCATAGATATTTTCTTCATTTTTTAGAACAATCGATACTTCTTTTTCATTAATTAAATTACCAAATCCCACATTCTCAATTTTTAATTTTAATTTGAGTAAATCCTTTTTCGAAATTTGATTTGTTAGATAAGAACTTTTTAGGACAAATCGATATCCTAAGTGATTTTCTATATAAGTATAGGCAGTTTCATCTTTATATATGGGGTCGTCTCCTGTATAGGGAGTAACTTTGAAATTGTCCATAACTTCATTATTCCAATATGGATTTAAGTAGGTAGTATGGGTTAGAAAGGCTTCTTTAGATAAATATTCAATGGTATTTAGAGGTGTACCTGTCGCAAAATTTTTTACAAGTTCTCCTCCATAGAAAGTATGTTTTGCTTGATTAGAAAGCCATTTTACTTCAATATCTCGATTTGCAAAGGTACCTAAATCAGTTTCTGAACCTAAATAGCCATCATTATAAATTCCAACCTGATAAGCTTCTGTTCCCTTTTCTGGCATATCTAAATCTAGAGAACCACGACTAATCTCTCTCCAAGCTGCATAATAACCAGGAGTTCTTACGGAAATTTTTATTTTCTGATCAGTAACTTCTAATAATTTTGTAATGGCTAAAGAAACATTATCATTCGTACAAATTTTACTACTGTGCATCTCTCCCCATGGACCAAAAAATCCTAATTCCATATTTGCGATAACATCTTGATATTCTAATAAAATGGGGCCAATTTGTTCAATATGTTTTAAAATCATATCAAGAGAAGGTTCTTTATTGGCAGTTCCATTAAAATTGTCATAAGCGAAGCGAATAATAATAGACGAGTTGTTTTTTCTGATATTTTGAAATGTTTGTCTAAGAGCTTCTAATGCATCTTCCGATAATTCTAAATCTTTTTGATTATTATTTTGGATTGAGAAGGCACCAATTCCTACTCGTAAGTGAACCAAATTACTAGTCGAGTTTAGTGGCTTGTTATCTTCCACTTTTAGATTATATCCGATTGGATTATAAAAACCACGTTCTGGATTTCTAAGAGTATTTAAACTTTCGGTATAATCAATAGAATCCATATATTCGAAAGAATCTCGATTCTCT
Organism: uncultured Caryophanales bacterium; assembly: GCA_947564265.1. GTDB lineage: Bacteria > Bacillota_I > Bacilli_A > RF39 > UBA660 > Alloscybalousia. The sequence continues at coordinate 1,386 of CANOBK010000004.1, forward strand.
AATATTGAATAACTATTTCGAAGTATAAAAATACTAGTTAAGGACAAAACCATAAATAATGCGATTTTTATACGCTTCCTTGTTATCATAATACAACCTACCTTATAGTTGTATTTTACTATAGATACGAAAAAATGGAAATAACCAAACTGGAGTTTTGTGTCTAGGATTTTAAAATGTTGAATAAAAATGAACCTCTAGAAGAACTTTTGTGTTTCTTTTTCTTTTAAGACATGCTATAATTCTAGATGTAGGTGATACAAATGCAGAAAAAGAAAAAACAAAAATTAAATTATGAAAAAAGTTATGGATCAGATAATGAGGTATTAAAAATTGTTAAAATTTTAGTTGGAGTCATCTTATTTTTAGTGGTATTTTATTTTTTAGCAATGTTAATGACTGGTGAAATTAAATTAGGAAATAAAAGTAAACAGGAAGAGGCAGCAACAGAAATTCAATATGATGAGATTTTGGCAGGAGAGACATTTACAAAAAATGAATCAGAGTATTATGTTTTCTACTTTAATTTTTCAGAAAATATCGCTACTACCTATTTAACTTATCGAGATGGATATATTGGTAAAACAGATCATTTCCCTATGTATATGGTAGACTTAGAAAAAGGATTTAATACTAGCTATGTTACCAAAGAGGATGAAGAGAGAGAAGAATACCCAGAAAATATTGATGCCTTAAAAGTGACAAGTCCAACAATTCTTAAAATTAAAGATAAAAAAGTTGTGGAAAGAATTGAAGGAAAAGAGGAAGTAAAAGAATTTTTAAAAGCATTAAATAGTTAATCTTTTTCGAAAAAAACATAAACTATATTATAGTTAAAACGAGAAAAAATAAAAAAACGTGTTGACTATTTAAAAAGGCTATTATATAATTAAAACGTTCCTGTTAAAAACTTCTTGCATTTCTTAGGAAAATAGTGTAGAATTTAAACAGTGAAACGTTCTAAATGGGCTTGTAGCTCAGGTGGTTAGAGCGCACGCCTGATAAGCGTGAGGTCGATGGTTCAAGTCCATTCAGGCCCACCATTTAGAGATATAAAGATATCCGAGTGATATCTTTTTTTTTGACTGTTTCAGAAGAGAATGTTATAATTTAATTAAAATAGGAGTGGTAGTATTGAAGGGTCTTGGAATCAAGGAATCTATTATTTATATGAAAAAGGCATATAGATATATGGAAGACAATAAAAAACTGTTCATAATATATGTAATTTTGAGTATTTTAGTTGGTATTATTGGAGCAATTATCCCTCTGATATCAGCACAAGTTGTAATTCATATGCAAACCGAAGTATGGAAACAGTTAGTTTTCGTTTCACTTCTTTTTGTGTCTATGAAAATGTTATCTAGCCTCGTTGGATATCTCTCTAGTAAAGTTTCTAGAGTGTTTTACAGAGAAACCTATCTAAATTTACAGGTGGAAGTTGCAAGAAGTATTATAGACTTAGAAACAGTAGAAATAGATAAAAATTCGTCAGGAATATTTATTGATAGATTAAGTCAAGATACATCGAATATAGCAGAAGTTTTTAGAACTATTTTTAAAAAATTAAATATCATTATTACAAATGTAGGAATATTATTTGCAGTATTTGCGATTAATAAAGTAATTTTTGTGTATTTTTTAATTGTATTATTTGTTATGTTTAATTTTGAAAGAATGTATTTGGTAAGACATTTTGAAAGGCAAAAATATTTTAAAAAAGTAAAAGAAGTAAATACTGGATTAGTTTCTGAACTTGTTCGTGGTATCAGGGATATTAAAGTTCTTAATTGTTATTCTGATTTTGAAAGTAAGATTTACCAAAAACTAAAAAATGCAAATAATATTCAGTATCAAATGTCTGAGATGACCAAAAGATATGAATTATTACGTGAATTTTTAAAAAATCTGTTTAATTATATATTTATATTAATTGGAATATATTTAATATTTAAGGGAAATTTAGTTGCCTCTAGTTTTGTTATATTATTTATGTATAGTGATAAAATATTTGATTTTTTAGTGACTGTGATTGATTTACTTGAAGTATTAAAAGACTTTAACTTATCTGCAGAAAGAGTATTTGAGATAATAGATGGAAAATACAAAAAAGAAGAGTTTGGAGATAAAACAGTCAAAAATTTAGATGGTAATTTTAAATTTGAAAATGTTAACTTTGGATACAGAGAAGATATTACAGTGATCAAAAATATGAATTTAGAGATACCAGCTTTTAAGACAACTGCCATCGTAGGTGAAAGTGGCGCAGGTAAAACTTCTGTTTTTAATATGATTACCAAATTATATAGAATATCCAGTGGTAGAATTACAATTGATGGTATTGATATGAATAAATTAACGGAAGAGTCTTTGCGAGGAAACATCTCTTTAATTACGCAAAATCCATACATTTTTAATTTTTCAGTAAAAGAGAATTTTCAAATTGTAAAAAAGAATGTAACAATGAAAGAAATAGAAGAAGTTTGCAAAAAGGCTTGTATTCATGATTATATTATGTCTCTTCCAGAAAAGTATGATACACAATTAGGAGAAGGTGGCGTCACTTTATCTGGTGGACAACGACAAAGAATTGCTATTGCTAGGGCATTGCTTACGAATACAAAGATTATTTTATTTGATGAAGCAACTTCTGCACTTGATAATGAAACGCAACAGAATATATCGGAAGCAATTAGTAATTTACAGGGAGACTATACAATTATAATAGTTGCACATAGATTATCTACAATCAAAGAAAGTGATCAAATTGTGGTAATGAAAAAAGGTAGTATTGTTGGGGTTGGCACACATAAGAATCTCCTTAAAAATAATGAATATTATCAGAAGTTATATGCTAGTGATATTTCAAAATAGGTAGAGAATTGAGTTGAAAATACTTTATTAATGTTAGAATTTATGATACAATAACCGTAATTTTATGATAGGGGGAGTTTTGAAATGTTTCAATATGCTAAAAAGTTTTTTACAGATAAAATAAAAAAAGAAAAGGAGCTAGAATTTAGAGCAATCCAAAATAGAAATGATATTAATATAAAAATGAATAGGATCAATAAGTATAATCAGTTAAAAAAAGATATCAAAGACATTAAGATAGAAATTGCTGGGATTATCGCTTTAATGATAATAATAACGGGATTATTCTTATCATTCGGTTTAACCTCTCAAGTAATACTTTTGGCAGCATTCTATGATGCTGTTGTAGCCGCTTTCTTTTTACCCAAAAAATTCCGTGATTTAAAAAAATATAAAAAGGAATATAATGGTATTTCCAAAGAGGAAATCAACGAATTAAAAGAAAAGGAAGAAAGTATGAGAGAACTTTCTAAAACACTAGAAAATGAGATTAATAGTAGACAAGATTCTATCAATCAATATAAGGATGAGTTAGGAAAAATTTCAGAGATGGAAAAAGTAGAGGAAGCCAAAAGTAAAAACACTATGAACAATGCATTTTATCAGGCAGATACAGAAGAAGAGTATCATGAATTATTGGATAGAAAAGAAAAATGTGAAATGGCTTTCGATGAATTCTTAAATGAAAAAGTAGACTATGAGGATGTACATTTAGGGGTAAGAAAAATAGAAAATCCTGTAAAATGTTTAGTAAAAAAGAAATAGTTCAAATAATTAGTATAGAAGAAAATAATTGACAAATGATAAAAATAAAGCATATAATAATAACAACGACTTAGAAAAAGAAAAGTAAGACATGAAAAAGTTTATCTAGCGAGTTAGGTATGGTGGAAGCTAACATAAAAATCAGTCTGAAGAACACTTTGGAGTTGCTGATTCGAACTTCTTTAAGAAAAGTAGGGTAAGCCGGAAAGTAAACCGTTATCGTATTACTAGATTTTGTTAGAAATCGAAAGGGATCATAAATAAAAAACAGAAATGTTTATGATAAATTGGGTGGCACCGCGGAAGACTAGTTTCGTCCCATACATGTATCTTCATGTATTTGGGATATGACTAGTCTTTTTATATTATTCAAAGAAAGAAGGAAAAAATATGAGTAAAGTGATGTTACCCAATCGAAGAAGGGACTTATGAAAAAATATTAAGGAGTTATTTACAGAAAGAAGGAATTTCTGCTCAAGTTAAATGGGAAAAATTAAAAGAAGCAAAATCTTTTTGTGAATACTTAGAACAGGAAGAAATTGAATATCAATATTGTATTAAACATCCAGAAGTATTAGGATGTCAGGAATCAAAACAGTATTATCAAAGATTTCAGGATTATATTGGAGAAAGTTATGGAATCTGTAAACATTTGGTACTTAGAGAAAGAAAGGGAGAAAAGAGATACTTTCTAATTGTTACAGAAGAAGATAAATCAGTTGATTTAAAGAAACTGAAAGAACAACTTGGATGTGGAAAGTTAGAATTTGCGAAAGAAGAAGATTTAGAAACACTTCTTAAAACCTATCCAGGAAACGTTTCTATCTTTCATTTACTTTATGAAACAGAGAAAAAAGTTAACTTAGTACTTGATCAAGATTTATTACAGTATCCATTACTCGCTTTTCATCCCCTCTACAATGGGATGAGTTTATTCTTAGAACCTGGAGAGGTACTCAAGTTCTTAGAAAAAATTGATCGGGTCGCTGGTATTCAAGAAATTCCAAAGGTTTCAGAATATTGTTTGGTAAAAAATGCATAAGATGATTCAAAAAATGAAAAATAAGATATAATAAAAGTAGAAGAACTATGAGGAGGTAAGGAAAATGACGTTAAAAGAATTATATGAATCAATTGAAAAACAGTTAGGACAGGAAATCGAAATTAAGGGATGGATTCGAAGACATCGTAAACAAAAAGAATTTGGATTTATTGATTTTTCTGATGGGACTTGTTTTAAGCATATTCAAGTAGTATATGATAGAGAAACAAAGGATTTTGATAGGATTGATGCCTTAAAACATGGAAGTGCCATTCGAGTTGTTGGAAAACTAGTAAAATCTGAAGGAAAAGGACAGGATTATGAGATTAAGGCATCAGAAGTTACTTTGGAAGGTGATTGTAGTGATGATTATCCATTACAACCGAAGCAACATTCTCGTGAATTTTTAAGAGAAATTGGATATTTAAGACCTAGAGCTAATTTATTTCAAGCAGTCTTTCGAATTCGTAGTGTAGCTGCCATGGCAATTCACACTTATTTTCAGGAACGAGGATATGTTTATCTACATGCTCCATTAATTACAGCGAGTGATTGTGAAGGAGCAGGAGAAATGTTTCAAGTAACAACATTAGATTTAGATCGTGTAGCGAGTGAGAAAAAAGTAGATTATGGAAAAGATTTTTTTGGAAAACCTGCTGCGTTAACCGTTTCTGGACAATTACAAGGAGAAACATTTGCAATGGCATTCCGAAACATTTACACCTTTGGTCCAACTTTCCGTGCAGAGAATTCTAATACAAAGACTCATGCTAGTGAATTTTGGATGATTGAACCAGAAATGGCTTTCTGTGATTTAAATGGACTGATGGATATTGAAGAAGACATGTTAAAGTTTATTGTAAAATATGTTTTAGAACATGCGAAAGATGAAATGGAATTTTGTGATCAGTTTGTAGAAAAAGGATTAATTGAAAAATTAACAAAATTAGTAAACAGTCACTTTACTAGAATTACTCATGAAGAAGTCATTAAAATCTTAAAAGAAGCAAAAGTAGATTGGGAATTTACACCAGAATATGGAGAAGATATTGCCAAAGAACATGAAAAATATATTACAGAATACTTTAATGGGCCCGTTTTCATTACGGATTGGCCAAAAGATATTAAGGCTTTCTATATGAAACAGAATCCTGATGGTAAAACGGTAGCAGCAGTTGATTTGGAAGTTCCAGGAGCTGGAGAATTAATGGGAGGTTCTCAAAGAGAAGAAGACTATGATAAGTTAATAGCACGAATGAACGACATGAAAGTTCCAGTAGAGGGAATGGAATGGTACTTAAACTTAAGGAGATTTGGTGGATGTGTTCATAGTGGTTTCGGTATGGGATTTGAAAGATTGTTGATTTACCTAACAGGAGTAGAAAATATCAGAGATGTCATTCCATATCCTAGAACACCAGGAAATTGCGAATTTTAAAGATTGGAGGTAAGGAATTTACAATGGATTTCATTCATATTTCGTTGTAAATTCCTCTAAAATCCTTAGAAAAAATCATTTTTTTGAAAAAAACTCTTGTCAAAGAAGAAGATGTATTATATAATGAAATAGCTTTATGTAATTTGTGTTGCCTGATTAGCTCAGCTGGTAGAGCACTCGGCTGTTAACCGATAGGTCGTAGGTCCGAGTCCTACATCAGGCGCCATTTATTTTTGCCTGATTAGCTCAGTTGGTAGAGCACTCGGCTGTTAACCGATAGGTCGTAGGTCCGAGTCCTACATCAGGCGCCATCTGGCCAGTTGGTGAAGTGGCTTAACACACCGCCCTTTCACGGCGGCATTCACGGGTCCGAATCCCGTACTGGTCACCATATTGAATTTAACTCTTGTTTTACAAGAGTTTTATTTTTTGTTAAAAATTTCCTATTTTTTCTAAGAATTTTATGGTACCATAAATAATAGAGAATAGGAGGGATTATATTGTACATACTTGAGACGATTTATGATGATTATGATATTACGTATCAGACCAATATTAACGAAAATATAATTCCTATATTAATTCTATTAGGAATTTTATGTGCATTAATTGTCGTTTATTTTATTTCGATGATGAGAATTTATAAAAAGGCAAACCGTTCTGGAATTTCTGCGATTGTACCTATTTATAACTGTGCGGTACTAATGGAAATTATTAATGAATCTAAGTGGAAATTTTTGTTGTTGCTTATTCCAGGAGTCAATATTGTATTTTTCTGTATTTTTATGTATCGACTTGCCAAATATTTTAGAAAAAATCAATTTTTTTGCATTATGTCGGCGATTTTTCCGCTCATCATGATTCCAATTTTAGCATTTAGTAGTAGTGAGTATATTGGAATTAATGAAGAAGCGATGAAGGGTGTTTCTGTTGCGAAAGATATCCCAGTGGAGACAAGTAAAAAGCCAACTCTTTCTAATCCAGATCAGCCACTTAAGGAAAGAACCAAGGTAAATATGTCGATTGGTGGAGGGGTTTATCAGAAGGAGTATCGAGATTCTCTATTAGAAGCCAAAACGATAAAAGAAACAAAAAAACCAGATGTTGCAGGATTCCGGGTAGATCCTAATGAATTTACGGGAGCACCAGAGGCTCAAGAACCTCCAAAATCACAGGGGGGAATCGATTTATTTCAAAATGTTTCTTTTGTAGAGACAAATGGAACACAACCAGAAATGAATTCTCCTGTAACTGAATCTACTATTTCTCAAACAGAACCTGCAAATTTATTAATCAGTCCATTAGCACCAGTATCAGAAGTTCCACAAGTAGAATCGAACAACTTATTAAGTGTTCCGTTAATTCCAACACCAGATTCAATGCCACAAGCATCAGAGATGAATCATTCAGTCAATCCTATTCCTGGCGATAGTCAAACACAGGCATTTACAAATCCAGTAGATAATTTACTATTAACTCCAAGTTTACAACCAGAACAATCCTCTTCTGAAACAGTGAATTTGTTAGGACAAAATAATAATTCAGTGATTCCACCAATTACGGTCGAAAGCACTAATAGTTCTGGATCTACTCAACCAAATTTATTGGACCAAAATGATTCTGTTCAGCAAGAAGTATCATCAACTTCTTCTCAATCCAACGAGGAATTTGTAAATTGTCCACACTGTGGAGCAAAAGTTAGAAATGGTTCTACAAAATGCTTTATGTGTGGAAAAGAATTGTAGAAAACCGAATGAATTAGTTGACAATAAAAAAAGAATGCGGTATTATTGTAACTACGGATGCAAAAAGTACTGTATTCCATTTTGGAGACATACTCAAGAGGCTGAAGAGGCGCCCCTGCTAAGGGTGTAGAGTGGGTAACTGCTGCGAGGGTTCAAATCCCTCTGTCTCCGCCATATAGTAATTAACCTTGAATTTTCAAGGTTTTTTTCATTTTGAATATTTTGTGATATTCGACAAAAATCTTTGAATTTTTCTAAAATTTCTGTTTTTTGGTTTGAAACTCTTGTCTTTTTCCAATAATAATTATATACTAATAGTAATAATAGGAGGCTTTATATGGGTAGGAAAAGACAAATGATTATATCAATTTTAGCGTTGTTATCTTTAACTTTAGTCACAACAGGTGTTAGTTATTCCTTATTAGACTATGATGAAAATGATGGTTTTGGTACATCACAACTTACTTATAACTATTCAAATATTGAAGAGACAACTGAACTTTCTATCAAAAATACAACCCCAGTAATAGATGAAGTAGGAAAAAAATTATCATCTGATGATAGCCTTTTTCGGTTTTCGGTTGATGGTACAATTGAAAAAGGAAAAGAAGTTCCTTATGAAATTACAGTTGCGAAAGAACCTAGTTCTACTTTATCAGGGGATCTTGTAAAAATCTATTTAACTGAAGTGGCAAATGGAAAAGAGTATCCAATTGATACAACTGTAAGTCAAGATGGTGTCGTAAAGAAGTATTCAGAACTAGCAACAAGTTCCTTGTTAGATACATGGGAAAATAAAATTTTATATCAGGGAACAGCAGATTATGGAAATGATGGTAATTTCCATCGCGATTATCAGCTGAGAATTTGGGTTGATGGAACTACTAACATTCAACCTACTGTTTTAGAAGATGGAACGATGGTTTATCCATATCAAGGGAAAACCTTTGTTTTAAAAGTAAATGTTAGCCAAAAAGAAAGTTAAAATTTAAGACCAAGAAAAATGGTCTTTTTTTTTGTATATTTTTGTACAAACGATTGACAAAAATAAATAAACTTTGAAACAATTAAATTGTCGAAAATTACGCGGATAGGGGGGATAAAATGAACGCGGACGACAAGAAAAGTTTATGGATACTAGCTTTTCTTCTAATACTTTTGGTTGGATTTTTAATTGCCATTCGGGGATGTAATAAAAAAGAACAAAATGATGATTTAAAAGATCCACAAACGATTGAGACAACGCCAAGTCCAACACCAAAGACCAATCAACCATCCGAAGAGGAAAACATTTCGACAAATGTAACTCCAATTCATAATGTGGTTGATCAAGAAAAAGTTGAGGAAGTGAAAGCAGAATCAACCTTAGATTTGGCTCAATACTTTTCAGAAGTATCTTCTAGTTATCAAGTAGAATTAGGAGATGATTCCTTCTTACTTCCACAAATTGAAGTAGGAAATGGAATGTTATTAAAGGTAGAATACTATCTAAAAGGTTTGTATGAGGATCATTATTACAAAGTATCTGATTTTGATATAGGGAAGTTAGGAACTTATAAAATTGTTTATACACTTTCCTATAAAGGACAATCCTATACACAAGAGGCTATCATTGATATCTTAGATACAGAAGCTCCAATTGTGGAAGGAATGATTGAAAATTACGATCCATCGACAGGAATTACAAGTTATGAACCTGTAAGATCAGGAAGTAAAATTAATCGGAATATTCAAATCTCATTTAGAGATAATCATGAAGTCTCTTATGCTGAATACTATAAGGCAAAATATGAGAAAATTGATGATGTAGAAACCATAGAACAAGAGGGTATGCAAGAAATCATTGAAATTGATTTAGAACAACAACTCATATTATATGAGGATGGGGAATACCATATTAGAGTCTATGACTTCTCATCCAATGTTACGGAATATATTGTAACGATTGATCGTACAAATCCGATTGTTCAAATTCAATATTTTAGAATTGATAAGGACCATACTTCTGTTACGATTGAGTCACAGGAAGAACTACAAGCAATCAGTGGTTGGAGTCTCTCAGAGAACCATCGCAGTATCAACAGAATTTATGCAAACAATCAACATGAGGAGGTAACTGTTTATGATTTAGCAGGAAATCCTTCCGTTGTTACGGTTGAAACCACAAACGTTTCAATCAAAGTCCATCAAGGTGGAGTCGAAACATCTAGTATTAACCTAAATACCAATGAGGGAGAGATTAAAGTAGTATTCCAAATTAGTCCAAATATGGAATTAAGATATTCAGTTGAACAAAGTCAATTTGTATCTTATCAAAATGAAGCATTAACAACGCCAGGACACTATACGTTCCAGGTAATCCTTGACGGGCGAATCATGGACAGTTTAGAATTCGACATTTCCAACGTGCCGGTTGGAGACTAATAAAATAAGAAAATCAAAAACGAGCAGTCAAAGTGCTTGGAAAACAATTGTCAAAGAATTGCTTTCTTTTTTCTTACAAAGATGGTTTTACAAAAATCATCTTTTTCTTTTTTCTACAGTATGGTATAATTCAACTAAGATAGAGGGTGTTCAAATGTTAGGTAAAATCATATCAATTGAAGGAAGTTATGTTCAAGTAGCCTTAGAAATTGATATTTCTTCTCAGGCAAGTTTATCCAATATTCATGTAGTGTTTGAAGATGATAAAAGTAAAATTGTCGGTGAAATCCAAGATGTCAATCAAAAAGAAATGAAAGTGGCAATTGTGGGAGAGCTGCTTGGTAACTTATTTCAGTCTGGATGTTCTAAGAAACCATCCTTCAAGTCAACAGTTAGAATTATTCGAATGGATGAGTTGTCACTTATTTTTGGAGATCAACAAATCAAAGATAATAGTCAAATCTATTTTGGTCTTTCTACCATTTATCCAAATTACCGGGTGAATGTGGATGTTAATAAATTTTTCAATCATCACTTTGCTGTTTTAGGGAATACAGGTAGTGGAAAAAGTTTTACTTTTTCTAGACTCATTCAAAATCTTTTCGCAGGAAGTAGTTATGTACCAATTAACTCTAATATTTTTATCTTTGATGCTTATGGTGAATATACCAGTGCTTTTTCTGATTTAGAAAAGAAAAATCCCATGATTCGTTATAAGGTCATTACGACTGATGTAGAAGATGGTGGTGGGGATTTATTAAAAATTCCTTTATGGTTATTAGATACGGATGATTTTGCACAATTATTAAAAGTAGATAATCCTAATCAATTACCGATTATCGAGAAAGCTTTAACTTTAGTAAAAGTGTTAAATAGTAATAATCCAGATATTCATAAGCATAAAAATGATATTCTAGCAAGAGCTATTTTAGATATTTTATTAAGTGGGAATGAGTCTGGAAAAGTAAGAGATCAGATTACTGCGATTCTGACTAATTTTCATACCGAGGAATTAAATCTAGAAACAAAAATTGCACAACCTGGGTATGTTCGAACATTGAAACAATGTTTATTTACAGATCAAACTGGAAAAATGCAGGAAATGGAAGCTGTGGTTGATTTAGTTAGTAAATTTGTAGTAGATGGACTTGATTTATCGCAATATAAAAATCAAAATACAGTTTTTTCACTGCAAGATTTAGAAAATGCGATGGATTTTGCTTTAATTAGTGAAGGAATTTTAAAGAGTAATCATATCTTTGATTATGCGAATATCTTGGGGGTTCGTCTTCATAGTTTGGCAAATAGTGATGCTGCTAAATTCTTTGAATGCAGTGAAATGATATCTAAAGAAATGTATATTCGAAAACTAATTACAGCCATGGATGGACATAAAGCACAAATTATTAACTTTAATATTAGTCATATAGATGACCGATTAGCGAAAGCAATTACTAAGATTATTTCTAGAATTCTATTTACTTTTTCTCTAGAGTTAAAAGAACGTGCAAAAATACCATTTCATATTATCATAGAAGAAGCACATCGTTACGTACAAAATGATAAAGATACTGAGATTCTTGGATATAATATTTTTGATCGAATCACCAAAGAAGGAAGAAAGTATGGAGTAATTTTAGGTTTAATTACGCAAAGACCTTCCGAATTATCGGAAACATCGATTTCACAGTGTAGTAACTTCTTAATTTTAAGAACACTGCATCCAAAAGATTTAGAATTTATTAAAAATATGGTACCTAGTGTAAGTAGTTCGATTGTTGAACAGTTAAAGCTATTACAGTCTGGAAATTGTATTGCGTTTGGTACTGCTTTTAAAGTACCTATTTCAATGAGGTTTGATAAGCCTGATCCAGAACCACTTAGCAATAATGCTGATATTCGGTCAGCGTGGTATTAATTCACAAAATAATAAAGAAATTGTGGTTAATATCTTTTTCTTTAAAGCGTTTTATGATACAATACACATATAAGATAAAATGGAGGAGAAAATATGGCACTTGATAAAATTAAAAACTTTTTTGGGGTAACAGAAACGGAGGAGGCAGTAATAGAAGAAACTGGAGCAGAAGATGTATATTACAAAGTATCAAAAGCAGAAGTACAAGAAGCAACTCCGAGTTCAAATAAAATGATTTTGTTTGAACCAAGAGCCTATTCAGAAAGCTCCCAGATTGTCGATTATCTGAAAGCAAGGAATACAGTAGTTGTAAACTTAAAAAGAGTAACACCAGATCAGGCAAAAAGAATTATTGATTTTCTAACAGGAAGTTTATACGCTATGAATGGTAACTTACAAAAACTGGGCGGAGGAATCTTCTTATGTGCTCCAAACAATGTAAACATTGAGGGAAAAATTTCAGAAGAGGGAAAAGCTCCTGCGGCAGGTAAAGGAAAAACCAAGGAAGCAAAAGAAGACGAATTCAACTGGTAGTAGCTTGAGGTGGGGGTATGGAAAAAATTCAGAAAGAGCTTTTTGGCTATAAAAGGCAGGATGTAAATCAACTAATTCAAGAAACTGTTGAAAAAACAGAAGATTTGTTAGAAAGAATCAATGTACAAGAAGAACAAATTGAAACTTTACAGAAACAAATTATTCATTATCAAAAATCAGAAGCAAATTTGAGGACATTTTTAGAAAACTCAGCAGGGAACCCAATAAAAATAAAAGAGGATGCTCAAATTGAAGCGAACCGAATTATACAGGAAGCAAGAGAAAATGCAGATCGAATAATTAAAGATGCGATGGAACGTTCAGAAGAGTTAGAAACGAAAATGAAAAATATCAAACAGGAGTTACGAAGATTTAAATATCAATTAAGAGCGATTGCTGAACAACAAACTGATATTGTAGAGCAAATTGGGGATTTGGAAATAGAAAAATAACGTTTCTTTTTCCTTTTTTTATAGTAATATTCTTTTTCCTTTTAGTTAGGAAAAGTAGGAGGTTTATATGAGTCGTATGAAATATATAAATGATAATAAATTGGGATTTACTTTAATTGAACTATTAGCAGCGATCGTCGTTTTGGCAATTATCTTAAGTTTAGCAATTCCAGCCTATGGAACATACGTTAGAAGTTCTAGAAGCAAGGCATATGATGTAGCCTATAATTCTTTTAAAGATTCAGCAAGTGATGCACTAACTCATTGTATGACGGCACCTCCTAATGAATTAATCACATTTTGTAATGTTCATACAGCGCCAAAAGATCAATACCATTATGATGTTATTACTGGGTCTGATTTAGTAAAATTTAATTATATTGATCCAATCGTTGATCCAGAAGATACCAGTAAAACATGTGATATGGATCATTCCTATGTTTATATTTCAAACAAAGCAAATTCAGAGGAAGAGAATAACTATGAATTTGTTTATAAGGTTTGTTTGATTTGTGGGGATAAAAAGAGTGAAGATTGTCGTGATGATATTCTTTCTGAAATCGAAAGTGAATGGCAAACGAGTTGTGTCATTACTTATGATGAAGCTGGTACTGTTAGTTATGATGGAAAGTGGACAGATCAAGATTTATATTTAGGACTTACTTCTACTGGAAATTATAAATATGGAATTAATGAATATCGCTATCAAATTGGAGAAGAAAAGTGGATTTCTGTAAGAGCAATTAATGATGTTGCAAATGTTCATTTGACAAGAACAGTAGGAGATAAACCGATTAATATTGAGACTTATGATGGTATGAATCAAGTTCGGAAAACTACGTGTACAAGTAATGGAGGAACTTCCGTAAAATTAGATAAAACAGTTATCGCAGGAGTGGTGATTGATGGAAAAGAGACCGATGGAACAGCAGTTAAAAATAATGAATGGTCAAGAACTGATGTTGTCTTAACAGCGGTTGTCAATCCGAATGAATCTGCCAGTGGTTATATCTATACTTGGTATAAAGATGGAGAAGTAATCCCAGGAGTAACAGGAAATACTTATACAGCAAAAGAATGGGGGAATTATAAGGTTGAAGTTACGAATGGAGTAGGAAAGCAACATGTTATGTCGGAAGAATTTGTTGTAAAAATTGACAGAAAGGCACCAACTTGTGAATTAGTGGTTACTGGACAAATGGCTGGAGAATGGTACATAGGTGATGTTACCGTTGACTTTAAAACAATGAATGATTTAGAAGAAAATGGGGTTATGGGAAGTGGTATTAAGAAGCAAGCACTAAGTCATACGATTGTTAATACTGATGGTGCTTTAATTACAGTTACAGGAACGGTTACTGATAATGTTGGAAGACAGGGTACTTGTAGTGCTACAGTAAAAAGGGATGCTAAGACACCAAGTGCTACGCCAAAGAAACCAACTCTACCATTAGGAAATGGGTCTTATGATTTTAAAAATAACTTAAATGTTAATTTTGGACCATCTGGCGGAACGATTGTTTGTGTACCACCAACGAGTAAGGGAACAGGTACTTATACTGTTACTTGTACATTAACGTCAAATGCCAATAAGAAACAATCTACTGTTTCCTTTATGGTAAGACATAGCTATGCTGCGACTAGAGTTAAAAAAACTTGTAGTAAGAAGGTTAATTGTCAAGATAAGGAGTATTGTACTAAAAACGAACCATGTGATCCATGGCGTTGTGATGGTTGTTCCTGGCCAGGTGGGTGCTGTATTCAATACCATAATTCTACTTGCTGTGTAGGAGAATATGTAACTCATACAGAATGTGAGACAAAGTATTATGATTGTTCTTATTATACTTGTCCAAATGGGGGAACATTAAGAGGAAGCACTTGTAATTATTAGGAGGTTTTCCATGAAGAAAAAAATAGCAATTATCTTTTTGATTATTGGTTTCTCGTGTATTATTGGTGGGGGTCTTTATTATGTTTTGAAACCTTCAACTCCTTCTAATGAGAAACCAGAAGAAAAACCAAAAGAAGAAGTATATATGGTAGATGGGAGATATTCTTGTAAACGAGAAATGGAGTCTTTCGATGATGAATGGGACGGAGTTCCTATGAAATTTCATTTTACAAGCTATTATGATTTCAGCTACAAAGAAGGGGAAATCCTTTATGGAAATTCAGGGGTAGAGTATCAATTCTTAGATCAAGCTTCTTTTGATTCCTTCCGATGGACTGAAAAAAATAGTAGTTCTCCACCAGATCATCAAACGGAAGATTCAGAAAAATTAACTAAAAACCTTAGTTGGTTAATGATTATTGGAAAAAAAGAACCCACGGATGGAATCGAAGAATATCTAGAGCAATTAGCGAGTGCTGGATTTCTTTGCGTAAAGTCAGGAGAATAAGAATCTACTATTTTGTAGATTTTTTTCTTTACTTTTATTTTTCTTTCCTTTATGATAAAAATACATCTAAATTTAGGAGGTATATATGGCATATAGTAGTGTTATTAAGGAACAAGTAATCAATGAATTACGTTCAGGAGTTTCGGCTGGACAGTTAAGTCGAAAATATCAAGTATCAATTCCAACCATTTATAATTGGAAAGCTAAATATTTAAATACAGATGAAATGTTAAGAAAAATGAAAGAAACAGAAGTGGTAGAACCAGAACAAATACAAGAGATAGAAACAGAATCAAAAGGAAAAGAAGTAGTTAAGTCTGAACAAAAGCAGGAGATAACGGTAGAATCTGAAGAAGAACCAGCTTCAGTAAAAGATAACTCTCTTGTTGAACAAAAGAGTTCCAATATTGGAACTTCAAAAAATCAAAATGATGTACCTTTTTCTCTTCCAGAGTATTTAAAAGAAATTGCTAAAATCCGTAAAGCTGGACATTTAGAAAAAGCTTTACAAATGTGTAATCATGAGAGATATGCCCAAAACAGAAATTTGTTATTACAAAAGGTAATTATTTATACTTTACTTGGAAAACGAGATCATGCTTCAGAATATTATGTAGAGGCTTATAAAATCTGTTTATGTATGCTTGGAGATGAAACTTTTGATATTCAAAGGGAAAAAATTGAGAAAGAATATCTAATCTTAACTGGAGAACATATAGAGGATACACCTTCATTTTCTGGACAAGAGGATGCTTCGAAGATAGCAGATATTATAATTACTATTCAGGAATTTACTAATAATGGACAGTTAGAAGAAGCATTAAATTTGTGCAATACAACAATTTATAAAGAACATTTGACTGTTTTAAAACAGAAAGCATCTATCCTCTATACATTAGGTATAAGACAGAGAAATCTTGAATATTTAAAAGAGGCACTTTCCATTTATAAAATACTTCAATTGGATGACTATATTGATAAAACAAAAAAGCAAATTAGCGATCTTAGTCATGGATTAAAATCAGAGGAAATTGCGCAAAGAAGAACTGAAGAAACGAATGTAAATCCAAAAGAATATAAATTTAAAATCACGATTCTTTTAACCAAAATTTATGTTGATTTTGTGACAATAGAAGAAATTGAAAAGGAAAACATCAATGAATGGGATAAAACAATTTTAAAAATTGCCTATTATGAAAAACACAAACAAAAAGAAAATGCCCTTTCTCTTATTAAGAAAATGAAAAAGAAATATGCAGATTCTCCTAGTTGTCTAAAAATATTAAATTCTTTTTTAGAACGGATTAAAATTAAACGAAATTGCATTTTTGATACTGTACCGTATGGAACTGAGTTAGGAGTGAATGTGGATTTTACTTATGCAAAAAAGTTAGAGCAAATGAAACAAGAAAAAATAGAAGAGGAAGAAAGATTAAGACAGTTAGAAAAATCTTCTGTAATATCTTTTCCTGTATTATCTCCTTCTAAAATTAGTAATTTAGAGGTTCCTAAGAGTCCGATTATGAATCCAAAACAGAAAATCGTTGTTTCAAAAGGAACTCCTGTCACTGCTAGATATCAACAATTAGTAACTGCTGAACCGCCAAAAGCAAAATCAGAAGAAAACATTGAGAATAGGATTGCGAAGGAACCAAATTTACGAATTAGAGATGTTTTTGAAAATGAAGTACTTGAGATTGGCGGTCAACTATGTTTACAAATTAGTTCAGATAAGCGTCACAGTGTAGCAGAATCAATGGATGCTTTAGATCGTTTTGAAAACTTAATAAACAAAAGTGCCAGTGATGAAGGAGCACTTTGCAGAATGATTAATTTAATTGATCGAATCAATTCCCAGGAACCTGGATTTATTAAAACGAATGATAAAAGAAATGATCGATTGCTAGAAGAAGTAAAACAAAAACAAAAGTTAAAAAAATAGAGTTAAATAATTGAAACTAAAAACTATTTGTGATATATTAATAACGTTAAAACAAGTGCGAAAGACGGAATCATTAGAAATAGAAAGAGAGTTCCTTATTTGGTGAAATAGGAATCTAGGGAAAATGCTTCAAATCACTTTCAAGATTGTACTTTATGGATAAGATAAAGTCGGGTCGTTTCCGTTAAAGATAGGATAAGATAAGTTTTACTTATAAATTAAGGTGGTACCACGATTCCTTCGTCCTTATGATGAAGGGTCGTTTTTTTATTTTAGGAGGTTATATTATATGGATAAGATCGTATTAGAAATTACAGAACAAGATATCAAAAAGTATATAGGTAGTCATAGTGATGATAAAAATTTAGAGTATCGAAAAGAACTACTGATAAAATATTTAAAAGAATCCGAAACTTTGACTAGGGAGTCCTATGAAATATTGATGGGAAAGATTTTCCCTGATCAGTTAGAAGAAAGTCAAATACCAACAATACTTCCTTCTTTTGAAGATTACACAAGTAGTATTCGAAATTTAGATATGAGTGGAATTTGTCATATCTTAATCCCATCTTTAGGATGTCTAGAAAAAGTAAAACAGGGTAAACTTTTCGAATGGAAGCCATTAGAGATATCTGTCCAAAAATTAGTTGAAGCTGGAAGGGAATGTAAATGTAGAAGAACGACGACAAAAGATTTAACTAAAATGTTGGAAGATACATTAGATATCTATCAAATGGTAGGAGATGTTTCCATTAAAGAAAAAATGGATTCCAGTTTTCTTGTATCGTTTCCAAAACCTTTTGAAACTTATCGTGGGATTTTAGGATCTTATGAAAAAGTTTATGGAGAAGGCTCTGTCCAAAAAGTAAGACGTATTGCGATGAGAAAAGATTAAAATAAAAGAAAAGAAAGGTGATTATGATGTTTAAAGAATTATCAAAATTAAAGACCAATGAAACAGAACAAAAACAAATGGAGAATTTCTTAAAGAGTAATATTTTACAAAAGTCAATTGATCAAAGAAAGGATTATTTTGTATTCTATGATGGGCCTGCGACTGCGAATGGAATGCCAGGAATTCATCATATGCTTGCCAAGCTATTAAAAGACTCTATCTGTAAATATAAAACAATGAAGGGATATAAAGTTTTACGTAAAGTAGGATGGGATACGCATGGATTACCAGTTGAAGTTCAAGTAGAAAAAGAACTTGGATTCGAAGGAAAGAATGATATTGAAAAATATGGTATCAAAGAGTTCAACGAAAAGTGTCGAGAAAGTGTTTGGAAAAATGAAAAGAGTTTCCGCGATTTTACCAATAAAATGGGACAATTCATTGATTTAGAGAATCCTTATATTACTTATGACAATAACTATATTGAAACCGAATGGTGGATTCTGAAAAAATTCTTTGATGAGGGAATGATTTATGATGGATTAAAGATTATTCCTTATTGTCCAAGATGTGGAACTGGTCTAGCTTCTCATGAGGTTGCACAAGGATATAAAGAAGTAAGTGTTAATACTGTTACCGTTCCTTTCAAGATGAAAGATGAAGAAAATACGTATTTATTAGTTTGGACAACAACTCCTTGGACATTGATGTCAAATGTTGCAGCATGTGTTAATCCTAATGAAGAATATGTCAAGTGTGAAAGTAGAGGGCATAATTTTATTGTTGCCAAGAAACTAGCAGATAAGGTTTTAGGAGAAGAGAAGAAGGTATTAGAAACTTATCTAGGAAAAGATTTAGAATACCGTGAATATGAACAATTTCTTCCTTTCTTAAAAACAGATAAAAAAGGGTTCTTTATTGTCTGTGATACTTACGTAACGATGGAAGACGGTACAGGAATCGTACATATCGCACCTGCCTTTGGTCAAGATGACTACGAAGTAGGATTAAAGTACGATTTACCAGTATTAAATCCAGTCGATGAACAAGGATGTTACAAAGAGGGACCTTGGAAAGGTCGTTTGGTAGTTGACAGTGAATTAGAACTTGAAATCGTAAAATATTTAGCAAGTGAAGATAAACTATTTAAGAAACAAAAAATGACCCATGATTATCCACATTGTTGGAGATGTAAAACACCACTCCTTTATTATTCAAAACCTAGTCTTTATATTAAGACAACGGCTTTTAAAGATAAAATCATCGAAGCCAATAATTCTGTTAATTGGTATCCAGAATATGTAGGAGAAAAGCGTTTTGGGAACTGGCTAGAAAATATGAACGATTGGGCAATTTCAAGAAATCGTTATTGGGGAACGCCAATTCCTTTATGGAAATGTGAATGTGGTCATCAAGAGATGATTGGTTCTAGACAGGAACTAGTAGAAAAATCGATTGAAAAAATCGATGAATCAATTGAGTTGCATCGTCCTTATGTAGATGATATTCATATTAAATGTTCAGAATGTGGAAAAGAAATGACTAGAATTAAGGATGTAATTGATTGTTGGTTTGATTCTGGTGCGATGCCTTTTGCACAATATCATTATCCATTTGAAAATGAAGAATTATTCGAAACTCAATTTCCAGCAGACTTTATTAGTGAAGGAGTCGACCAAACACGTGGTTGGTTCTATTCACTTATTGTAATTTCTACTTTTATTAAAGGATGTAGTCCTTATAAGAATGTATTAGTCAATGATTTATTACTAGATAAGTTTGGTCAAAAAATGCATAAGAGTAGAGGAAATGCGGTAGAACCATTCTCTATTATTGAAAAGTATGGTGCGGATGCTACTCGTTGGTATATGCTATCGGCTTCTCCTGTATGGACTCCTTTAAAATTTGACGAAGATGGAATCAAAGAAGTCCAATCAAAATTCTTTAATACATTAAAAAATACTTATACATTCTTTGAACTTTATGCAAATACAGATAAAGTTGATATCAAAGATTGTAACGTAAGTTACAATGATTTAGAGGAAATTGACTGGTGGTTATTATCAAAATATAACAAGCTTGTAAAATATACAACAGCTGCCATGGATGAATATGATTTAAATAAAGCAGTACGCTTAATCAATCATTTTGTAAATGAAGAGTTATCAAACTGGTATATCAGAAGAAATAGAAGAAGATTCTGGAAAGGAGAGTTGGATACTTCGAAAAAAGCAGTTTATCAAACGACTTATGAAGTGCTAGTTGGAGTATGCAAATTAGTAGCGCCTATCGCTCCATTTGTCGCAGATGAAATCTATACAAATTTAACAGGGGAAGAAAGCGTTCATCTTTCCGATTACCCAGTTTGTAATGAAGCATATATTCAAGAAGAAATCGAATATCGAATGGATTTAGTAAGAGATTTAATCTCTTTAGGAAGAAATGCTAGAGAAGAGGCTAAAATTAAAGTTCGTCAGCCTATTGGTGAAATTATCTTAGATGGAAAAATTGAAACTACAATTTCTGATATGATTGATTTAATCAAAGAAGAGTTAAATGTCAAAGATGTAATTTTTGCGAAAGATTTATCAAACTATATGAATTATGAAGTAAAGCCAAATTTCAAAATCTGTGGAAAAATGTTTGGTGCGAATATCAAAGAATTTAGTCAGAAATTATCTGATTTGGAGGCAGAAAAAATAACGACTTTAGATAATGGAGAATCTATCAAAATGGAAGTAGGTCAAGAAGAAGTTGAGATTACGCCAGAAATGGTAGAGATTAGGGTTTCTTCTAAGGAAGGATTTAATGCTTCCCATGAAGGAAGTAATTTCATTGTTTTAAATACAACATTAAGCGAAGAACTTTTAAATGAGGGAATCGTTCGTGAATTCATTAGCAAAATTCAAAATTTAAGAAAGAGTAAAGATTTTGATATTACAGACAGAATTCATATCTATTATGAAGGACCAGAAGAATTTGAGAATTCTATTTCTAACTTCTTAGAGCTAATTAAAGAAGAAACTTTAGCACTTACGATTGAAAAAAGCAAAAACAAAGGAGAAGTTTATAATCTAAATGGACTAGATGTTCAATTAGATGTTGTGAAAGCTTAAAATAAGACTTTTGAATGAATTCATTCAAAAGTTTTTCTTTTTTAATTAAAAAAAGATGGATATTTAGACAATTTCATTTGTAGAATGTAGTATCGATTATCATAATCTATCAAAAGATTGTTGGTAACTTTAAATGAAAGTGATATAATAAAAAAACAAAGGGTAGTGTTTAATATGGGTAAAGTAATTTGTCAGAATTGTGGATATGAAAATAAGGATAAAATGAAATTTTGTACGAACTGTGGGACAAAATTGGAGAAGGAAACTATTTCTTTGAAAAAAGAGGAAAATGAGAATCGTTTTTGTGAAGAGTGTGGACATCCAATTGAATTAGGACAAATATTCTGTGAAAACTGTGGAAATCGTGTCAATCATGAGGAAGAGATCCCAGAAGAAGTAGAAGAGGAACAAGAACTTGAAGAATCCAAGGTAGAGGAATCTTGGAAAGATGAAGAACAAGAAGTAGAAGTACCGGAAGAAACTGAGGAAGAATCTGAATTAAAGGAAGAAGAAAGTTCCTTAGTAGATGATGAAGAAAACGAGAATGTTGAACAAGAATCTAATGAAATGGACGAAAATGAAGTACGATTCTGTAAAAACTGTGGAAAAGAGTTAAAAAGTACACAGGATTTTTGTCCAGGATGTGGGATGAAAGTAGAAGAGAAATCAGACGATAATGAAGAACTTAATCAAGAATTTACAGACTTTGAGGAACACGAAGAAACAAAAAAAGAAACCAAGAAGGGAAAAAGAAAAGAGGAAACTGAAGCAGAAATATCAATCTTTTGTATTGAATGTGGTAGTAAATTAAATACAAATCAAGATTTTTGCCCTTCTTGTGGCGCGAAAGTAAATGATAATGATTTTGTATTGGAAGATCATCTTGATATTCCTTCAGAAGAGCTAGAAGAAGAATCTATCGAATCAGAAGATGAAGTAGAGGAAGTTCATGAAATTGATGAGGTAGAGGAAGAAATAGAAGTTACAGAAGAATCGGAAGAAGGAAGCTATCCAGAAGAAGAGGAAATCGAACTTGAAGAAGAACAGCCTTATTGTACTGAGTGTGGAAAAAAAATAAAGAAGGGTCAAGATTTCTGTATTCATTGTGGAACAAAAATAGGGGAAACTAAGAAAACAGAATTAATTGATTCGGAAGAAGAAAAATCCAGAAAAAAGAAATTTTTAATTTTAATTCTTTTCTTAGTAATTGCTGCTTGCCTTGTTTTAGGGTGGATTTTTTTGAAACCAGGGAAGAAAATAGGTAAGAAAAATGAGCAGAAGGAGGAGATGGTTAGTGTCCCTTCTGTGATAGATAAAAGTCAGAAAGATGCTATAAAAATATTAGAAGACTTGTCACTAAAAGTTAAAATCGAAGAGCTCGAAACAGAAGATAATGATAAAGTTGGATTCGTGTTTGAACAAGAGCCAGTCGATAAAAAAGTAAAGAAGAATAGTGAAGTTATTATTAGAGTTTATATTTCAGTAGAAAAAGTTGAGATGATTCCTATTGTTGGTGAGTCCTTAGAAGATGCCGAACAGAAACTTCGAGAATTAGGGGTAGAAACGAAAGTAATTGAACAAGCGAGTGATGAAGTAGAAGCTGGTAAAGTTATTTCTCAGGAAGTATCTGAAGGAGAAAATGTTTCAAAAGGAAGCACGGTTACAATTACAGTAAGTACTGGAAAAGAAGAAAAGAAAGAGGAAGAAAGTAAACCTGTGAATAAAGAGGAAACCAAAACACCAAAACCTACTGCAAAATCGACTCCAACACCAACTTCTAAAACAACGCCAAAACCTACTGCTAAAGCAACGCCAACACCAACTTCTAAGGCGACTCCAACACCAACTCCGAAAGCGACTGCAAAACCAAATTGGTCTAGTTGGGTGACATCTTTACCTAGTAATGTAAATAGTAGTAAATATGATATTGAAACAAAAACACAGTATCGTTCTAGAAGTAAAGAAACTACTACATCTACTTCTTCTTCCTTATCAGGATGGACGAAATATGATACAAAGTCTGAACCTGTTTACTCGGGAAAAATGACAAAAGAAGTTAGTTCCTATGATTATAATTCATTTAAGAAAAATAACAATTATCAAATTATATCAGAGGAAACACTCAATGTAGATATTATTTATTATTATTGTCGGAATAGTGACTCTACTTCTTATGCCAAGGTAAATCCAGATAAAACTTGTCCTTCTGGTTATTCATCTATTGCTACAAGAGAATACCAGCAGACAGGGATTGATACTTCCAAGATAGGAACCTATATTACAAGAAAAATGTCAAACGTTGATGTACAAGTTTTGATTGTGAATGTGACTCCGCATTTAAGAAAAATTACGTATAGAGAAAAAACAGGGGAAAGCTATACTTATTATTTTTATCGATGGGGTTCTTGGGGATCTTGGCAAGACAATCAAATCTCATTGAATGATTCAACAGAAGTTTCTACTAGAACGATGTATCGATATCGAGCAAAATAAAAGGAAAATATGAAAAAAGTGATAGAACGCTATTGCTTTTTTTAAAGATTTTTAGTATATTATAGTCGTACCTTTTCTAGGACTTGGAGAAAATTCCGACCAAATCTTGGATAGAGGCAAATATGAAAATAGGAGGAATTAACATGGCTTTAACAAAAGAGAAAAAAGAAGAAATTGTTAAAAAGTATGCTAGAGGAGAAAAAGATACTGGATCAGCAGAAGTACAAATTGCTATTTTAACAGAAGAAATTAAAGAGTTAACTGAGCATTTAAAAGTACATACACATGATCATCATTCTCGTCGTGGGCTTCTTAAAAAAGTTGGACAAAGAAGAAGTATGCTAAACTATTTAGCAAAAAAAGATGTTCAAAGATACAGAGAAGTTGTTAAAAGTTTAGGATTAAGAAAATAATAAGAAAAATGGGCACTAATTTTTTAGTGCTCTTATTTTTTAATGAACAGATAGGGGGAAATAACTTGAGAGTAAAAAATGTTTATATTGGACGATATAAAAAGAATAATCGGGAAACTTTATTTTGCAAAAGAGCAGAAGATCAATATGAAGATTTAAAAAAGGAAGGTCAAATAGTCTCATTGGAAGAAATTCATTTAGATTCCCTAATTCCCTATGAAGATGTATTTCAAACAGGAAATAAGGATCAGATGAAACATACCATTATCAGATCATACAATAATGATCGTGGGGAAAGTATTAATCTTAGTCGAGTTTATATTGGTGATGTTTATCAAGTGACAGAAATTGTTGATCGGAAATTTGTAAATCATCAAAAGCAAAGAAAACAGAGTTTAGCCGGTTCTGATTGCCATACTCTCTTAAAGGGAGATTTGGTAAAAAAAGGTGCCTTATTAATCAATTTTGGAGAAATTTTGAAAGGGATGGAGCAACCATTTAAGATAAAGCATAATCAATATCCAGAAGTAGGGCAATTAATCGTAATTGAAAATAATTTCATTACTTTGATGTCTGCTTCCACATCAGTTACGGAAAAACTAAGACCATTTACTTCACTGATTCCTATGGAGGAAGAGAAAGCTCCAAAAAGAAAAATCTTAAAAAAGTATTGGGAGTATAGAGATGAGCAAATCAGAGTATAGTTTCCTTACTAAGAATGGGAAAATAATTAATTTTATGGATCCTGATAAAGAACAAATTCTCTTAGATGATATTAGTTCTTCTTTGTCAGAGACTTGTTGTTATGTAGGAGAAACAATTCATTTTTATAGTGTTGCTCAACATTCTTTAAACTGCTGTAAAATTGCAAGAGAGTTGTATGATGATAAGACAGGGCTTTATTTATTACTTCATGATGCGGTTGGATCCTATGTTTCTGAGGCACCACAGGAATTAAGAAGTCTTATAATAGAGGCAAGCAACTTAGAAAAAAACTTGTCTATGGCTGTCCATCATCGCTTTCAGTTAGAATATCCAGTAGGAAATTATCGGAATCGAATTCAAGAAATTAATGGTAGAATTTTGATGAATGAAATTCCTGCTGTGATTCCAAAATTGGAGTATATGCTTCCAAAAGGAGTAGAACCTTATTACATGGAGTTTGATTTTAATGAGAGACCATTCGATGATATTAAAAAAGAATTGGAAGATACAGTAAATTATTTAGTAAAAAAGATATAGGGAGGTACTTATGAAAAAAACATATGAACTTAATTTTAGGGGGAAAAAATTAATTGTTGAACATGGAGAAGTAGCGAAACAAGCAGATGGCGCTGTTCTTGTTCGTTATGGGGATACTGCTATTTTATCTACTGTGGTAGTTAGTAAGACAGCGAATGTTTTATCTGACTTCTTTCCATTGATGGTTTTATATAATGAAAAATTATATGCCGTAGGAAAGATACCAGGTGGATTTATTAAACGTGAAGGACGTCCAACTGAAAAGGGAACTCTAGCAGCTCGTATGATTGACCGTCCAATGAGACCAATGTTCCCAGAAAACTTTAAAAATGAAGTACAGGTTGTAAATACTGTTTTATCAGTAGACCCTGATTATTCTCCAGAACTAACAGCAATGTTTGGTTCTAGTCTAGCAACTTGTATTAGTAAAATTCCATTTGATGGACCTATCGCAGGCGTAAAAGTAGGCCATGTAAATGGAGAATTTGTTATTAACCCAACCCCAGAAGAATTAGAAGTATCTGATTTAGACCTTACAGTTGCCGGTACAAAACATGCGATTAACATGGTAGAGGCAGGGGCAAAACAAGTCAGTGAAAAATTGATGTTGGATGCGTTAATGTTTGGACACGAAGCGATTAAAGAATTAGTTGCTTTCCAAGAGAAGATTATCGATGACATCGGTGAAGAAAAAATGGAGTATGAAATTTTAGAAATCACGGATGAATTACGTAGTGAGGTAAGAAATCTTGCCGAAGATAAATTAAATAAGGCCCTTCGTATTAAAGACAAACTAGAAAAATATGCAGCGATTGACGCAGTCAAAGAAGAAGTGGTAGAAAAATATACGAAGGAAAATGAAGATAGCTTAAAAGAAAAAGAATTGGTAGAATTAACTACCAAAGTAAAACTAGTATTAGAAGAAATCGAATACGAAATTTTCCGTCAAATTGTCGTAAAAGAGAAAACACGTGCTGATGGAAGAAAAATGGATGAGATCCGTCCATTGTCAACAGATATTGATTTATTACCAAGAACACATGGTTCTGCTTTATTTACGAGAGGAGAAACGCAAGCCCTTGCGATTACTACACTTGGAGCGTTAGGAGAACATCAAATTTTAGATGGACTTGATATGGAAACAGAAAAAAGATTCATGCTTCATTACAACTTCCCAGCATTTTCAGTTGGTGAAACAGGAAGATATGGAGCTCCTGGAAGACGTGAAATTGGTCATGGTGCCTTAGGAGAAAGAGCACTTTTACAGGTAATGCCAACCGAAGAAGAATTTCCATATACCGTTCGTATTGTATCTGAAATCTTAGAAAGTAACGGTTCTAGTAGCCAAGCAACCATTTGTGCTGGATGTATGAGTCTGATGGCTGCAGGTGTTCCAATCAAAGCACCTGTTGCAGGTATTGCGATGGGATTAATCACCAAAGATGATGACTATACCATTCTAACAGACATTCAAGGAATGGAAGATCATTTGGGAGATATGGACTTTAAAGTGGCAGGAACAAAGGATGGGATTACCGCTTTACAAATGGATATTAAAATTAAGGGGATTACGAAAGAAATTTTAAAAGAAGCCCTAGCGCAAGCAAAAAAAGCCCGTCTTGAAATTTTAGATACGATTACTGCCCAAATTCCAGAACCTAGAAAAGAAGTAAGCAAATACGCACCTAAGACAGTAATGTTTATGATTAAACCTGAAAAGGTGAAAGATGTTATTGGTCGTGGTGGTGAAATGATTACGAAGATTATCTGTGAAGCATCCAATGTTACGGCAGTTACTGATATGAATGCCGTAAAAGTAGATTTAGAGGATGATGGAAAAGTTATTATTTATCACTCAGATCAAGAAGTCATCGATAAAACGAGGGATATGATTTTAGATGTCGTTCGAGAAGTTGAAGAAGGTGAAATCTATCCTGCCAAAGTAGTCAAAGTAGAAGATTTTGGATGTTTTGTTCAAGTATGGCCAGGATGTGAAGGATTAGTTCACGTATCAGAACTTGCTCATGAACGTGTCAAAGAGGTGAAGGATGTTGTTTCTTTGGGAGACGAAATCATTGTAAAATGTCTTGGATTGGATAAGAGAGGAAGATTAAACTTCTCTAGAAAACAAGCAATGCCAGCACCTAAGAAACAAGAAAAGGTAGAAAAAGAAGAGAAGAAGTCTAAGAAAGAATCAAAGACTGAAGAATAAAAAAGATGTCAACTAAATTATCCAATCTTTCCTTCAATCCTAATCCTATTTTCTATTATGACTCTTTTGTGTATCATCTTACTAGAAAAGAATATATGAAAGACATTGTAATTCAAGGACTAAAACCCTTGTGCGGAGAAAATAGTAAGAGTATTGGTGATACTAGAAAAGCAATTTACTTTTTTGACTGTTTACAATATTTATATGATTGGTGTGATGCCTTATATTCTATTGAAAATTATAATCAATTAGAATTATTAAGATTTAATCTAAAGAGAAGGAAATGGTATCGTGGATATTCAGGCTGGGGAGAGGGCTATCTAGAAAGAAAGGTACTACCAGAGAGAATAGATTACGCTATTGTATCAAAGGCTAGTCCAGAGGAAATAAAGTTAAAATGGAAAAAACTAGATACCTATCCACTCATTTCATGATTTTAATTAGAGAACGTTAGTTTTTACTAAAGTTCTTTTTCATTTTCAAGAGGATTATTCTAAGGACTTTAGTTCTACTTATTCGAACTTATTCATACTTTTTAATAGGTGATTCTATGTTGATGAAATTCTATAAAAGATATGCTTCTTACTTAGGAATCTTTGTTCTTCTTTGTTTTAGTTTTTTCTATACGGAAAAGGCAGTAGAAATTATTCGAAAGAACGATCCCGTTATGAAGCAAATTGAACAGGAGGCTTCTAAATATGAGGTAGATCCTGTAAATGCCTATATCTTTGGTGATGAAATTGTGCCAGGACTAAATGGAAAGAAAGTAAATATTGAAAAAAGTTATCAGGATATGAAAAAAATTAATCAGTACCGAAGCAGTATGTTAGTATTTGATGAAGTGACTCCGACAACTCCTTTAGAGGAACAATATGATAAATATGTCATTCAAGGAAATTCTTCAAAAAGTCAGGTATCTTTAATTTTTAAGATAGATGATGCTAGTTATCTTGATCAGTTAGTTAGTATTTTAGGAGATAAAGAAGTGGTTGCGACCTTCTTTATGGATGGAGAATTTATAGAACAAAATATGGATAAAGTAGCAAGTCTTTCCAGTTCTGGTTATGAAATTGAAAATTTAGGATATGCGGGAAAATATTCTGTTGATAAATTTCAATGGACGAATAATATGATTACTTCTCTAACTAAAAAAAATACCAATTACTGTTATACCGATTATAAAGATAGTAATATCCTAGACCTCTGTAGTAAAAATTCAATGCATACCATTAAGCCAA
Source organism: uncultured Caryophanales bacterium (assembly GCA_947564265.1). Taxonomy (GTDB): domain Bacteria; phylum Bacillota_I; class Bacilli_A; order RF39; family UBA660; genus Alloscybalousia. Next base: position 30,531 of record CANOBK010000004.1, read on the forward strand.
CAATATCAACAGGAAGCTATCCCTTCTTATCTGTCAAAAAGAATTTAGAAAATGGGAGCTTAATTAGTTTTAATTTAACAGAAACAACTTTAAAAGAACTTCCATCCATTATTTCTTATATTCGTCAAAAAGGATATGATATGGTAACCATTGGAGATGCGATTAGTGAAAGAAGAAGTGAGGATAAATAAAAGATCTGGACTGTGATAGTCTAGATCTTATTTTATGGGTATTTTTAAAGATTTACTCTGATTAGTTAACTATACTAATGGTATAGTCCCTATCATTATAAAATATTGTATAATGATTTCGAGGTGAATGGTGTGAATCAAGAAAAAGTTGGTAAATTTATCGCAGAGTTAAGAAAAGAAAATCATTTAACGCAACAAGAACTGGCGGATAAACTTGAAATTACAGATAAAGCAGTAAGTAAATGGGAAAATGGTAGATGTCTTCCAGATGTATATTTTCTAAAATCCTTATCAGATTTATTTCATGTTACTGTAAAGGAAATCTTAAATGGAGAAAGGGACTTCAAGAAGAAAGTAATTGATGAAGATCATCATAGAAAAGTATTAGAAGTAAACAAATTATCCAAATCTTTTGGAAAAAGAAAGGTATTAGATAATATCAATTTTGAAATCTATGAGGGAGATATCATTGGATTAATTGGGCCTAATGGTGCGGGTAAAACAACCTTAATCAAAACCCTTTTAAACCTTTATAAATCTGAAGAAGGAAATGTTAAAATATGTGGTTATGATACGAAAAAAGACTTAGAGAACGCACTATCTAAAATTGGTTGTATTATAGAAAATCCAGATATGTATGATCATCTAACGGGTAGAAAAAATTTAAAAATTACAGAATTAATTAATAATATTCATGACAAGGAATATGTGGAAGAAATGATTCGATTTGTAAAACTAGAAGATAGAATTCATGATAAAGTAAAAAAATATTCTTTGGGTATGAAACAGAGGTTAGCGATTGCGAATGCATTAATTAAAAAGCCTAAATTATTAATATTAGATGAACCAACCAATGGATTAGATCCTAGTGGAATTCGGGAATTAAGACAAATATTGAAGACAATTAGTACAACTAAAAATATGAGTATCTTAATTAGCAGTCATATTTTGTCAGAAATAGAAAATATTTGTGATAGAGTACTGATTATGGACCAAGGAAAGTTAATAAGTAATTTTGGAATTGAAGAAGTCAAATACAAAAACAAAAGTCTAGAAGAAGAATTTTTCCGTAAAACAGAAAGTTTTGAAAGTGGTGATATCAATGAAAATAGTTAATCTTATAAAAACGGAATTTATTAAAAACTACAGTATCAAAAGGACATTTATCATTTGTTTGGTACTTCTTGTATCCTCACTTTTTTTAATTAATATTACAGATATGGGAGTAGGGGAAAAAAATTTTGATTTACAGTTGAGTATTCAGTCTTTAGAAAATACAATTAATTTTCATTTAAATAAAGACAAAAAAACATTTGAAAATGAATATATTATTTTTTATCAGCAAACAGAAATGGAATACATGGAAAAATTACTAATAAAGAGAGTAGAAACATCACTGGATTGGAGAGTTTCTGTAGTTCGAGATAGTATTTTACCTCTCGTAATGCAAAACTATTTAATTGAAGAATTAAAACAAAATCCAAATCATCTTAATATTAAAGAAATTTGTAATCGAGAGGAAGACGATTCCTTAAATAAAAACAGTGAAGGATTTCAGGGGTTATGTGGCAATACTCAATTTGAACAATTAGAAGAATTATACAAGAAAAACATTTCTATAATTCAAGATTATGAGAAGATGATAGAAGAAAATCATTATTACTCCTATTTAGAATATCAAGTAAATCATAGTCTAATAGAAAAGGATTCATGGATTGAACAGTTGATAGATCAAAAAGTTGGGAGTAATATGGATCACTTTTTAGGACTAAACTATATGCAACATCAAGCGCTAGAAAATAATCCTAATAACAAATATACAAAAGAACATTATAAAAAAATAAACGAGATTGATATAAAGCATAAAGCAATTTTATGGTATAGTATGGAGCATGGAATTAAACATGATTTATCCTATAGTTATTTTGATAATGTTAGAGAAGATATTCGCTATATGAATACAAAATTAAAAGTAAATCAAGTATTTCATTTATCTGTAATTGTTATGATTATCGTAAGCATTACTAGTGGTGGAATTGTTAGTAAGGAGCATAGTGAAGGCACTATTAAAAACATTATTACAGCGCCTATAGAAAGATGGAAAATCTTACTTAGTAAATTTATATATTTAATACTGGATACTTATATTATTTGGTTTCTAGGACTTTTCATTTTAAGTATTTGTGCAGGGATTCAGTATGGCTTCCATGACTTATTTACACCCAAACTTATATTTACAAATGGAAATGTAATAGAGGTCAATTATTATCTATTTATTATTAAAAATATTTTCCTATCCAGTATTCCAATTATTTGCTATCTGAGTATTTTATTTTTCTTATCTATTATCACAAACAGTACTTCATTAACTGTTGGGATTACAACAGCATTAGGAATTATTTCTCCATTCTTGTGGTTACTAACAATGGCAGGAAACTTTAAATATATTGTCTATACACCACTTTGGTATTTTGATTGTGGATTTATTTTTGGTAATAGATTTGAATATCTAGAATCTTTACAAAAAATTGATTTTAGTCTATCGATGGGAATTGTAATTTCGTTGATAGTTACTTTCTTATTATATATAATTAGTAATATTACCTATATAAGAAGAGATATTAAAAACTAAAAGTAAGACAGATAAAAAATCTATAAATCAATTTTGAAACTGGATATATTTTAAAATGAAACACATAAGAATCTAATTTTATGTGTTTTTTCTTTTGAAAGAAACCACTTTTATTGGCAATTAGAAGTTTTTTATAGTATAATTTTAAATAGTGGTAAGGTGATCGTAATGTACTTAAAAGAAATTCAAGCATCAGGTTTTAAATCGTTTGCAGATAAAATAAATATTGTATTAGATGATAATATTACTTGTATTGTTGGTCCTAATGGTAGTGGAAAAAGCAATGTTGTCGATGCTGTTCGTTGGGTATTAGGAGAGCAATCGGTAAAAAGTCTTCGTGGCGATGGATCGATGAGTGATGTCATCTTCTCTGGAAGTAAAAGCAGAAATGCCCTAAATGTAGCGTCTGTTTGTTTAGTATTTGATAATTCTGACAATTATCTAAAAGTTCCTTATACAGAAGTATCTGTCAAGAGAAGAGTGTATCGCAGTGGAGAAAATGAATATTTCTTAAATGGAGAGAAATGTCGGTTAAAAGATATTACTGATTTATTTATGGATAGTGGAATTGGAAAAGAGTCTTTTAATATTATCTCTCAAGGGGAAGTACAGAAAATCTTAAGTAATTCCCCTTATGAACGTAGAGTGATCTTTGAAGAAGCCGCTAGCGTTTTAAAATATAAAAAAAGAAAAGAAGAAGCAATTCGAAAATTAGACCGTACAAAGAATAACTTAGAGCGTGTAGAAGATATTATTCATGAACTAGAACTTCAACTAGAACCACTAAAAGAACAAAGCAAAAAAGCTAGAGAATATCTAGAAACGAAAGAAAAATTAGAACAAGTAGAAGTTGCCTTACTAGCGTATGAGATTGAAATGTTAAACGATGAATATCAACAGGCAAAAGCAAAACTAGAAGTTTTAAATAATGAAATTATTACCTTATCTTCTGGTACTAGTGGAAGTGATGCAGAAATTGGTCAGAAGAAAGTAGAACAACTTCGTCTTGAGACAGAACTTGCAGATCTTCAAAAAGAATTATTAATCTTAACGAGAGAAGAAGAAAAACTAAATGGCGAAAAGAAGATGTTACAAGAAAGAAGCAAATATCAAGCAAATGATCAAAAAGTTCATGAAGCAATCGCTTCTTTAAAAGAAAAAGGTTTAAAGCTTGGAAATGAAATTTCGATTCTGACAGAAGAAGTTTCTTTTGATCAGGAAAACTTAACGACAAAGACAAAGAACTTAAATGAGATGAATCAACAATTCAATCAAAACAAGCAGAAAGTAGAAGAAATTGACAGGGAGATTTCATTTAAGAGACGAGATACCTATGAATTAGATAATAAAATCCAAGTATTAGAAAACTTTATTGAATCTGGTGGAAACCTAAGTAATAGTGTCAAATCTGTTTTAAATAATCCAAGATTAAATGGAGTTCATGACTGTATTGGAAACTTAATTGATTGTGATTTAAAATTTGCTACGGCATTAGATATTGCGCTTGGTGGAAGTAAACAGTTTTTAGTAGTTGATAATGAAAATGTTGCGAAAGATGCCATTCATTATTTAAAAGAAAATCGTTTAGGACGTGCGACATTCTTTCCTTTAAATGTGATTCGTGGAAGGTATGTCGATCAGGAAACAGAGAACATTCTTCGAGTAGAAATGGGTTATATTGATGTACTTGCCAATTTAGTTCAATTTGATCCAAAATATAAAGAAATTGTTTATAATCAATTAGGGAATGTCTTAGTTGCCATTGATATTGATAGTGCCAATCGTATTAGTAGAAAAATCCATTCGCGATATAAAATTGTAACATTAGAGGGAGAAGTAATCCATGTTGGTGGTTCTATGACAGGTGGAAATACTACTTCTTCTAGAAACATGATGAGTGATAAATATGAACTAGAGCGCCTTCAAAGAAAAAGAGAAGAAAGTGAACAAGTAATTAAGGAATTAGAACATACGAGAAGTGAACAGGAAATTCTTGTAAAGCAGGTGGAAGAAAAGCTTTATAAAGAGCAAACTGCACTTTTATTAGAGAAAGATTCTATCAATCATAAATTAGAAAGATTAACTCAATTAAAAGAGCAAAAAGAACAGGTAGAATCAGAACTTCATAGTTTGGATGCAGTTGTTGATTCTTCTATTTCGAAAGAAGAAGATCGGATTATGAGTGCTTTCTATGAGGCACAAAAGAAGAAAGAAGAAACACAAATCTTGGTAGCCAGAAAAACGAGAGAAAAAGAACAACTGAAGAGTGAGATTGAAGAGTTAGAGGCACAGAATAAAGTTACCAATAGTACGCTTAATAAAAAGCAGACAGAGGTTCGAGAATTAGAAGTAAAATTCAGTCGAATGGATGTAAAACTAGACTATAATCTCAATACGTTAAGTGAAGAATATTCTTTAACTTTTGAAAAGGCAAAGGAGAACTATCAGTTAGAAATTCCATTTGATGAAGCAAGGAAACAAGTAACAGATTATAAAAATACTTTGAAGGGAATTGGTATGGTTAATATTGAATCTATCAAGGAATTTGATCGAGTCAATGAGAGATATCAATTTCTAGATCATCAAAGAAATGATCTATTGAGTGCACAAGATACTTTACTTGAAATCATCGATGAGATGGATGAAGTCATGAAGGAAGAGTTTAAGAAAACATTCGATCAAATTGAAAAAGAATTCGAAGTAGTTTTCCGTCAATTATTTAATGGTGGAAAGGCAACACTAAAATTAACGGATCCTAATAATTTATTAGAAAGTGGTGTAGAAATTATCGCAAGTCCACCAGGAAAAAAATTAACGACAATTTCTTTACTATCTGGTGGAGAAAAAACGTTAACTGCAATCAGTTTGTTATTTGCGATTCTAAATGTTAGAACAGTACCATTCTGTTTGTTTGATGAAGTAGAAGCAGCACTAGATGAAGCCAATGTCGATAATTTTGGTACTTATCTAGATCATTATAAAAATAAAACCCAATTCTTATTAATTACGCATAAGAAAAAAACCATGGAGTATGCAAAAACACTCTATGGAATTACGATGCAAGAATCTGGTGTTAGTAAATTAGTTAGTGTAAAATTAGAAAGTAAATAAAAAAGGCAAAACCTGCCTTTTAATATGGATAATAATAGAAATTATTATAATAAGTATTAGGATAGTAAGTTGGATAATAATATGGTTGTGGATAAAAAGTTGGTCCATAAGAATTGTTTGGTTGCTGATTTCCAATGGCATATCCAGCAATTCCTCCCAATAAAAGTGGCCCAAAAAATCCGCCAACGAATCGTTCATCGTTTGTATTAGAATTGTAATTTCTAGAAAAACCACGTCTTCCATACATATTTCTAGAAAATTGATTCATATTATAATTATATGGTAGCATAGACTATAATCTCCTTCCTAACAATAGTTTATGCGATAAGAAAGGAATGAGTGAAATGAGTGAAAAATTAAAAGAATTGGCAAGGCAAATTGTTGGATATTCTATTAAGGTAGAAAAAGGGGAAAAGGTTTTAATTATGACCCAATCTCTAGAAGCTAGAGAATTGATTTCTTATTTGATTGAAGAAATTTATAATCGGAATGGGGTTCCTTCTGTCAAAGTAAATGATCCTTATCTTGGAAGTCAATTGGCTGAGGGAAATACCGATGAGAGAATTGAACTTTTAAAAACGATTCAGGAACAAGAAGTAGCTTTATATGATTCTTTCATCAATATCCGTTATGCGACCAATGACTATGAGGATAAAAATATCAATCCTGAAATGAATCGAAAACTTAAGAAAGCTTTATTAAAAAGTTCTGATATTAGAGTAAATCAAAGAAAATGGGTATTACTTAATTATCCATCTGACTTAGATAGTCATAAAGCAGGAATGACAACCCGTGAGTTTCAAATGTTTGCCCTTGATGTTATGACAGTTAATTATAAAGAAATGGGAGAGAAAATCAAACCACTAAAAGAATTAATGGATCAGACAGATAGAGTTAGAATTACAGGGAAAGATACTGATTTAACGTTCAGTATTAAAAAGATGGGAAGTATTCCTTGTGTAGGTGAAATGAATATTCCAGATGGAGAATTATATTCTGCTCCTGTTAAGGATAGTGTCAATGGTAAAATTACTTATAATACTCCTAGCCCTTATAATGGAAATATCTTTCATCATGTTTCTTTGGAATTTAAAGATGGAAAGATTATAAAAGCTACTTGTGATGAGGATGATCAAAAATTAAATGAAATCTTTGATACTGATGAGGGTGCTAGATATGTAGGAGAGTTCTCTTTAGGATTTAATCCTAAAATTCTAGAACCAATGGGAGATATCTTATATGATGAAAAAATCTTAGGAAGCCTACATTTCACTCCAGGTCAAGCTTACAAAGATTGTTATAATGGAAATGATTCTGGAATTCATTGGGATATGGTTCTCATTCAAAGACCAGAGTATGGTGGAGGAGAAGTCTACTTTGATGATGTGTTAATTCGAAAAGATGGGATGTTTGTTCTTGAAGAATTAAAGCCATTAAATTTTGGATATAAAGGATAGAAAAATTTTATTTGAATAAAGAAAAAGATACTTGAGAGAAACGTTCAGTATCTTTTTTTGATTAGTTTGATGAAGCAAGTTTATAATATAAGTGGTGTCGAAAAATAGTAAGAAATAAAAAATATTGGATCTCTAATTTTAATGGAATTCGAAACTTGAAAATACTATCATTTGCATGATATACTGAGACTGTATAATTTGGGTTATAAAATTAGTGATAATAGGAAGTGTATGGTCGGAGTGATAACTGTAGAAAAGATAAAAGAATTAAATCAAAAATATGAAATACGAAATGGTCAGGTGTACAGTAGAGACACAAATCAACAGGTAATGGATGAGGATACTGTATTACAGATAAAGGCAGCTAGATTGATTTATAATGAGGCTAGAGAAAAGTCTCATAGTGATTTTCTTCAATTTGGTAAAGTATGGAAAAAACCTGAACAATATATTTATAACTATTTAGAAAGATATGGGGTAAATGGAGATATCAATGATTTTCCACAAAACTCTGTTTATCGATCATTATTAGATAATGATGGTCATTTTGAATGTAATTATTTAGGAGATACATTAGACTGTGAAAAATTTGGAATGTTTTATGGTAAAAAGCAAGAATATGGGATTTCTCTTTTAAGACTAAAATTTAGAGAAAAGGGCTTTGATATTGATGATTTTAGTATCAAGATAGATACTAGTGAATTTAAAAAAAACGGATATTCTACAGTAATAATTGATTTTAAGAAAAAGCCTTATAAGAAGGAGGATAAGCAAAGTATCAATATTCATAGTTTGACTGGGGATGAAAAGTTAGAATATGCAAAAAAACAATTAGAAAAAGCTCAAGCAAATGGTGATCTCGATATGATTTCTTATTGGCAAACTATAATCCGTAATAGTAGTAGTTATCGTCACCCAAAAGCAAACGTTTTAAACGAATTAGAAGCAAAAAAACAAGAAGCTAGACAGGATAATGATCATGATGCCTTTAACTACTATCAGGAAAATATTGTAAGCATTTTAGAAAAGAATCAAGCACAGGTATCTCCTGAAGAATGGGAACATATGAGTTATGATCAGAAAAGAAGCTTTATGTTAGTAAAAATGAAAGAGGCAAAGGCATTGGATGATAAAGATATGTTTAATTATTGGGCTAGTAATATAGTTATGTTGGATGCAAATCAAGAAAGTAGTATGGCATCAGCAACTGAGATTCATAAGTAATCAATTTTTATAGAAGAAATATTGAAGAACGAAACTTCAGTATTTCTTTTATTTGTTATTAATAATATCGATTAATTTTTTTACACTATAATTCGGAATTGACTGGGACCGAGTCACAATTCCAATAAATCTTTCTGGAACTTCTGGAGTTACTTGAATTTTGTATAGTTCTTTCTTTTTTAACTCTTCTTTAATAAATTCTTCTGTTGCATATCCAATCCCAAATCCAATCTTGATAAAATCCATAATTAGATTGTAACTGACAATTTCCATTTTAGGAGTTAAAGATACCTGATTCTTTTTCAAATATTGATTTAAGAAATTTCTTGTATTGGAAGGTGCCTTCTGAAATAGTAGGGGATATTGTTTCAATTCCTCTAATTTTAGCTTTCCGTTTGTTAGATTATAATATTTTTTATTTCCTACGAAAATATCATGAACGCTCATTACCTTTTGAATCTTTAAATCTTTTGTCTCTTCCATTGGTAAATTTAATAAAAGTAAATCCAAGCTTCCATTTCTTAAATCCGTTAATAACGTTTCTGTTAAGGTATTGATAATTTGAATATCAATATTTGGATATTTTTCATGAAATTTTTCTAAATAGGGCATAAGAACATATTTGCTGACTGTTGTACTGGCTCCGATTCGAATACTCCCGTAGTCTAAGTCCTTAAGATTCGTTAGGGCATGTTCTCCATTGGTGAAGTTTTCAATTCCTTCTTTAATATAATGAAAAAATACTTTTCCCTCTTCTGTTAAAGTTACTCCTTTTTTTGTTCTTACAAATAGGGTAACTCCCAGTTGTTCTTCTAAAGATTTAACTTGAAAAGAAACGGCAGGCTGTGAGATTAATAATTGCTCTGCTGCTTTTGAAATGCTTCCATAAGTTGCAACATAATAAAAAATTTTATAGGATTCATAATTTAAATTCATATATAAATACTCCTTATATTGATTATAAATAATATATATTTTATTTATAACAAAAATAACGATACAATACAAGTAGAGGAGGAGAAATTATTATGTTAAAAGAAAGAAAAATTTTAGAAAGTATGGATTCATCTATCATTTCTAGTGAATCCCAAAAAAGAATTGGAAGTTTTACTTATGACTCTTACTTAGGTGATTTAGGGGTAGAAATATTAGAAGATGAAACCAAAGAGCATGCAGAAGGAGAGGAATTCTACTTTACAGAATTTGAAGCTCATGAATCAGAAAGTGATTATCATACCTTTTACCAAACTTATGATTTTAAAGGAGTTCTATTAGACTTTAATTTAAATGATTTAGATACAACAAGATATTTCGGAGAAGATTTAAGTGATGATTTCCTTGATCAGAAAGAGTTACTTAGTGGTGTAACAGAAATCCTAAAAAAGTATCGTCTCATAAAGGAACTTCATATTGACTATGACATCAGTATTGAAAAGAAAGGATATCTTCAGGTAGTTTTGTTAGATAAGAATTTAGATGAAATTTTAGATGTCGTTGCTGAAATACTACTCTATATCAGAGAGTATTATAATAACCTTGGAATCCATATTACAAGAATGTTTGGAAGTTATGTTCTATTAAAAAAAGTAGATGGCGAATTAAAAGCAATCAAAGCAACGCCAGTTCCTATTCAATATTGTCCGTTAATGATAAAGCTATTGAAGGAAGTCGGAGGAGAAGAAAGTGAAGAATTAATTAAAGCAATCAATACGGAAGATAAGGAAATCCAAACAAGGATGATGTGTGAATTGATTGATAAAATCGTTATTCAAGGAGGATATTTTGATACCAATCGACCTTTGAATTCTTGCGAAGCGAATGTTTTATTTGGAGCATCAGAAACAATTTCCTCAGCTTTTAAAACCGATTTAGTAGATAGTGCTGTAATTGTATCAAACAACTTAGGAACGATTATTACAACTAATGATTCAAATACTCAAGGGGCAGTTAAGCGGATGACAGGACTTTTTTATACGAGTCCTTCCAAAGAGATTATGGATGAAGCGGAAAGAGCAAATATTATTCCAGTTTTTCCTTATACATCAGAAATTGATCAATTAGAGGGAGTCAAAGAGGCAATCCGAAGAGGTTATAAAAAAATAGCAGTCACTTTTGCTGCTCATGATAATCAACTATTAGATCAGGTTAAAGAATTAGAAAATGAAGGAATTACAATCTATAAGTTCGGTTTATGTTCAACAGGGATTGATCAAAAAACAGCATTAATCATGAAAGAAAATGCAGATGTTATTTGGTCTTGTGCTTCTAAGTATGTGAAAGAACTGATAGAACCATCCGCTCTAGCGCAAGTTGGAATTAAAATTCCTGTTCATATTATGACAGAACGTGGATGGAATCTTGTGAAAAATCATCTTTCTTTTATGGGGGTTGAAGACTCTAATCTAGAACTTACTTGTGGAGAAGAGAAACCAGTAATCCTTCATGAGCGTGGCAAAATGAAAGTACTCACAAAGAAAGAAATCCATAATTGTACAGATTGCCCTCATCCATGTGTATAAAAAAGCCATCATAATGGCTTTTTCCTTTTAGAAAGAATTTTTTTGGCATTCTTTTAGATGGTTCAATTCTTCTTGAATTTTGTCAATTACTTTACTTAATGTATCTAAATCTGTTTCCTGTCCATTACAGTTTTGGCTTTTCTCTTTCTCTTGTTTTTTTGTTTCTAGATTGGAAACTTGTGATGCGTAGGTTTGTACCGTTAATCCGATTAATTGCAGCCAGTTTCCAATACTTGCTTGTTCCGCAGGACTTAATTCATTCGCAAGATAAAAACCAATGACAATTGCACTTCCTGTAAAAGTATAGGGATTCATCTCGAAAAAAAGATTTTTCATCGTAATGCCCCTTTCTTTTTACTATATGCGCTTTTCTTCATTTTTAGACAAAAATAGAACTTCTAATATAACTCGTCCATCATATCTTAGTACTGGGAGGACTTTTTATGATAGGGACTGGATTAACAGAAAAAGAAGTAGAAGAAGCAAGAAAAAAATATGGATCAAATACGATTTCTAGAAAAAAAAGAAAAACATTTCTTCATCAATTTATAGAAACACTAGGAGATCCTATCATCAAGATATTATTGATCGCATTAGTAATCAAAACGATTTTTCTATTTAAAGACTTTGATTGGTTTGAGACATTAGGAATTGTGATTGCCATTTTTCTATCAAGTTTGATTTCAACCATTTCAGAGGTTGGAAGTGAAAAGGCATTTGAAAGATTACAAGAAGAGGCTGCGAGAATTCAGGCAAAAGTAAAGAGAAATGGTTCCCTAAAAGAGATACCTATCGATGAATTAGTAGTTGGAGATATTGTTCGTCTGGAAACGGGAGATCGGATTCCAGCAGATGGAATTATTATGGAAGGAGAACTCACCGTTGATGAATCTAGTTTAAATGGAGAAAGTAGGGAGTCTTATAAAGAACCTGTTCAGGGACAAGTTACTGATAAAAATAAAGTATATCGAGGAACTGTTGTTTATTCTAAAATGGCCTGGATGAAAATAGAAAAAGTAGGAAATGATACCTATTACGGAAAATTAGCTTTAGAATTACAAGAAGAAAATCCAGAAAGTCCCTTAAAAGGAAGACTTAGAGAACTTGCGAAATTTATTAGTAAAATTGGATATATTGGAGCTTTTCTAGTAGCTTTTTCTTATTTGTTTTCTGTTATTGTGATCGATAATGGTTTTCAACTTTCTAAGATTTTAGAAACCATTCGTAATTTCAGAGTGCTCAGTGGTCATGTTCTTTACTCCTTAACACTTGCTGTTACGATTATTGTTGTTGCGGTACCAGAAGGACTTCCGATGATGATTACTTTAGTTTTATCTTCTAATATGAAAAGAATGCTAAAAAACAATGTCTTGGTTCGGAAATTAGTAGGAATAGAAACAGCAGGGAATATTAATATTTTATATACAGATAAAACGGGAACATTAACAAAGGGGAAATTAGAAGTTGTAGGAGTACTGACAGGAACAAAAAATCGATATGACAATGAATTAGAACTTTCTAGTTGTAAAAAATATCATGATTTATTAAAAGTATCCTTAATTTATAACAATGAAAGTAGTCGTGGAAAAGATGGTTCCATTATTGGGGGAAATCTAACAGACCGTTCACTTCTTCAATTTGTAAAATCAGAAGTTCCTAGTGTTAAAATATTAAAACAAGTTCCCTTTAGCAGTAAGACAAAATATTCTAGTTGTTTAATTGAAACTGATAAAAAGTATAATCTTTTAAAGGGAGCTCCTGAAGTACTTTTGACAAAATGTTCTTCTTATTATGATGAAAAGACAGGAAAAAAACAAAAATTGGATTTAGAGATGATGAAAAAGGAAATTAATAGTTATACAAAAATTGGTTTCCGAATTCTTTTAATCGCAGTTAATGATTGTTATCATGTGGAAGAAATGAATAATTTAACATTAGTTGGATTTCTTTTATTAAAAGATGAAGTTAGAGAAGAAGCAATTGAAGGGATTCGTTTAGTTAAAAATGCAGGAATTCAAACAGTAATGATTACAGGTGATAATAAAGATACAGCTCTTGCGATTGGGGAAGAAGTAGGATTAATTCAAAGTGAACATGATTTAGTTTTAACAAGTGATGAATTAAATGCTCTGACAGATGAGGAAGTAAAACAAGTGATTCCTAATCTTAAAATTGTCGCTAGGAGTCTTCCTCAAGATAAAAGCAGATTGGTTCGAATCAGTGAACAGATGGGACTAGTCGTTGGAATGACAGGGGATGGAGTAAATGATGCGCCAGCCCTAAAGAAAGCAGATGTAGGATTTGCGATGGGAAGTGGTACGGAAGTTGCCAAAGAAGCAAGTGAAATTGTGATTTTAGATGATAATTTCTTATCGATTTCTAAGGCTATTTTATTTGGAAGAACCATCTTTAAAAGTATTCGTAAATTTATTATTTTTCAATTAACGGTGAATCTATGTGCGATCAGTCTATCGATTATTGGTCCATTTATTGGAATTGATACTCCCGTTACCGTCATTCAAATGCTTTGGATTAATATGATTATGGATACTCTAGCGGGAATTGCTTTTGCTTATGAACCTCCACTACTAGACTATATGAAGGAAAAACCAAAGAAAAAAGAGGAAGCAATTATGAACAAATATATGATGCATGAAATCTTGTTTACCGGGAGCTATTCTGCACTTCTTTGTGTTCTCTTCCTGAAAAATCCATGGATTTCTAGTTTTTTTCGAACAGATCCGAATCAGAAATACTTAATGACAGCTTTCTTTGGACTCTTTATCTTTATGGGAATTTTTAACTGTTTTAATGCTAGAACAGAACGTTTAAATTTAGTTTCTAATATTTTATGGAATCGAGCCTTTGTCTTTATTATTGGTTTTATTACAGTTGTTCAACTCTGTTTAATTTATTTTGGAGGATCCTTATTTCGGACCTTTGGTTTAACGTTTCAAGAACTAATTGTAATGCTTCTTTTCGCTAGTACTGTGATTCCAGTTGATTGGATTCGAAAGCTTTACTTAAAACGTATGGATAAATCAATCGGGGTCTAATTTGACAAAATTGGGAAAAAGTGCTAAAATATGGGACCATATAAGAGGTGGAGAGAATGAATCTAAAAATTAATTTAGCGCTTTGCTTAAAACTAATGAGATTAGAAACACTAGTAGAATCTGAAGAAAAAACACTGGAACTAGAAAAAGAACTTATTACCTTTGAGGAATTGGAAACTAAAACAACGTGTGAGGATAAATCTCATTATCAATTCCATCTAGTAAAAAAATTTGATGGTAGAAAAGTAAACCATCAATTAGTGGTAAAAATAGAACCAAAAAAAGCAATCGCACATTATGTTTTTGAGGAAGAAGATTCTTATTCTCTTCCAAGTTTTGGAGAAGAATTTTCAGATTACCAATACCAAACCTCTAGAACAGATTTTCTTGGTGAATTCTATTTAGAAGATGATATTTTATTTTATGAAATAGGAACAAAGAGACAGGAATCAAGTTCTGATAGTATGGGTGGAAGTCGTGATACTATTCAAAAAGTTGAAACATTGAAAGATATCGATGATGAAGAAAAAATAGTGGGAACTTTAGAATATGGGGACACTATTAAAAATAATCATATCTATCGGATGAAATAAGAAGTGTTTTGGGGGTAAATCATGCAAGGAAAAAATTTGAATATTTACTTAAAATTGATGGGGATTGATTTAGAACCATGGAATGAGAAACAAACATATTCTTTTCAAAGAAGGATTGGAAAAGAACAAAAAAATGGAAAGGATGTTTTTGTTCTACAGGTAGAAAGAATAGAAGAAGGTAGCTCTATTTCAAGAAAGTTGGAAGTGTTACAAGAAGAAAAAAATGTATCCATTCATTATATTGAACAAAGAGAGAATGGTCATGAAGACGAAATTCAATACGTTCAGAAAGATATAATTGGGGAATTTACTTTTGAAGAAAATGAAATTCTTTTGTTATTAGGACAATTAGTTCAAGAAAAGGATTCTAAAATGGAAATTCAATCTATTAACTCTATCTTAGAAATGGATCCAGGGACTTTAGAATTAAAAACGTATGATTACCGAATTTTTGGAACACAAAAAGGGATTTCTCCAAAAATAAAAATAAAATAATGATTTAGGCACTTTTGGGAAAGTGTCTTTTCTTTTGATTCAAAAATTCTTAAAATTGCGCTTTTTCTTTCTGAGGTATTTGTTTACAAATGTCTTTTGTTTTGATATAATTATTCTGATAAATTATAATATTAAATAGGTAAGGAGTTCCTTTTATGAATAAAAAAAGATTGGTAATGATTCTTAGTTTTTGTTTTATGAGTGTTATTTTAAATACCAATATTGTATTTGCTGAAGGTAGTTGTAATGCCAATGTAGATAGTTCTCGTTGGATTTTTTCGAATACAGTAACAGTACAAGGTAGTGAAGCTGTTGATTCAGAAGTTCCAGGAGTTTCTAAAAAAGTTTGTTGTAGTAGAGTAGGAGCAAATCATACAGAAGTTTATTATTGTGACTATTATAACGCAAGTCCAAGTGAACAACAAAATAATGGTCAAAATGATGGCAGTAAAGAGTTTTCTAATATTCCTTGTGATTATACTGATGGGGTTTGGGATTTTTCAAAAAGCTATTATTCTTCTAAAAATGAAAGTAATACCACCGCTACTAGTAAAATTTGTTGTCAAGGAACAGCTAGCCCAGATTTAACTAAGACATTCCAATGTAATGCTTATATTGGAAAGAAGAATGAAGAAAAAACTGAAAATAAGCCTACATTTGAAAGAGGCGACAGAATCGAAAGTAATTGTGGGGTTCTTGAGGATATTATTCCTTATATCAAAGAAGTTTATGGATTTATTAAGATTGCAATGCCAATTGCTTTAATTATTTTTGGAGTGATTGATTTTTCAACTCCAATTCTTTCTGATGATAAAGAAGCTTTGAAAAAAGCAGGAGTGAAATTTGTGAAGCGTTGTATCATTGTGCTTGCTATCTTCTTTGTTCCAACAATTCTAAATTATATCTTGCGTGCCTATAGTGAGGCAACAGGGAAAGATGCCTCACTGTGTGGACTTGTTGGTATGATCCTGCAGAATTGGAGGTAGTAGTAGATGAATTTATTAAATAGTTTTATGTTTTTAACAGACCTCGAAGTTCCAAGAAATATGATTTTTACTTTCATTCGTCAGGTGTTTGCCTTTATTTCTGCTATTTTGTACGGATTTATTAGCATATTGTTACAAATTGTACTTGCAGTAGCTAATTTAGACAATGCTCCCATGTTTCAGAAATTTTATCAAGGAATTCAAGATCGTTTTTATGTCATTATAGGGGTTGTTATGCTCTTTAAAATGACTGTTTCTTTGATTACTTATTTCGCAAACCCAGATAAAATTACGGATAAGGAAATGGGCGCAGGAAAACTGGTAACTCGTTTTATAACCGTTCTTATTTTACTGATTTTTGTGCCTCAATTTGTGTTTCCTTTTTTGGGAAGAATTCAAGTTCCCTTATTGAGCACAGTAGGTAAGGTTGTTCTAGAGACAAATACTACGGTTGATTCTGATTCAATAGGATATAAAGGAGAACTGATTGCTACTACGATTTTTAGTGGATTCTTTAAACCACATGAAGGTTGCGGTGGCGCGGAGGTAACATCTGGTATCTTCACTTCTGCCGTAGATTTGGCAGCAGAGGCGTGTAGCGAAAGCAAGGATACTTATAAGTATGACTTTGACTTTGTAAGTTCTATTGTTTGTGTTATTCCAATTGTTGTACTACTAATTATAATAGGCGTCCAAGTTGCGATTCGTGCTTTTAAGTTGATTCTTTTAAAAATCATTGCACCGATTCCAATTATTAGTTATATGGATCCTAAAGCCGCTAAAGATGGGGGAAAGACATCTGTCTATATCAAAATGTTTATCACAACTTATCTTGATTTATTTATTCATTTTGGGGCATTATATTTTGTAATTGAAATTTGTGATATGATTTTTGGTGCAAATATTGCTGAAATTGGTGGCACACTATTTGGATTAGCCGGAAAAACATTGATCTTTGGATTAGTTTTTGTTGTTATTGGTTTATTTTTATTTGCTTGGCAAGCACCTAAGTTTGTTAAAAAAGCATTAGGTCTTAAGGATAGTGAATTTGGTTCAGGACTTGCTGGATTATTAACAACAACAGCGTCTGTAGCTGGAATGGTTGGTTCAGGAGTTGCAGGATTCTCAGCAGCAGCTGCAGGTGGAGGACATTTAATACAAAATGTAGGAGCTGGAATTTCTAGTGCCATCAGTGGTGGAAAAGCTGGATATAGGGCAGCTGGTGATAAGGGTGACTTTACGAAAGTTCTTGGTTCAATTCGAGCTAAAAATGTTGAAATGGCTGCGGATAGAGCAGCTGGAGTTACTACAGGACATCGTGTAAGAGAATGGGCTGGTAGTACTTTTATGGGACAGGGTCCTGGTGCTAAGATGATGTCTGAGGTTGAGTCACTAGATAAAGCATTAAAGGCGTATAAGGATATGAAAGCTGGTATTGATTCAGAAGCTGTTAAAGGAAAATATGGAACTGTACGTACAAATAAGGTAGATGGGTATGACTGGATTTATGGTAAATCCAAAGATTTTGCGGGAGTTGCTGCTGTAGCAAAGTCTCAACAAAAGTCAGAATTTCAATATAATTATACAGATGAGCGAGGTGTTACGCATAATCAAACAATTCAAACTAAGGATGCTGATTGGATTAAGAGTGAACTAGAAAAGGCAGAAAGTTCGAAACTTTATAGTATGTTAACAGGAAATATTGATCCAGAGGAAAGAGCAAATATAGAATTTACGGATGATATGTTAAGTAATGCTCGTAGTGGAAATCCTGATTTAATTGGTAAAATTGATAGTCTTGCCAAATCCTATGAAATGGGTGATTTAAGAACGACATTAGGAGCTGATATGGAAATTTACTTTAACAAATTAGGAGATCAAATGAAAGTAGTTGAACAAAAAAGTTTGGATACAAAGAACTCAACAGAATACTTGGCTGCACAAGCGGCTTCTAAGAAAAATAAATAAAAAGGAGTGTGAACTAAATGTATTTAATCCCTGCTAATGCAAAACGAGGTCAGTATATCTTTGGTCTCTTTCGACCAGTAGATTTGATAATTTTTGGTATTGGTGTGTTCATTACAATTCTTCTTGTAATGTTAATGCCAATGCAAGAAACTTGGGCTGCCGTAACAGCAATTTCTCCTGCCGTGATTGCTGCGTTACTTGTAGCGCCTGTTGCTTATTATCATAACGTTTTGCAATTACTCATTGAAATTTATCGATATTTTACGAGTAGAAGAAAATACATATGGAAAGGTTGGTGTATTCGTGATGAACAACAATGGACAATGGACAGAAAATTGGATTAATATTCAATCCATCTCGAATGGAATGATTATTCTTCCGGATCAAACAAAGGTAAGTGGAGTAAAAATTACTCCAAGAAATATTTTTATCTTAGATGAAATGTCTCAAAGCAATATTATGATTGCTTTAAAGAATTTCTATAACTTAATTGACTTTGAATTTTGGCTGGTAGTCGCAGACCGACCTGTAGATATTTCTATGTATTTATCCACACTCCAACTTCAATATCAAAATCAAACGAATCCAGCAGTTCGTAAAATTATTAATCAGGATATTCAAAAGGGAAACAGTTTTATGAACAACAATGTAGTAGACACTGAATACTATATTCTATTTAAGGAAAAGAATTTGGAAATGCTTCAAAAGAAAGTTCGTATGTTAATTAGTGGTTTAGCGCAGGCTGGACTGATTGCAAGACAGACAAGTAATGAAGATTTAAGAATTATCTTGGATAGTTTCTTAAATGGTGGAAGAAGTTTTAATTTTGGGGCGGTGGCAATATGATGGGGTTTCGTTCAGAAGTAGCGCCAAAGGGTTTACACTTTGGGCTTAGTGATTTTACAGTTAGTGATAAGTATGCGACAATTGTAACCGTTGTTTCTTATCCAAAAACTATTTATCCAGGATTTTTAGCGTCTTTGACTAGTATGTCTGGAGTTAAAATTGTTGCAAAACACATTCCAGTACCATTTTCTATGATGTCTAAGATGTTAAATAAACAAATTGCAGATTTAAAGACTAGGTATCAAGAAGAAAAAGATCAAACGATTAAAGAGAGAATTCGTCTAGATTACGAATCTTTGGAATCTTTTGTTACGATGCTTGCGTCTTCCCAATCTAAAATCTTCGATTTCCAAATGCATATCATGATTTTAGCTGACTCTAAAGAAGAATTAGAAATGAAGAAAGTAAATATTAAGAACTACCTAGATGCGATGGAAATGAGAGGTTTATCATTACGTTTCGAACAGGAAAAAATATTAAAATCAATTATTCCAATTTTCCCATCACAAGATGTGGAACAGAGAATTGGAACGCCAATTCCAACGCCAACTTTGGCAGCTATGTATCCATTTATTTTTGATAGTATTAAAGATCCAGGATTATCTACTTTGCTTGGTGTAGACTTCTCTGGAGGAGTTATTTTATTTAACCAATTTGCTTATCAGATGAGAAAAGAGAATAATCGAAATAATGCAAACCTAATTATTTTGGGTACTTCAGGATCTGGTAAATCAACAGCTGCAAAATTAATGCTTCGTTCTCATATTCGAAATGGATATCAAATCGTTGCAATCGATCCAGAAGATGAACTTTCTGAAATGACAAAGACTTATGGTGGAGAGAGTATCGATCTTGGAAAAGGTGGAGAATATGGTATGGTAAATCCACTTCAAGTAGTAATCGATGCTGATGAAGATGAAATTAAAGAAGGTCTTGGGTATACTGTACTTACTCGTACTCTTCAATTCTTAAAAGGTTTCATGAAATATTATGATCCATCGATTGAAGAAGATGTCTTAACGATGTTTAGTGAAGTAGTACAAGATACCTATCGTCGTTTTGGAATTGATTTTAATAGTAATTTCTATAATTATAAACCAAATGATTATCCAACATTTTCTGATGTTTATGCGACAATTAAGGGAAGACTTCTTTCTATGACAGACAGAACACAAGAAAGAATGATTATGGAAAAACTAGAATTAAAAATTCGTCCATTAACACAAGAATTAAAATACTATTTCGATGGACATACAACGGTTGCTTCTGATACCGATTTCATCGTATTTAATATTAAAGAATTAATGAATTCAGCAGATAACATTCGTAATGCCTTATTCTTTAACGTATTAAAATATGCATGGGGACTTTGTTTAAATAAAGATATTAATACGGTACTAATGGTAGATGAAGCCCATGTATTATTATCTGATCAAAACTCTTTGGGAGCAGATTTCTTAGCACAGGTACAAAGACGTGCGCGTAAATACAATACTGGTTCTATTATCATTACACAACAACCAAGTGACTTTGCAGCACCTCAAGTAATTACACAAGGAAAAGCAATTTTTGATAATGCTTCCTATTACTTAGTCATGGGTCTTAAGAAACAGGCTGTTGAAGATTTGGGTCGTTTGATTGACTTAAATGATAATGAAAAAGAAGGTATCAAGAGATATTCTCAAGGAGAAGCATTGTTTGTTTGTGGAAACAGAAGAATGCAAATTAACGTAACATTAACACCAGAAGAATTAGAATCTTTTGGTAGCGGTGGAGGTCTATAAGAGGAGAATAAACCGTAGTAAAGGCAGGTGATATTATGGACGAAGAAGAGGAAAAGGAAAAACAAGAGGAAGAACAGGCGGGACAGAAGACAGCCCATGTTGCCGGAAAAGCAGCAGCTACTTATTTTGGAGGCCCTCTTGGAAATAAAGCCTATAATATCGCTAGTCAAACAAAGTTAGGAAAAGAAATTGAAAATGCTGCTGGAAAAGCGATTAATATGACTCCAGGAGCTAAACCATTAACAAAGGCTTTGGATAAAAGTAAGGCGCTTGATGTTGCTGATAAAGGAATTGATATGGCATCAGGCGATAATGGTGGTGCTCTTCCAAAAGAAACACTTGCCAAAGAGGGTCTAAAAAAAGAAGGATTAGAGGATGCTGCTAATCAAGCACAAAATTTACAGAGGCAACGCGCTGCAGCTCAAGCAAGTGGAAAATCTTCTAAAGATCAGGATAGTTCTTCTGCAACTGGAGAAGCTAGTGGTGAAAAAGATAAAAAAGGAGGACTATGGAAATTCTTAATTGCAGGGATTTCTACTCCACTTGTAGGCTGTGGTTGTTTTGCATTCGTTATGATTGCTGTTCTAAGCGTTATCATTGTTCCAGCCATGATGATTTTAAAATTCTTTGATGGAAACTATGAGGGAAATGAACTTGGTGATTCTGCGACAGAAAAAGCAGAAAGAGAATATTTTGAAGCTTTAAAAGAGGCACAGGCGAAAGCATATTCTAAGTATCGTGTTTGTATTGATGTTAACTTAATTCATGCAACTTTGACGGTAAATAAGTCATTTGATGATGATTTATATGAAGGAGAAGAACCTTGTGAGGATTTAGAATCTTGTAATCAAGAATCAGCTGATGTTTTAACTGTTGCGGACTATAAAAAAATGGAAAAGTATATTGATTTACTTGTCAATATGCAAATTAAAAGAAAAAAATATGGTCTTTATAAAACAGGAAAGCCAGAATGTTATGAATCTAGTTATGGAGATATCTGCGCGGATGGGGAAGAATCAAAAGAGATTATTGTTACCGATGAAGTACAAGCAAAAGAATGCATGGATATTAGTTTATGGGATCAATGGTTTTCTGATATTCCTCTTAGAAATAGTGAGGATTTGCGCTTAGTTGCTAGAAATGATAAAGAAGAAACTTTGTTTAATTTCTTTACTAAAAAAGCCAATCGGGAAAAAAATTATGCGTATTATTACTATATTCCCGCTGCCACTTGGACGGATGAAGATAAAGATGGGAAAAAAGAAAAAAGAACTTGTAAACCATCTACTCCAACCAGTTACACTGATTTTGCAGAACTAAGTATCGCAGATTGGGAAGAAATGGAAAACGGTGTTTATTTTTGGAACTTATTAGATTCATTTGTAGAAGACTATTATGGAGAATATTTAGATAAAGAATCCGGTTATGCTGAAGTTGGTAGTGAACGATACGAAGCAGCTGCTGACTTGATTGATAGAATTTATGACCTCTATACCATTATGGGACCAAGCAGGGATTGTTCAGAACTATACGCTTATCAAGCAATTAGTAATATGTGTACGGATGGTGTTACTGTAGTAGGAAATCATGCGGGTACTTATGATTTAGAAGAATATATTGCAGGAGTAGTAGAAGCAGAAATGTATGCTGATTTCCCAATGGAATCGAAAAGAGCATTAGCAGTAGCAGCTAGAAGTTATGTACTAGCAAGTACCAATCAATGTGAACAAGCAATTGATAACAGTTCCAATGCACAAAACTTTAATCCAAACTATTCAGCGGAATCTTGGGAAGCGGCCGATTCTACAAGAGGAGAAGTTATTACACAAGATGGTAGAGTCATTCTTGCACAGTATGATTCTTGGAATTGTCCTGGAAAACTTACTTGTGATTATAAAAAATTACCATCTGAAGAGGTTCATACCGTTACCATTTCTAATAAATATGCTAGTCGAGCAGCTGGAGGGCATGGACGTGGTATGAGTCAAATTGCTGCTGCCGATATGGCAAGTAATGGTTCTAGTTATAAAGATATTTTAAGTTATTTCTATACTGGTGGCTTAGCGGTTGCTGGTGGAGGTAGTGGAGATGCTGTAAAGGGTGGGACTACAAGTGAAAAACTTGCCTTCTTATTCCCAGATGGGCTTCCAACATCTTCTCAAGAAATGCAAAAATATTTAACAACAGTAACCGTTCCTCTTTCAGATATTAATGGTAACGTTCGTATGGGACGAGTAACTGTTCATCAAGCGATTGCAAGTGATGTTGTTAATGCCTTTACAGCGATTGCAAATGCTGGATTCCCAATTAAAGATGCTTATTGCTACTCATGGCGTGGAATGGCTGGAAATAGACAAACAACTTCTCATCATAGTTATGGTGTTGCTTGTGATATTAATGCCAATGAAAACTACATGATTCGAAATGGAAGTGTGATTGCTGGTTCCTTCTGGAAACCAGGAGAGAGTCCATACTCTATTACACCAGATGGTCCCGTTGTACAAGCATTCGCCAACTATGGTTGGGTATGGGGTGGTAGTTGGAGAAATTCCAAAGACTACATGCATTTCTCATTTACAGGACAATAGGAGGATATATGAAGAAAAAATTATGCCTATTAATTTTAGCAGTCTTTCTATTTACAGGATGTAGTGTAGAATACAATATTGAGATTAACGACAATCAAATCAAAGTGGATGGAGAACTTCTAGAAACCGATGAATTAATCTGGGACAAGGAAATTGTTCAAAATGAATTAGAAGAAATTGATCATAATCAGGATCCCAATTATTGTACTGATGATTCTTGTGGGATTGTGGATGGTGAGCCTGATTTAGGTGGATTAACTTATCGGAAATTAGTGGATCTAAAAACAGAAAATGAAGAAACGAAAATAGACGGATTAGAAAAAATTAACGATATTGGAAAACTTGGAATTTCAACTAAAAGGGAAATTCAATATTCGAGTAAAGATTCTTTTAAAGAAATTCCAGGGATTAATTCCTGTTATCAATATTTTTCTATTGTAGAAAATCCTAATCGAGATGGTGTAATCCTTTCTACTTCTAATAAGAATCTTTGTTTTGAGATGTATGATATCTTAGAAGATATTACAATCCGATTAAAAACAAATCATGAAGTAGAAAGTCATAATGCTGATGAAGTGGTAGATGGAGAATATATCTGGAAAATTAATAAAACAAATTATGATAATAAAAGTATTCAATTAAATCTATTAAATAAAACACATAAAAAAGCTAATTTTAACTTGTTAATTTTATTAGGTGGTGCTATCTTAGTAATAGTAAGTATTATTGGAGTCATCGTAATAAACATATATATAAAATCGAATAGAGCAAATACAATTAAGTAGGAAGAAGGGTTTATCATGAAATTAAAATTTAAAGCGGATGCGACGGATATATTAATTTTTGTAATTTTCGCAATCTTTTTATTATATGTGGTGTGTCTTGGAGTATTGAACTTTCCAACACTAGCATTAGAAGGTCATTTTTATGGATTAAATCCTTTTCCTGCTTTTGCGCCTAGTAGAATTGCCGCTACATTGGTACTTTATTTTATTTTTCTAGCGGGTATCTTTATGTCAGTAAGTTCTTACTTCTTTGAAAGAGAGTCAGGGATTGGATTTTCGACAGAAAAATCAGATAAAGGATATAGTCGTTGGTGTAAAGAAAAAGAGATGAAACAAGGATATGGAATGGCTATGATTCATCCAGGAGAAGATTTAACAAAAGCTGCGGGTGTTCCATTAATCTTAAAAGATAATGAAGTTTGGGTAGATAATGGAGAATATCATAGCTTGGTGATTGGTGCAACTGGTTCTGGTAAAACGCAAACAGTTATTTTCCCAACAGTTAACGTGTTAGCTAAAAAAAGAGAGTCTATGATTATTACCGATCCAAAAGGTGAAATTTATGAAAAGACATCCAATATGCTTCGTGAAAAGGGATATAATGTATTAATATTAAACTTCCGTGATCCACAACAAGGAAATGCGTGGAATCCATTGTCTCTTCCATATCGTATTTATAAATCAGGAAATCAAGATAAGGCAATTGAGTTATTAGATGACCTTGCTGCTAATATTTTGTATGAAGAAAAGAGTGGAAATGCAGATCCATTCTGGGAAAAAACATCTGCGGATTACTTTTCAGGATTAGCGCTTGGAATGTTTGAGGATACAACAGAGGATAAAGTAAACTTAAATACTATTAGTTTGATGACTACCGTTGGAGAAGAAAAATTTGGCGGTGGAACTTATATTAAATCTTACTTTGAAACCAAGGATCCGTCTTCTGCAGCTTATACGAATGCTTCTGGAACGATTATGGCACCTAATGAAACGAAAGGATCTATCATTTCAGTATTTAAACAGAAAATTAAGTTATTTGCTTCTCGTGAAAATCTATCTGAAATGCTTTCACATAGTGACTTTGATTTAAAAACGATTGGTGAAAAGCCAACAGCGTTATTTATTGTTATTCAGGATGAAAAGAAAACGTATCACTCTTTGGTAACAATCCTATTAAAACAATGTTATGAGACATTAATTAGTGTGGCGCAAGAGCATGGAGGAAAACTTCCTATCCGTACGAACTTCTTACTAGATGAGTTTGCGAACATGCCACCGCTAAAAGATATCACAACCATGATTACAGCAGCTCGTTCTCGTCAAGTTCGTTTTACGATGATTATCCAGAACTTTGCCCAATTAGATCAAGTTTATGGAAAAGAAAATGCCGAGACCATTAAAGGTAACTGTGGTAATATTATTTACTTAATTACTACCGAATTGAAAGCCTTAGAAGAAATTTCTAAAATGTGTGGAGAAGTCAAGAGTAAAAAAGATGATAAAACTGCCTCTACTCCACTAGTTACCATTAGTGAATTACAACGAATGAAACAATTTGAAGTTATTATTATGCGTATTAGACAAGCACCATTTAAGACAAAGTTTACACCAGATTTTAAGATGCATTGGGATAAAGAATATCCAAAGGCTACGTATCCAACCAGAGAAAAGCAGGAAGTTCATACCTTTGATATCCGTGAATTTGTAAAAGAAAAGAAAAAAGAAAAACTAATGGAAATGATGAACAATCCGCAAGGTGGATCAGGTGTTCCTGGTGGAATGGGAATGCCACCGATGGGCGGTATGCCAGGAATGAATGGGATGCCTGGTATGAGAGGAATGCCTCCGATGGGAGATATGTCAGGAATGAACGGAATGCCTGGTATGAATGGACTTCCTGGAGCTTCTGGTATGCCAGGATTTAATGGAATGAACGGTAGACCTCAAAATAGTGGGATTTCTAGTAATTCCAGACTTGCGAAATCAGGGTTTAATGTTGATGACTTAGTTAAAAAAATTGATGCTAAAATTGCTCAAATTGAAGCCGAAGAAAAAAGAAAGAAAGAAGAGGAATCTGCCTCTCCTAAGACACAGGATGCAATTGTTGAACCAGTTACTGAAAAGAAGAATGAAGAAAAAGAAACAAAAGAAGTTCCTGCTCAAAAACAAGAAGAAACGGTACCAAAACCAATCTCTGCTTCTATCGATTTAAAAATGGATTTACCACTTCCTAAGAAAGAGGAAGAAACAGAATCTGATTCTGGAGAATCTGGATCTAAACCAGTTCGTTCTTCTGCAGATTTAAAAATGGACTTCCCACTTCCAAAGAAAAAGAGTGAGATTCCAGAACAAGAAACAGTATCAAAAGATTCTGTGGATTCAAATGATAAACCAAAATCAGGGTTCTCATCTTCTGATTTGAAAATGGATTTCCCAGCACCTAAAAAGGCGGGATTCTCCTCTTCCGATTTGAAAATGACAATCCCAGTTCCTAAAAAAGAACAGGAAATAGAAAATAAAGAAGAAGATAAGTCAGAAATTCCAGTACCAAAAATGACAGTAAGTGATTTATTATCTAATAAACATTCTAATTCATCTTTTGGGGTTGTGGAGGAGAAAAAACAAAAAGAAGAACCAGTGGTTCCATCAATTTCAGAAAATCCACTATTCAATTCAGTAGAGAGGGAAAAATCGCTTGAAGTACCAAAGATAGAGGTACCATCTTTACAGAAACCAATAGAAACTCCTAAGAGTGATTTAATCGTACATCAAGAACAAATTCCAGAAAAAGAAATTGATGTTACAGATGATCAATTCTTTGATGATTTCTTTGATGATTAATATTTGGAAAGTGATAATTGTTATCACTTTTTTTTATGCATCATAAACTATAATAGGTGATATCATGTATGATTCTTTAGATATTCAAGAAATCGATTCCTTTACTGCTTGTCAAAACTTAATCGATATTCGGGATAAATATCAATATCTATTAGGACATCTTCCCAACGCTAAGAATATTCCTTACGTCTATTTAATTATGATGCCGGAAAATTATCTAAATAAAGAAGAAACCTACTACTTGTATTGTGATCATGGAGAAAAAAGTAGAAAAATTTGTAGTCATCTTCAAGAACTTGGTTACCAAGTCATTGATTTAGTAGGTGGATATGAGGCATATCAACAACAAAAAGAAGAAAATAATAAAGATGCATAGAGAAAACATTTCTCTTTTTCCTTTTTCTATTTAGACAATTACTAAAAATCTATTCCATTTTATAAAAAACTGTGGTATAATCGTCAAGGTATATTTAGGGAAGTGAATTTTATATGAAAAAGAGAAATATTGCAATTATTGCCCATGTCGATCATGGAAAAACAACATTAGTAGATGAAATCTTAAAAACAAGTGGTACATTTAGAGAAAATGAAAATGTAAGTGATTTATCTATGGATTCTAACCAGTTAGAAAAAGAACGTGGGATTACCATTCTAGCGAAAACAACTGCGATTGACTACAAAGATTACAGAATTAATATTATGGATACTCCAGGTCATGCTGATTTTGGTGGAGAAGTAGAAAGAATCATGAATATGGTAGATGGAGTTCTTTTGGTTGTTGATGCCTATGAAGGAACGATGCCACAGACTCGCTTTGTCTTGAAAAAGGCTTTAGCTGCAGGAGTAAAACCAGTTGTTGTTATTAACAAGGTAGATAAACCAAGTGCTAGAGTAAATCAAGTAGTAGATGAAGTATTAGATTTATTTATAGAATTAGGGGCAGATGATGATCAATTGGAGTTCAAAGTAGTTTATGCCTCTGCTTTAAATGGAACATCTAGCTTAGATCCAAATCCAGAGACTCAAACGCCAGGATTTAGCGAATTATTAGATTTAATTATCGATGAAATCCCAGCACCAAGCGGTTCCAGTGAGGAACATCTTCAGTTTCAACCAGCCCTTTTAGATTATAACGAATTCGTTGGAAGAATTGGAATTGGACGTGTACAAAATGGGAAAATTAAAGTAGGACAAACTGTCAATTGTATCCGTTTAGATGGAACGACAAAACCGTTCCGTATTCAAAAATTATTTGGTTATTTAGGATATAAGAGAATTGAAATTGAAGAAGCAGAAGCAGGAGATATTATCGCAATTGCAGGACTTAGTGATATTTCTGTTGGGGAAACGGTTTGTGCACAAGGTGAAAATTATCCATTACCAATCCTACATATCGATGAACCAACTCTTCAAATGACCTTTGGAACGAATACTTCTCCTTTTGTTGGAAAAGAAGGAAAATTCCTAACAGCACGTCAAATTGAAGATCGTTTAAATAAGGAACTTCAAAGAGATGTAAGTTTACGGGTTGAACCAAGCGAAGGAGAAAGTTGGTTAGTTTCAGGACGTGGAGAACTTCATTTATCAATTTTAATTGAAAATATGCGTCGTGAAGGATTTGAACTTGAGGTTTCTAAGCCAAAAGTTATTATTAAAGAAGAAAATGGAATCAAAATGGAACCATACGAAGATTTACAAATCGAAGTTCCAGAAGAATCTGTTGGATCTGTCATTGAACAATTAGGAACTCGTGGTGCAATTATGGAAAGTATGACAAATTTTGAAAATCAAGTTCGTCTAAATTATACAGTTCCTTCTCGTGGGTTAATCGGATTTATGACAGATTTCATGACCATGACCAAAGGGTATGGAATTATTAATCATACCTTTAAGGAATATCGTCCTTACGAAAACATTACGGTAGGAGAAAGAAAATTAGGAGTACTAGTATCCAATGATACTGGGAAAAGTACTGCTTATTCTCTAGGACAATTAGAAGATCGTGGGGTTATGTTTGTAGAACCTGCGACAGATGTTTATGAAGGAATGATTATCGGAGAATGTAATCGTGAAAACGATTTGGCAGTTAACGTAGTAAAAGGAAAGCAATTAACCAATATGCGTGCAGCAAGTGCTGATAAAACAGTAGTTTTAAAAAGACCTCGTCCCATTACTTTAGAATATGCGCTTGACTATATCAATAGTGATGAGTTAGTAGAAGTTACACCATTATCTATTCGTATTCGTAAACGTATTTTAAATACGGATCAAAGAAAGAAATTTGATGCTAGAAAAGCTTCTTAATAGGAAAAATTATGTACCAATTTGATCAAGAAAAGTCTAACCAAATTCACAGTGTTAGAAGACCGATGAACACTTCTGGAGAATGGTTATTAAAATCTATTGAAGATGATGTCAATCAGAAACTCCAGGGAAAAGGTGTATTTGCTAAATTATGTAAAGGTGCAGTTCATATTTCTTGTTATTTTATAGAATCAGATATGCGTAGAAGAAAAACACTAAGAGGAGAGAACGTTCCAAAAGAAAGAACTTTCCAATTAACTTCAAAAAAGTAATTAAGGTACTTTCAAAAGTACTTTTTTTTTGTTATAATGAATAATAATAAGGGGATGTAAGAACATGAATGAAAATCCAAATGTAAATGAAAATCAAACTCCAGAAACAGTAACACCAACGGTTACTCCAAATGGAGATAATAATCAAACGCAGGCTTCTACGGTTTCTCAAGCTCCTGTAGCAGGTACTCCTACTGTAACATCCGCACCAGTAGGAACAGAGACACAACCAACTGCTACTGTAGGTCCCACTACTGCGACAGTAGAACCAGTACCGACATCAGCTAGTGCTACGCCAACACCACAGTCAACAGTGACTGGAGAGGCAACAACAGCACAAGGAGGGCAACCTTATGTACCAAGTTCCTCTAGTGTCAATCCAGTATTAAAAGAAACTAGTAAGGTTTCTTTTGGAGAGAAGCCTCCTGAAACTGAGGTTAAGGTTGAAACGGAAGCACATTCTCCGATGGAAGAACAGAAGGAACCAAAAAAGACTAGAAGTGTGATTCCACTTATTATTTTCTTTATTTTCTTATTTGCCTTTGTATTCCTTTTACCAAATATTACAGATTATTTCAAGGAGCAAGAAGGAAAGAAAAAAATTGAAGAGTTCGATCAAGCTTTAAGAGAAGAGGAAGAAAGACAGAAAAAGGAAGAGGAAGAAGCAAAAAAGCAGCAAGAGAAGGAAGAACAGGAACAACAAAAATATAAGACTATGACCTGTGTTTCAGAACCTGTAACAGAAGTCAATACAACAACGATTACAACGAGAGAATTTACTTATGCAGGAGATAAATTAAAAGATGTAAAAATATCTATGGATATTCAGTACCTCACTTTGGATGAAAGTTATGAAGCAAAGAAGACTGTATGTGAGAATAAAACAATGGCAGCTGCTACATTAACAGGGTATGATTTTAGTTGCGCAATCTCTGAATTGGCAATTGAAGAAAGTAGTTCTTATGATTTAAAGGATTTTAAAACACAAACATTAACGAATAGTGATGGAAGCGAAGAAAAGATAGAAACTGAATATAAATATGATAGTTCTATTAGTACCATAGAACAAACCCTTACAAGTCAGGGATATACTTGTCAAAAGTAAAGAGTCGAAAGACTCTTTTTCAAAATTTAAGAAAAAAATGGTATACTAAAGGCATCAAGAGTTTAAGTGAGGAAGAAAGATATTTACTAACCTTAATAGAGCCAAACGTAGAAGAGGCGAAAAAATTAGGAGAGGGGAATGAAGTGATGGAAGAGTATATCAAAGAGGCGGTCGATGTGATGGATGAGGAAGATTTATTAGAGTCTTATGATAAAGAACTTGCCTTAAAGCAAGAGTACTTTAAAGAAGGGAAAGAAGAGGGAAATAAGGAAGGATACAATAAGGGAAAGGAAGATGGAATCAAACAAGGAATTGAGAAGGGTACTAAAGAAAGTAAAATTGAAATGGCGAAATCTATGCTAAAGGAAAATTTAGAGCCTTCTTTGATTTCTAAGATTACTAACCTTTCTTTAGAGGAAATCCAAAATTTATAAAACACAAAAACCATATTCCAAAAGATGAAATGTGGTTTTTATCTGTCAAAAAAAGTATATTAAGGAATATACATTAGAAAATTTTGGCTCTTTCTCATTTCTTTCTACTAATCTTTTTTGAAATATGATAAGATAGGGATAGAGGTGTGATTATGAAAGAAATACAAGTAAAAGAAATAACCAACAGAGATGATGACTTCGCAAAATGGTATACCGATGTTTGTATAAAAGCTGAATTAGTAGATTACTCTTCTGTAAAAGGATGTTTGATTATAAGACCTTATGGATATGCTATTTGGGAAAATATCCAAAAGGAACTGGATAAGCGCTTTAAAGAAACTGGACATGAAAATGTTTATATGCCAATGTTCATTTCAGAATCCTTATTAAATAAAGAGAAAGATCATGTAGAGGGATTTGCGCCAGAAGTGGCCTGGGTAACACATGGAGGAGAAGAAGAACTTCCAGAACGTTTATGCGTGCGTCCAACCAGTGAGACCTTATTCTGCGAACATTATGCTAACATTGTAAAGAGTTATCGTGATTTACCAAAACTTTACAATCAATGGTGTAGTGTTGTCCGCTGGGAAAAAACTACGAGACCTTTTTTAAGAAGTCGTGAATTCTTATGGCAAGAAGGTCATACAGTTCATGCGACGGCAGAAGAAGCAAAAGAAGAAACTTTAAAAATGTTAAATATATACGCTGATTTTTGTGAAGATATTTTAGCAGTTCCTGTTATCCGTGGGGAAAAAACAGAAAAAGAAAAATTTGCGGGAGCACAGAATACTTATACAATTGAGGCTTTAATGCATAATGGTGTTGCTCTTCAATCTGGAACTTCTCACTATTTTGGGGATAATTTTTCGAAAGCTTTTAATATGACTTTCTTAAATAAAGAAAACAAAAGTCAATTTATGTATCAAACTTCTTGGGGATTATCAACTAGAGTTATTGGGGCTTTAATTATGACTCATGGGGATGATCATGGATTAGTACTTCCGCCAAATATTGCACCAATTAAAGTAAATATCATTCCAATTGGTAAAAATGATCCTGAAGTAATAGAAAAAAGTTATCAAATTGCGAAATCACTTAAGTTAGAAAATATTTCTTGTGAGGTAGATAATCGTGAAAAATCTCCAGGTTATCGATTTGCTGAAAGTGAAATGAGAGGAATCCCTGTACGAATTGAGATTGGTCCTAGAGATGTTCAGAACAATACTTGTGTTTTAGTAAGAAGAGATACATTAGAAAAAATAGAAGTAAGTTTAGAAAAGGTAACAGAATCCATTATTAAACTCTTGGCAGAAATCCAGGAAAATATGTATTTACAAGCAAAATGGCGTAGGGACGAAATGACCAAAACAGTAACAGATTTCGAAGAAATGAAGCGTTTAGCAGAAACAGAAAATGGATTCATTCGTGCGACTTGGTGTGGGAAAAGAGAATGTGAGGAAAAGATTAAAGAAGAAACTGGTATTACTTCTAGATGTATTCCTTTCGATGAAGAATTTCATGGTGGAAAATGTATTTATTGTAAAGAAGATGCAACAAAATTAGTTTATTGGGGAAAACAATATTAGAGATAAAAAGAATAGGAGGAGTGTATGCCAATTTATAATCAAGAAAAGGATGGAATGGAAAAACGCTCATTCAATAAGAAGATATTATTGGGTATTATCTTGTTCATTGTTATTTTGTTAATTATAGGAATTTTCTTTGTTACGAAGAATTCTAAAAAGGAGTCAACAAAAGAGCCTACAGAACAAGAAGAAGGTAAAAAATCATCACTCGAGTCAATTACAGATTACTATATGCTTATCAGTTCTTTAAATATTACAGGATTACCAACTGATTACTTTGGATACTTTTTTCAAAGAGATAGTTATGTTCGTTTAGATGTTGACAACTATATTAAAATCTATATGGCAATTCGGAAAATCATGAATGAAGATATCGACAAATATAAAGATACCACTAAAACAATTACTATTGACCAGAAAAGTGTAGAACAAGCAGTAGAAGAACTATTTGGTGAAAATACGAAATTAAGTCATGAATCCTTAACTGGTAATTCTTGTAGTTATTCTGCTTTTCAATATGATAAAGACAAAAAAGCATATATCCAAAAGCCAGGAGAATGTGCTGAAGATCAAACAATGAGTATTTTAATGGAACAAGTTGATACAAAGAGTACTGAGCAAACGAAAGAGCTTACAGTCGCCATGGCATTTGTAGATTTTACTTATCACACAGAAAGTAATAGGGTGATTTTTGAGTATTATAAAGATATCAATAAACAAGAACCAATTGGAATCAGTGAACAATATGATTTAGAATCATTCCGAACTCTTGTTAATAACTATAAATTTACCTTTACCAAAAAGAATGATAACTTTGTTTTTGACAAGGTAGAGAAAATTAGTCAATAAAAAAGAAGTTTCTAACGGATAGAAATTTCTTTTATTTTTCAACAATGCGATAGAAGTTAATACTAGGTCGATTAAATAATCGTAATTTTTGACCACTCGTACCCAGCCCTCCAGATACAAATAATTCAGTATTCCCAATTTTATAATGATCATTTGGATACTTCTTTGCTCCATTAACAGAGTAAATAGCACCAATTCTAGGTAGTCGAATTTGTCCATTGTGTGAATGTCCCGCAAAAGCTAAATTCACTGTGTTGCTTTCTAAAATATTAGAAATTGTATCTGGTTCGTGAATCAAGGCAATGGTAAAGTACTGATTAGAATCAGGAAGTGCAAATGATTGTTCTATATCGAAATCATCTTTTAAGCTACTACCAAATCCTGTCAGTAGAATAGGGGTTGTCCCTTTTGAATAAATTAAATCATAATTGTTATCTAAAATTTTAAAGGCAGTTTTCGTAAATACTACATCAAAGTTACTTGTTTCATAATCATGATTTCCTCTAACTGCATACATTCCGAGTGTTGCTTCCATTTTATTTAATTGTTCTACTAATACTTTTAAATCATTTTCACTAATTTCTGTATCCTTATCAGTTAAATCACCTGTGAAGACAATGATATCTGGTTTTAATTGATTTACTTTTTTTACTAAGACTTTTAAATCTACCTCACTGAAAGTAGATTTATAATGAAAGTCTGATAAGTGAATTACTTTTAATCCATGAAAAGATTCTGGTAATTCTGAATTTACTACTCGATATTCTCGTACAACTAGTCCACTTGTTCCAATAAATCTCATATAATAAAAACTTCCAAATACAAGTACAAATAATAAGAGAAAGACTTTAATTGAAATTAAAATCGCTTTTTTTAGTTTTCTATTTCTTTCTTCGATTTCCCATTCTTTTAGAATTTGATCACTTTTTTCTTCTCTACTTAGCATAAAATCACCATCATTGAAATAATAACTAAAGTTGCAAAAAAGTTATGTGCGGTATGCATAGCGATAGAAGTAAATACTGTTTTTGTCTTAACGTACATATATCCAAAACTGATTCCTAAGGAACAATAAGGGATGAGATAAGCAATATCATAAATTGAACTAAAGGAGAATACGATATGTAAGGCACCAAAGATAAGTCCAGAAAGCCAAATAAATAATTTATCATTTGAAATCATATTTCGAAATGCCTTTCGGAATGTAATTTCTTCAATGAAGGGGGCGAAGAATCCGGTGCTTATTAAAGAAATCCATGGGGAAGCTGTTATAAGAGAACGGACTGTTTCTTCGTTACCTGCCACTGCTTTTGGTAAAAGTAGTGTAATTATAAGATTACTGACATACATTACTATAAAACCAATTACCCAATATCGAATACCAGTATCCAAATTCTTCATCTTATCTTTCCAAAAAATTTGAAATTCTTTTTTTAATTCTTTTCGATAAATAAAAATAAGACCAACGATTAAACAGATTTGTGAGAATAAAGTAAGATAGCATTGTGTTTCTAGGCTAGCTTTTTCGAGATCAATATTAAAAATAAGAATTGGGATAATTTGTACGACTGAATAAAAGAAAAAAAGAAATATGACTAATAAATTTTTGGTATAAACTTTCTGTAATTCTAGATTTTCTTGAACAGTTAAATTTATAATCGTTCCAACTACACCTGTAATTAAAACACTTAAGGCGATAGGAATGGATATCTGACCTGATAAAAAGAAAATACAAAGACCACTCAGAATCATAGAACAGATTCCCCAAATATAAACGATGGTTTTAGGAACTTTTAATCCTTGATGATTTTCTATAAAAAATAAAATATTATTAAAAAATAAAGTAAATATGATACTAGTAAGCATGGCATCCTCCTTAATTTCTATTATAATCTTATCACAAAGTATTTAGAAAATGCTAATTTTTAGGGTTTTTTTAAATTTTACTATGTAAAATAATATTTCTATGATATAATGAAGTTACAACGAGTGGGAAACCACTCGGTTTTGTTTGATTAAAAGAAAAAGGAGTGATTAAAAAAGGGAATGAAAGAAAAAATTATTGAAGCTGTAGATCATAAACTTGATAATCTAAATGTTTTTATTGATGATGTAACATATGGAAAAGTAGAGGGAGAAAATACTCTTACGATTGTTTTGGATAGTAAAGAGATAATTCCCTTAAATATTGTTGTAATGGCAACAAGAATTTTGAATCCTATTTTAGATCAACTTGATTTAATTGAAGAATCCTATACACTGGATGTGTATGCAAAATCAAAAGGAGAGGTAGAAGAACAATGAACGGGAAAGAATTTTTAAAGGCCGTAGAAACTGTAGAAAAAGAAAAAGGAATCAGTAGAGAAATTATATTTGAGGCAATGGAAAATGCTTTAATGGCTGCTTATAAAAGAAGTACTGGTTCTCCAAATTCAAAAGTAGTAATCGATAAGAAAACGGGAGTAATCAAGGTATATTCTTATTTGACTGTTGTAGAAGATGATAAGGATGAAGATGGAGATGGAATCGATCTTGATATTGAGATTTCTTTAACAGATGCTAGAAAAAGAGATAAAACACTTAATGTTGGAGATACCATTGATACAGAAGTTACCCCAAAAGAAGAATTTGGTCGTGTTGCGACTTCCACTGCAAAACAAGTATTAATTCAAAAGATTAGAGAGGCAGAAAGAAATAGTATTATGGAAGATCTTGGTGATAAACAGGATGAATTATTAATTGGTACTGTTGAGTTAGAAGATACCGATAACTATTATATTAATTTAGGAAGAAGTAATGGGATTTTACCAAAGAAAGAATGTATACCTGGAGAAAAAATCGCAATGAATTCTCAAGTAAAGGTTTATGTAAGTAAAGTAGATGCTAATAACAAAGGTTTATTTATTTTACTTTCTAGAACCCATTATGGATTTATCAAAAGATTGTTTGAACTTGAAATTCCAGAAATCAGTGATGGTGATGTATTATTATACAGTGTTGCTAGAGATGCTGGAAATCGTAGTAAAGTAGCCGTTTATTCAGAAAAAGATCGAATTGATCCAATCGGTGCTTGTATTGGAGAGAGAGGTTCTAGAATTGCTAGAATTTTAGAAGAGATTCATGGAGAGAAGATTGATATCGTAAAATATGATAAAGATCCAGCAGTCTTTATTGAAAATGCATTATCTCCAGCAAAAAACTTAAAAGTTTTAATTATGGATCCTAAAAAGCAAGAAGCACTTGTAGTCGCTGATCATGATAATTTCTCTTTGGCAATTGGAAAAAAAGGAAGTAATGCAAAGCTAGCTTCCAGATTGACACACTATAAAATCGATATTAAAACGATGGAACAAGCAAGAGAATCTGGAATTAACTTTAGAGAAGAGTAAACGATGAAACAAAAAAAAATACCACTTCGTAGTTGTGTGATTACGAGAGAACGGTTGCCAAAACAAGAACTTTTAAGAGTTGTTAGAAATCCAGAAGGAGAGGTTGAAATTGATCTTACTGGAAAAAAAAATGGACGAGGTGCATATATTAAAAAGGACCTAGATGTAGTAACGAAAGCAAAAAAGACTCGGGCTTTAGCTAGATGTTTAGAAGTAGAAATATCAGACTCTATTTATGAGGAAATTGAAAATTTAATCAAGAACGAAAATTAAATATAAATATAGGGGGAATACGATGGCAGGACAAAGAACAAATTACTTAACATGGGATGAATATTTTATAAGTGCAGTTGGATTAGCATCATTAAACAGTGTACAGGGAGATGGAGGAGCATGTATTGTAGATAAAGATCATAGAATTTTATCGATTGGATCGAATCAAGTACCATATTCCTTAGCATCTAAAGTTCCTAAAGAAAGAGTTTTGGACTATACATTAGATTCTGTATCCAATGCATTATTTAGTTTTAAAGGAAAAAGATCTGAGTTTCTAAATGGAACCATTTATGTATCTGAATTTCCAACGCCTGAACAAGCTAAAAGTATTGCACAAGCTAAGCTTCAAAAAGTAGTATATTTTAAAGATGTTCCAGAATCAGAAGAAAAAGCTATTACAAATTATATATTCGATAGGACTTGTATTTATCCAGAAAAATATATAGATACTGGGAACTCAGAGGAAGAGTATTATTGTTTCTTAAAAGATTTACGTGATTTCATCAAGAAGCATCTAAAACAAAAAAATGGAGAAGTCACACCAGAAGAATACTATATGTCAATGGCTGTTTTAGCAACATTAAGAAGCAAGGATCCATCTACTCAAGTAGGTTCTTGCTTAGTAGATGAAAATGGTAGAGTAGTTTCTGTTGGTTATAACGGTGCGCCTCAAGGAATGGAGGATAGAGATATTCCTTGGCATAGCAGTGGAGAAAAAACAGGAATCAAGGCGGATATTAAGGATTATTATTCTGTTCATGCAGAAGTGAACTCATTTGATAATTATCGAGGACAACAAGATGATTTAAGTAAGATGAAAATATATTTAACATTTTCTCCATGCCAACTTTGTACACCGAGAATTTCTGTTGGAAGACCAAGAGAAATTGTTTGGTTAAGAGAGTATGAGAAAATTGACTTTACTGAATATGAAAAATGGTTTGGTGCAGCTGGTACAAAATACCATTCATATAATGAAGATAAACCATGGAATAAAGCAAACTATAATGAATTAGTAGAAGAAGCAACGAGAGTTATTAAGAAAAATATAGGAAAACCCGGAAAAATGAGATAGGAAAAAATGATATAAATAAAAAGGAGGGTGATATCATGATGGGAATGAGCGTTTTAGATTATGCACAAGATGTAGGAAAAACTTTAGAAGAAATTTTAGAGTTGTGCAGTAAATTAGGATTTGAAATTGAAAATGAGGAAACAGAACTAAATCAAGATCAAATTACAATGTTGGATACAGAGATTCAATTGCAGGAAGATATTGTTGTTGAAGATAAGGAAACAGAAGTAGAAATTGATTCAGATGAATTCTTTGAGAAAGTAGAAAGCCTAGCGGCAGACACAAAATTAGATGTAGAACACCATAAAAAGAAAAACAAAGCAAAGAAAGACAATAAGCAAGATAACAGTAAGTTCTTAAAAGATAAAAAAGAACTTTATAAACATCGTGAAAAATTACAGACAAATGAAGCAATGGCAGATGACTCAGTGGTTCTTTATAAAAATAATATGACTGTAAAAGAGCTCGCAGATAGTCTAGGGGTTGCGGCCAGTGAATTAATTAAAAAATTGATGGGACTAGGAATCATGGCAAATCTAAATCAATCTCTCACTTTTGAAGTTGCAGAGTTATTAGTTGTAGACTATGATAAGACTCTAAAAGAAGAATCATCTATAGATATTTCCAATTTTGAAAAATATGAAATTGTAGATAATGAAAAGGATTTAGAGGAACGACCACCTGTAGTTACGATTATGGGGCACGTTGATCACGGAAAGACATCTTTATTAGACGCAATCAGAGCAACGAATGTAGCCTCAGGAGAAGCAGGTGGAATTACACAGGCAATTGGAGCTTATCAAGTTGTTTGCAATGATAAAAAAATTACATTTATCGATACGCCAGGACATGAAGCATTTACAGAGATGCGTGCAAGAGGAGCATCTGTTACGGATATCGTTATCATCATTGTTGCTGCAGATGATGGTGTTATGCCTCAGACCAAAGAAGCAATCGATCATGCGAAAGCTGCCAATGTTCCCATTATTGTAGCGATTAATAAAATGGATAAGCCAGGTGCCAATCCTGAACGTGTTTTAACCGAATTAGCAGAATATGGAATTACACCAGAAGAATGGGGTGGAGATACCATCGTTTGTAAGATTTCTGCAAAGACACAAGAGGGAATTCCTGAATTATTAGAAAATATCCTTTTAATTAGTGAAATGGCTGATTTAAAAGCGAATCCATCTAGATATGCAACTGGTACTGTTATTGAGTCAAAACTTGATAAACAAGTCGGAAGTGTTGCAACTTTATTAATTCAAAATGGAACGCTTCGGTTAGGAGACCCAATTGTTGTAGGAACAAGTGTTGGTAAGATTCGAACACTAAAAAATGATAAGGGTCAAGATATCACAGAAGCTCTTCCTTCAACACCAGTAGAAATTACAGGATTAAATCAAACGCCAATGGCTGGGGATAAGTTCATGGCTTTTGAAACGGAAAAACAGGCAAAACAAATCGCAGAAGAAAGGGCGACTCGTGAGAAGGAACGTACAAATAATAAACCAGGAATGACATTGGAGGATTTATTTGGACATATCAAAGAAGGAATTCGTGAAATCAATGTTATCATCAAAGCAGATGTCAATGGTAGTAGTGAAGCAGTTAAGAATTCCTTAGAAAAAATTCAAATCGAAGATGTTCGTGTAAAAATCATTCGTGCTGGTGTTGGAACAATTACAGAAAGTGATGTAACTCTAGCAAAAGCTTCGAATGCGATTTTGATTGGATTTAACGTTCGCCCAACAGGCAATATTACAGATGCAGCCAAAGAAGCTGGCGTTGAGATCCGTACCTATGATATCATCTACAAATTAGTAGAGGATATGGAAGCTGCAATGAAGGGTATGCTTGAACCAATTTATGAAGAAAAAGTAACCGGAGAAGCTGAAATTCGTCAAATCTTTAAATTCTCAAAAGTTGGAAATATTGCAGGTAGCCATGTTCTAAATGGAGTATTAAAAAATGGAAGCGATGCTAGATTAATTCGTGACGGAATTGTTCTATATACTGGAAAAATTAAGTCTATTCAAAGAGAAAAAGATCAAGCAAAAGAAGTATCTAAAGGAATGGATTGTGGAATTACTTTAGAAAACTATCAAGACATTAAAGAAAAAGATATTATAGAAACTTTTGATTTAGTTGAAATTAAAAGATAGTATTTAGGGGTGGTTGAAATGAGAAATCCATATGAAATTTTAGGAATTGAACAAGATGCTACAGATGAAGAAATTGAGAGTGCTAGAAAATATCAGTTATTAGTTCAGTGTGGTAATGATGTCAATAAGAAAGATGAAAATGGAGAATATATACAAGAAGTAATCAATGAGGCAGCAGCTAATTTATTAAATCCTGAAAATAGGAAAGAAATTGATGAAAAAATAGGGAAAGGCATAAATTATCTTGTACCTTATGATTCCTCTTTACAATTACCATCACAAATTGTACTGACTAAAATCAATCATGAGTTAGTAGAACAAGTACCAAAAATTCAATTAAAGAGAAGTACTTTTGAAAAAAAGGTTAAACTTAGTAAATTTTTCTTGACTGTGTTAGAGAATCATAGTTTCATATATACAGTAGAAAAAGATGATCTTAAAGAGTATTGGTTATATGAATATTTCACCGATAGGGATACCTCAAATGGATTTAAAAGTGGAAAATGTCCATGGGATAATTTTGAAGTATTTACATGTGATGGTATTCTAGGAATTGCTTATCCGGCATACAGAGTATTTCCTATTTCTATTATAGAAAAGAAACGTATTAGTGATAGCACTTTAAGAGCAATACATCCAATTATTCAAAAAGCAGTTTATAATATGGGAGAAGAAATTTCTGAATTATTTGAAGAATATAAAGTAAAAAATAAAGGCAAGAGATAAAAAACTTGCCTTTTTTAATGCCCAAAAATTTTTACCACAATTTCCCATATTTCTTTCGTATTTTGACTATATTTGTTTCTTATACTGGAAATATGAAAGGAAGGTGATAGGTAAATTTAGAAGAAAAAAGTAAACTATTCTTTTCAATAAAATAAATTAAAAATATAAAATTTACTCCTACAAGACTAAAAAAGTGAGGTGATAAATGACTAGTAGAAAAAGGGAAAATTTAATGTTATACTAATGCTGGTGGTGAATTTATGTATACAGTATGTTTGGTAGAAGATGAGGTTGATTTAGCCAACTTAATTGGAACTTACCTAGAGAAAGCTGGATATCAAGTAGTAAAATTTTCAAAAGGAAGAGATGCACTTTCTTATATTGGTTCTCTTTGTCATTTATGGATTCTTGATATTATGCTCTCGGATGATGTGACAGGGTATGATATTATTAAGAAAATTAGAGAAGTAGATACAACAACTCCCGTAATATTTACTTCTGCAAGAGACCAAGACCTTGATAAAATTATCGGCTTAGAACTAGGTAGTGACGATTATGTAACGAAGCCATATTCTCCCAAAGAATTGGTTTTACGAGTAAATAACATTATTAAAAGGGTTTATCGGGAATCAGAAGCAAATAAAATTATGTATGAAGATTCTTATATTGTTGACTCTGAAAAAAGAATTGTTATGGAAAAAGAGAGTGAAATAAAATTAACAACTTTAGAATTTGATTTATTATTTCTCTTACTTACTAATAAGAATAAGACTTTCTCTAGAGAAGAGATTTTAAATCTTGTTTGGGGAGAGGATTATTTTGGAAGTGATAGAGTTGTCGACGATTTGATTCGAAGACTTCGTAAGAAAATGCCTAAGTTAAATGTTTCAACGATCTATGGATATGGATATCGCTTATTATGAGAAAATATATTCAAAGTAAGCTAAGTAGACAATTAATTTTAGTTGTTGGAGCTGCCTGTATTGTAATTTTATTATCCTTGGGTGTTATTCTACCAAAAAGTATGCTGCCTGTATATGAAAAAAACTTATACAATTATTTAAAACAACCATTAGAGTTAGTGTCTGATGATATTGAGGAGAACCCGATCTCTCATGAAATCGCATACATTTATATGTATGAAGACGTAATTTCCGTTAGTGAAAATCTAAATGAAATCGTACGCTTTGCAGATGTTTATAAATTAACGAATTATTTTACCGAAAAGTATGGAAAATTTATTTATAAAGCACATTTATATTATTATTATACGAGTGAATCAAATTCAGTAAAACGTGTTGCCATAACAAATAACTCCTACATTAGGCAAGCACGAGAAGATGCCCTACATAGTGTTTTTCCTATCGTTTTTATCACGATGTTTGTGGTATCCTTACTCCTTGTAATTTGGTCCACTAAAGTAGTTCGAAGAATTGAAAAATTAAAGAAAAAAATAGATCATATCGATGATGATACCTACAATCATCAAGTAAGTGATTCTGAACTCGATGAGATTTATTCTCTAGAACAAGCACTGGAAGATATGAGGCTTGGCTTAAAAAATCAAGAAGAATATCGGAATCAAATGTATCAAAATATTTCTCATGACTTTAAAACACCGCTTACTGTAATTAAATCTTATGTGGAGGCTGTGGAAGATCAAGTGGAAGATGTAGAAAAAGCACTTCCAATTATTAAAGAACAAACCTTAAAATTAGAAAATAAAGTTCACTCCTTACTTTACTTAAATAAACTTGATTATATTCGGGAAAGAAATTTGATACAGATGGAAGAAGTCGATATTAAAAGTATTTTAAATTCTTCGATTGAAAAATTTAAGTATCACAACAAAAATCTAAAATTTAAAGTAACCGTGATTGGAAATGCTAAATTCTACGGGACTATTGATTCTTGGGAAACAGTAATTGATAATATTTTAAATAATTTTATTCGGTATGCTGAAAAAGAAATAAGAATTACATTAAGAAAAAATCAATTGGTTTTTTATAATGATGGTCCAAATATTAGTTCTGATTTGATAGAGGGTATTTTTATTCCATTTCGAAAGGGAATTAAAGGAGAATTTGGTCTTGGACTTTCCATTGTTAAGAAAACATTAAATTATATGCATTATGATGTTCAAGTAAAAAATCATGCCAAAAACGGTGTATCATTTATCATTACGAAAGAGGGAAAGTAACCTCTTTCTTTTTTTGGGGTTTTGTGCTATAATACAGAAATATTTTGGGGGTTGTTATGGATAAAATTTATGATAATAAATGGGACGTTGTACTCGAATATCTTCCATTGGCGGAGAAAATGGCTAATATTTATCAAAATACTTTAATTTCTTATGATGATATGTATCAGGAAGCTTGTTTAGCAATTTATGATAGTATTGCAGATTATAAACCAGATAGGGATACTAGTCTTTTGACTTTTTTAACAAATAGAATTCGATATCGATATTATGATTTACTTGCGATTAATAAATTTGAAGTTTATGTTCCTCCTGCCTATTGTAGGGCGGCCTTTCGTCTTCATCGATTGCAACAAAAGGCTCAAATTTCAACAGGAAGTTATTTATCTAATCAAGAAGCAGGAGAAAAATTGAATCTTTCGGAAACAACGGTGGAAGTTTTGGGAAGTTTGAATCGTAGAATGCTTCGACATATGACATCTTCTTTATCTGATTTTTGTGAAGTTTTTTATGATGATATGGATGAAACTATGGACGAGAACAATGAGACAATAAAAAGAGTTTATGAAGAGTATGAAGAATTAATGA
Organism: uncultured Caryophanales bacterium; assembly: GCA_947564265.1. Classification (GTDB taxonomy): domain Bacteria; phylum Bacillota_I; class Bacilli_A; order RF39; family UBA660; genus Alloscybalousia. The sequence goes on from CANOBK010000004.1 coordinate 74,576, forward strand.
GAAGTGATTTAGATATAGAAGAAGATTTCATTATGCAAGATTTTTTAGAATACGCAATTAAACAGATAGAATATCTTCCTGAGAAACAAAGACAAACTGTCCTATATCGTTTGGGCTTTATTACAGGGAAAAAGGAAAAGTTTAAAAATATTGCGAAAATAATGGGTGGCGTTCATCAAAATGCCCAAAAACAGTATCATAGTGGAATAAAAAATTTAAGAAAACTTATTTTAAATGGTTAATTTAAAAAGAAGAAATTTATTTTTCTTCTTTTTTTGATTTTAATATTGTATAATTTTAATAGGAAGAAGTTGATAAAATGAAATATTATTGTATTGGAATCAAAGGAAGTGGGATGGCAACATTAGCGTGCCTACTTCATGATCTAGGACATACAGTTTCTGGTTATGATGATACAAAGGAATGGAAATTTACTCAAGAGGGATTAGACAAACGAAAAATTTCTATTTATAGTGATTCCTCTTTTTTACCTGATTCAGATACCATTTTTACTTGCTCAAAGGCATTTAGTGAGGATCACCAAGAGATTGAAAGAATGAAACAACTAGGAGTAAAAAGGAAGGCCTACAATGAAATTTTAGGAGATTTGACAGATCAATTTCAAACCATTTCGGTTTCAGGAACTCATGGAAAAACGACAACTAGTTCTTTAATTAGTCATATTTTAAATTCTACTTATGGATGTAATTATTTTATTGGGGATGGAACAGGTCATGCTGAAAAGAAAAATGATTATTTTGTCATTGAATCTGATGAATTTAATCGCCATTTTTTAGCGTATCATCCAACATATTCCATTATTACAAACATTGAGTTAGAACACACAGAATGCTACAAAGATATTGAGGATATTATTGAGACATTTGAACAATTTTCGAAAAATACAAAGAAAGGTTTAATTGTCTGTGGGGATAATTCTAACATTAGAAAAATTAAATTTGATAAAGAAGTTATTTTTTACGGTTTTGAAGAACAAAATGATGTTGTTGCAAAAAATATAAAATTAACAAAAGAGGGAAGTAGTTTTGATATATATATGAATGGGACTTTGTATGGTCACTTTGAAATTCCTCTTTTTGGAAATCACATGATATTAAATACATTAGCGTGTGTGGCAATCTGTGATAAATTAGGAATCGAAAAAGATAAAATTCATGAATTACTTCTCACATTTCAAAATGCAAAACGTAGGTTTGCTGAAGAGATAATTGGAGATACGGTGATTATTGATGATTATGCGCATCATCCAACCGAGATTAAAGTTACTTTAGAGGCTGCTAGACAAAAATATCCAGATAAAGAGTTAGTTGTTTTATTTAAGCCAAATACGTATTCAAGAACAGAAGCTTTTCCAAAAGAATTTGCAGAGGCATTAAATACAGCAGATAAAGCTTATTTAACAGAAATTGATTGTAATCGAGAAAAGGCTAGTGATTATCCAGGAGTTTCTTCTAAGATTATTCTAGATCAATTAAAAAATGGAGAAATGATTGGGGAAGAAACTATCGATAAGTTGGTATCCCATAAAGATGCAGTGATATGTTTTATGAGTTGTGCCAGTATTGCCCATTTAAAGGATCTTTATGAAAAATTGCTAAAACAGGGATAGTAGGAGTTTAATTATGATTTATCAACATAATCAAAGAAAAGAGAGGGATTTTAAGGAAGAATATAAAAATGCTCCTCAAGAATTAAATCAAGCAAATTTGGATTATCAGGAAGCAAAGAAAATGAAAGTTAAAAAATTCTTTCGATATATTATGATATTCTTTTTGATTTTTTTAATCTATGTTTTTTTCCGAATGGGAGGAATTCAATTACCTCAAAAAGTAGATATTCAAGAAGGATACGAAATCTCCTTAAATCAAATGCCAATCGATTTTTCCTTAAAAAAGTATTATCAGAAAACCTATATTCCTTTTGTTTTAAGCCGAGTTGGAGACTTTACTTACTACTATTCTTCTGATGTAGATAATAAGTTTCTTTTCGAAAAAGATTTTCCTTTTGAAATGAAAAGATATGAATGTTATCAAGATGATAAAAAAGTTTCTTGTTATGATAATCTAGATGATTATGGGACAATTCCTAATATGTATTCAAAAGAAGCGTTGTCAACAGAAGAGTTTACTATGTCTATTTATCGAGGCAATTGCGGTATGAAAGATCTTCGGGTATATTCGGGAAAGATTATTCGTAATTTATCTCCTTACTTAAAAAAAACTGGAGCCTATTGTATTCGTCTAGATTTACAGGAGGGAAAAGAAGAAACTCTCAGACTAGAATTAAGGTTTAAAATGGTGGAAGAAGATTAGAAAGTCTTATTCATAGAAAAAAAGATTCGAGTGAATCTTTTTTTTGTTTAAGATGCTTTTTCTTTTTCATTTAATTCTGCTATCATAGAATCATAGTAGTTATTGATTCGATTCTGTAATGGAATGTCTAATTCTTCTGCCATAGATAAAATCTGTTTTTCGTAAAGTTCTGTTTGATTTTCTTCTTCTGATAAAATTTCAATTTCTATAAAATCGCCAAGCCGTTTTACTTGATCAATACAGATGTTAAATCCTTGATAGGTAGTTTCTATTCTCATTTTTTCAACAGTGACCCATTCCTTGAAACCAACCGTTTCTAAAAGGTCTTTGGCTTTATCCATATCACCAATTTCAAATTCAATCTCTTTATTTTGCATAATGACTTTCGATTGCTTTTTTAGCGTAATTATCTTTTTTTCGTTTTGCTTCCTTAATCGTATAAAAATTTTCCCCTCTCCATTTTCTGTGTCATTTAAATTAGGAACAAAAATGATATCTTTTTGATTTATAGGTTCTGAAAATTTACATTGAAGAGATTTTAGTTTTTTTAGAAGTTTTTCTGTGTTATTAATTTGAAATTTGATTTCAATTTCCTGCATGAGTTTTCTCCTTTCTTTCTTCTGGATGTTTCTTACTTTCGATATGTTGTAATTCAAATCGATGCCTTTGATCCTTATTTTCTACTTCTTCGATAAACATGGATAGAGGACGAATCCAGACTTCATTATTTCCATAGAGTCCACGGTAAATTACCATTTTTTCCATTGTTTCTGTATGAGTTCCGATTCCTTCTACAATATAATAATCTCCTCCATAGTGACGATAGACACCTTTAATTTTAACGGTAGATTCCTGTTTCATACTACTACTTCCTTTCTACTTATTTATTATATCATTTTTTTAGTTTATCAAATTAGAAATGTGTTCTGATTTCAAAGATAATAATATTTTGATTATGAATTCCTACCGGGATATCGTAATAGGCAAATTCAACAATTACATCGATTAGTTTGTGTTCTACTATATATTGGTAAATCTCATTAAATTTTGGAATTTCGTTTAATTTTTTATCAAAAATCGTTGTTTTTAAATTAAATTAAGGATTTTGTTCAGCCATCTTTCCTGTGAAATTTTGGTTGGTGGATGCAATGATCCAAACTTCATTATCCTTACTGATTTTGATATCTCCAATTAGTATGAGATGGGAAGTGTAGTTATAAGAACTGACATTAATTGAGAATAGGTCGAACTTTTTTTGTTCTTCTAACACGTTATCTCTTGGAACTTTAAAATTATTTTTTTTACATCCAACGACATTTTTACTGCGAACTGCATAATAGATGGAAGGATAAGTTTCTAAAAAGTTTGAAATTTTTTCTTCTTCTCCTGAATGGAATAATTGTTCAGGAAATTGATTTAATTCTAGTTTTTTAATGAGTTCGATACTTTTTAATTTTGTTTTGACATCAAACATACATTTCCTCCAATGATTACCACTGACATTTTAATGATTACTATTATTATACTATAAAAGGTGTTACAATGATAGTAAGTAAAACGAATAGAAAAGGTGAGAATTATGAAGGTATTAAGTATTAGACAGCCTTGGGCAACCTTAATTGTAGAAGGATACAAGCAATTTGAATTTAGATCTTGGAAAACTAATTTTAGAGGAGTATTTTTAATTCATGCGAGTAGAGGAGTAGAATCTGAAAATATGGATAGGTTTCGTCACTTAAATTTAGAATATCCAACAGGATGTATTATTGGAAGTGCTGAAATTACAGATTGTATTAAAGTAGAAAAAAGATTTGAAGATGAATTAATCGAGAAAGATGAATTGGTTTATGGTGTCGTAAGAAATAGAAATGGGTATGCGTTTCAATTAGAAAAAATTGAAAAATTTGAAACTTTGATTCCAGCAATAGGAAGTCTTGGATTTTGGGATTATTATGATGAGTTTGAAATTATGGAAAAAATGGAAAAAATTCGTTATGGTTGGGTAGATAAAAATGGAAAAATTCATGAAGGAATAAATTCCAATTTAAATGAGAATTACCGATTACAAAATCCAAAGGAAGTAATAGTAAGTAAGGTAGGAACTTGTTGGGATCAAGTGGAATTGGAAAGATTCTATTTTAATGGGCATGATATTAAAACTTATTTTTTAGTGTATTATGATAATAAAAATTGTCCAACTCATACCTTTTTGACATTTAAGAAACAGGGGAAATATTATTGGTTTGAGCATAGTTATAAGAAATATCGCGGAATTCATGAGTATCACTCAGAAAAAGATCTTTTGATCGATGTAAGAAGTAAATTTATTTTAGACGAACTAAGTAAATCAAGTGGTAAGTTTGATAAATACCAATTAGTATTAAGAGAATATAAAAAACCGAAACCTCATATCACAATAGAAGATTTTTACAAGTATTGTGAAAAAAATATGTATATTGATTTAGACAGACTATAAAAAAATGAATCAAGAACGATTCATTTTTTAATGATTAAGTATTAATTTTTTTAACAGTTAGGGAGGCACTTGTTCCACCACCTAAAGTAACTCCAACGGCTAGTAAGGCAGATACTGCCATATCAATTACTGTGTTGGCTGGTAATTGTACTAAAACACTGCCACTATAGATAGAACTAGTTCCGACAGATAAAGCTCTAGAAACAACAGTAGAAGCTATATTCGTTCCATTTGCTCGAACGGCTAGAGTCAGTGTAGTACCAAGGGCTACTGATACATTGGAGTAGAAGTTAATTTCATAAACGCCACCTTGTGTCACTGTAATACTATTCGTAGTTGCATAGGTAGTATTTAAATTTGGCATAGAAACGGGAAGGGGGACCTGTGATTGTGTACCGATTCCCAAGGAAATGTTACTAGAAGTATTGTTATATTTTCCCCCATAGGCAGCTAGACCAGAGGAAGGACCAGTTGGTCCTGTTGGGCCTGTGATTCCAGCTAATCCCTGAGGCCCTGTTGGCCCTGTGGTTCCAGTTAATCCCTGAGGCCCTGTTGGCCCTGTGGTTCCAGTTAATCCTTGAGGACCAGTTGGTCCCTGGGGAATCACAAAATTTATTTCATAATTCATATCTTCAACTCTTTCTATCTAGATTTTATGTGGTTGGTGTGATTGTTACACTTGCCGGTGTTCCTGGTGCTCCAGTGGTAACTGTTCCAATTGAAAACGTTGGTGCAGGTCCAGTAGCTCCTGTAGGTCCAGTTGCACCCACAGTACCTTGAGGTCCCGTGGGTCCTTCGATTCCCTGAGGTCCAGTCGGTCCAGTCGGCCCCTCTAAACCCTGGGGTCCTGTAGGTCCAGTTGCACCCGCAGTACCTTGAGGTCCCGTGGGTCCTTCGGCTCCCTGAGGTCCCGTAGGTCCAGTTGGTCCCTCTAAACCTTGGGGTCCTGTAGGTCCAGTTGCACCCGTAGTACCTTGAGGTCCCGTGGGTCCTTCGGCTCCCTGAGGTCCTGTAGGCCCAGTTGCTCCTTCTAGTCCTTGAGGTCCTGTTGGACCTTGTGGGATTACAAAATCTAAAATATATCCAGAAGCATTTTCATTCATTTTTTTAATCTCCTCTCATTGATTGAATATCTTTGTATCATATTACTTAATCTATGGGAGTAATATTGACAGATGCCTGAGATCCTGGTAGCCCTGTTTCGACTGTTCCAATCATAAGTTGTGGAGCAGGGCCTGTTGCCCCATCATTTCCCTGAGGTCCCGTGGGTCCAGTTGATCCGGGAATTCCACCAGGTCCTCTAGGTCCAGTTGGCCCTATAATATAGCATCCATTTAAAGAATTATAGTTTTTGTGACAATCTTTACAACTCATTTTATCCTACCTTTCTAATGAAGTTTCCTTTTACAAAAATATTCATTTTTTGGAAAGTAAAAGATATAGATTTTCTATCTTATATTTTTACTATCAATACAATATTATGCATTTGATCAATTTTAAATATAAAAATAATCTATTTTATTAAAATGTTAAATTATTTTTACTAGATGTTATATTTTATTTATATACAAATAAAATAATCAATAGTAAAATGTTGGTAGGTGATGGAAATGAAATTTGGCAAAAGAATAACGGAACTTAGAAAAAAGGAAAATATTACACAAGAACAACTCGCAAAAATGTTAGAAGTTACAAGACAAACTATTTCAAATTGGGAAAGTGATATTACAAGTCCAGATGTTAATCAAGCATTAGAACTTACTAAAATATTTAAGGTTCCTATCAATGATTTATTAAATGAACAACTTGAAATTCAATGTAAAAATTCTACATCAATTTTAAATTCTCTAATAGGAAAAGAGTGTTTTTTAGATATTGATGATGATGTAGAGGATTATCGGATTGATTCCTTAAAAAAATGTAGGATTCTTAGTATTGATGAGAACTATTTAAAATTTCAATTTTCTCATGGAAAAGAGAAAATTACGAAATTAATTGATTTAAGACTCATTCATTCTTTTAAAATAGTAACTAAGAAGGAGGAGCAATGATGGAATTATTTTTATTATTTATTATTCTTTTTATTTTATTTGATTTAGAATCTAAAGTATCAAAAATAAGTACAAGGGATCCTATGACTCAAAAATTTACATCTCAAGAGATTAGAAAATTAGTAGGAAAGACGGTCTGTTTAAATCTTAAAAATGAAGATATTCAAGATAGTTATTTGTTTGACCCAATCAGTAATACAAAGGGAATCATTGTAGAGAATGATGAAGAATGGCTTTTATTTCAATATGAAACCAAAAAGGAAGTAGTACAGCAATATTTTAGAATTCAAGATATCTCTAGTATTGATGAAGTATAAATAGTACAACATAATTCTTTTTTTCTAGAATATTATTTCATAAAAAGTCAAAGATATAAATATTAGTATTCATTTTATCATTTTTGCAAAAAAATTAAAAACAGTATTGTCAAAAGATGGTAAAAATGCTATTATTATATTGTTGATTTTTATGGCGAGGTAGCTCAGCTGGCTAGAGCGTTCGGTTCATACCCGAAAGGTCGAGGGTTCGATCCCCCCTCTCGCTACCATTTAAAAAGTTACTAGATTCATATCTAGTTTTTATTTTATAGGAATACTATTTATTTAGTGTTCCTATCTTTTTTTGTTTATAGGAAAATGATATAATAATCTCACAGACAAATAGTAATTTGTAGGGAGGAGTATTATATTATGGGAAAAATAAAAAAATTCTTTAAAGAGCATAAGAAAGCAATAGGCACTATCATAATTTTAATTGGTGTAGTTGTTGCTTGTGCAATAAACTTATTATGGTAAATTACAATTTAACGAGCAGACTAGAAATAGTTTGTTTTATAATGTATAATTAAAATACAAAGTTAAAAACACAGTTCTGGTTGGTAGTCCAGACATAATAATTTTATTATTATCAGTAACCTGCCTCCTAAGGTTGTCCGTTCTTTGTATATTTTTTATAGGAGGTTAATTTGTATGAATAAGGTACAAATTAAATTGACAGTCTTATTTGATGGTGCTTTTTGGATTGGTGTTTTTGAAAGAGTGATTGATAATAAATTAGAAGTTGCTAAAGTTACTTTTGGGGCAGAGCCAAAAGATATAGAAATATATAACTTTATCTTAAATAAATATCAATATTTAAACTTTAGTAATGGAATTTCTATAAATCAGAAAACACAAAAGGAAGTAAATCCTAAACGAATGCAAAGGTTTTTAAAAAAACAAGTTGATAAATCATTAGGAACAAAATCGCAACAAGCATTAAAACTTCAACAAGAACAACATAAAATAGATCGTAAATCTATATCTAAACAGAAAAAGGAAGAATTTTTAAAGTTAAAGTTTGAAATGAAACAAAAGAAAAGACAGCAAAAGCACAAAGGAAGATAAGACTTAAAGGATTTATTTTTTAAGTTCTTTTTAATTACAAATTACAATTTATAAAGCAGATCAACAGGTATAGAAGATTTGCTTTTTTCGTGGTATAATTATAAATGTAAATAGGACAAAAAATAGTAACTTGAAAGTGAGTTGAAGTAAGATAAATGAATATAAAAGGTGTGGAAAAAGATAAAGTAGATAAAGGTTTTGAATTATTTTATAATAACTTATCATATCGAAGAAAGTTCATTAGAACACTTTGGCTTATTCCAATTGGAATTGTAGTTGGAGCTATAATTTCTTATCTCAGTATAATCGTTTCATTATTTTATTGGCTATGGTTTATAATTGCTATAATCAAGCAATTAAAATATAACTATACTATGTGGAAACAGAAAGCAGATAAATAAATTATAATTAAGAAGGAAAAATAATAATTTGGCTATTATTAAAAAGTATATACCTAAAGTTATATTATTTTTAATTTTAAATGGAAGTGATGTATATGGTTGCAGATTGATAATAATATCATGTTTATTATTTAAGAAAAATTAGTAAGGAGAATTTATGGAGTATTTAATAACATTTGTAGAAGGATTAGCTTCTTTTATATCACCCTGTATTTTACCAGTTATTCCGATTTATATCTCTTATTTTGCTACTGAAAGTAAAAGTACAAAGAAATCTATTATTAACTCTATTGGTTTTGTTTCAGGATTTAGTATTATATTTATACTTTTGGGAGTATTTGCAGGTACATTTGGTGTGGTAATACATAAATATTCAGATTATATCAATATTTTACTTGGATTATTTTTAATCGTTATAGGATTGAATTATATGGAAGTTATTATGGTTAAATTTTTAAATAAAACAAAAGGAATTCAACAGAATGATAAAGATTTGAATTTTATTACATCTATCTTGTTTGGTATCTTCTTTTCTTTATCATGGACTCCTTGTGTAGGTGCTTTTTTATCGTCAGCATTAATTCTTGCTAGTACAACAGGTAGTGTTTTAAAAGGTACAATTTTGTTATTGTTATATTCGTTAGGTTTAGCAATTCCTTTTTTAATAACAACGGTATTTATGGAAAGAGTAAAAAATACTTTTAACTTTATAAAAAAGCATTATAATATTATAAATAAAGTAGCAGGAAGTATTCTCGTTGTAAGTGGAATATGGAATATTGCAAATGGAATAATTGGAATTATGCGTTAGGAAGGTGTAAGAATGAATAAAAAGAAAGTTAGTTTGATTATTGAAATCGTATTGTTTGTATGTGCATTATTTGCGATAACAGGTATCTATTATTTTGGAGGAAATGATACTAAAATTGAAGAAGAAGCAGGAGAAGTTGGAATCGTCAAAGTAGATGATGATAATTTTCAGGAAGAAGTATTGAGTTCGGATAAGCCAGTAATCTTAGAATTCTCATCTAATAATTGCCCACCATGTTTAACTATGATTCCGACAATGATAAATATTGCTAAAAATAATAAGAATATAAAAGTTGCTTCTGTTAACTGTGATGATGACAATGTTTCTAAAATAGTAAAAGATTATCATATTGATGCATATCCTACCATCTTTATAATCAAAGAAGGTCAGATTCAAAAAAGATTTGTTGGTGTTACGAGTGAAACAGCATTGTTAAGTGAAGCTCAATAGTGGAGGTATTTATGAAAAAAAGACATATTGTTATGGTTACTGTATTAGTTTTATTCGCACTAATTATGTTTGGTATAAAAGACTCTAAAAATGTTAAAAATTTAACTTGTACTGTAAATGGTGAATTTTTAAATATGGAAAGTTTAACCACTTTAAAAATTAAAGTAAAAGGGAATAAGATTAAAGATATGGATATTATTATTGATGCTATTCTTCCAAAAGAATCTCTAGATCAGAAACAAGATTTAATAAATTCCTTTAATGCGAGTGGTAAAATGAAAGCAACAAGTACAAAAGAAGGAATTAGATTTCAAACAGGAATGTATAGTAATTATTTTAAGGCTTTGAAAATGAATACTAAATCGTCTTATAGTGATTTAAAAAGTACATTAGAATTAGAAGGATTTAGTTGTAAGTAATAATGGAAATATTTTAATGATGTCTTGCTAAAAAAATAGAAAAGTAAGTTTATAAAGCAGATTACTTCCTATAGAAAATCTGCTTTTTGCGTGCTATAATAAAGAAAAATTAGCTATTTAGGTGATATTATGAGTATTGAAAGTGATGTATTTAAGAGAAAAAAGGTTTGTTTTGATAAATTAACAGCTTATGGATTTAAAAAAGAAGGATTGATTTATAAGTATTCAAAACCATTTTTGGATGACTTCAGAGCAGATATTGAAATTAATGAGCAGGGAGAGGTTTCTGGAATGGTTTATGACCTTACTATGGATGAAGAATATATAAATATTCGAATCGAAAGTCAAGTGGGAAGCTTTGTAAATCAAGTAAGGGAAGAGTACCAAAAAATTTTAGAAGATATTTCGGATCATTGTTTTGAAAAATTCTTTTTTATCACAGAGCAGGCCAACCGAATTGCAGGATCTATACGAAATTTGTACCATGATGAACCAGAGTTTGCTTGGGAAAACTCTCCGGGATTTGGAATTTTTAGAAATCCTAGTAATGAAAAATGGTATGGATTAATTATGAATATTGATAAGAGCAGAATTGATAAGAACGGTTCAGAAGAGGTAGAAATCATCAATGTAAAATTAGATCCTGAAAAAATTCAAAGGTTACTTTCTAATCGTGGATTTTATCCTGCTTATCATATGAATAAAAAGAACTGGATTACCATTCTTTTAGATGGTACTCTTTCTGATAATGAGGTGATGGAGTGTGTCAAAGAGAGTCACCAATATACAGAAAAAGGGGAGGAATGGATTGTTCCTGCGAATCCTAAATTCTATGATGTTATCTCAGATGTCCGTGATCATGATGTAATTACATGGAAACAATCCAGCAATATTCAGGTTGGTGATTCTGTCTATTTATATGTTGGTGCTCCTTATTCTTCTATTCTTTGTAAATGCCAAGCACAAGAAGTAAATATTCCATACGATTATCAGGATCATAATTTGTCTATGGAGAAAGTCATGAAATTAAAGGTACTAAAAAGATATCAACAGGATCAATATCCTTTTGCTAAACTAAATGAGTATGGAGTGAAGGCCATACGTGGTCCTAGAAGTATGCCTAAAAAATTAAGTGAAGTAATCAACCAAGAATCGAAAGTAGTAAATCAAATGAAAACAGATTTGCTTACGATTCCTAATATTGGTAAAAATACAAAAGAAGATTTATTAAACTTAGGAATTACTTGTGTTGAGGATTTAAAGGGAAAAAATCCTGAAAAACTTTATTTAGAAGATTGCAAAGTAAAAAAATATCAAGAGGATAGATGTCAATTATACGTATTTCGGATGGCAGTTTATTATGCAGAACATACTACTCATGAAAAAGAAAAGTTAAAATGGTGGTATTGGAAGGATAAAGAATATTTTAATGAAACAATTAAAGAGGACCAATTATAAAAAAGTGGATAATGTTTGTTTAAAAAATTCTGTTAGATAAGCGAATGCAACTGAAAGTTGGTAGTTTTAAAATAATTTTTCGAATATGATAGAACATGAAAAGGAGGAATATCTAATGAAGTTTGGAGAAAATTTAAAAAAATTAAGAAAATCAAAAAAACTATCACAGGAAGATCTTGCAGAAAAAATGAAGGTATCAAGACAAAGTGTTAGTAAATGGGAAACAGGTGATGCTTATCCTGAAATGAATAACATATTACAACTTTGTAAAATATTTCACTGTCGTATAAATGATCTTGTAAATGATAGTATCATTGATGTTGATTCATTAGATGAAGAAATTAAAATGAATGTAGTGAAATTTAAAAAAGAACAGCAGCAAAAGATGAAAGGGTTAAGTAAGGCAATTTCTATAATTGCTAGAATTGGTAAAGTTGTTTGTCTTGTTTGTATTCCAATTTTAATAGTATCTATGATATTCGTAGGGATAACTATCAAAGATGTAGATATAGTTGATAACGAAATAAAAATAGCTGACAATTCTATAGTGTCATTAATCGATGAAGATGATAAGCTCACTTTAAAATTAAAAGGAATGGTACTTATTGACGCAACTGATTCTAGTGAAATTGCAACAATAAAAGAAGTATTAATGAACAATTCAAAATTATCAGTATTCATATTCATGGAATCAGCATTTCTTGTTTTAATAATTACATTATATTTAGGGAGCATCTTATTAAAATCATTAGAAAAATTATTTAATAATATTCATAATGGAGATACGCCCTTTACTCTTGAAAATGTTGGATATATAAAGAAAATGGCATATTTAATGATTGTTCTTGTAATACTTCCATCTTTTGGGGGAGGAGTATTTGAAATACTTTTGAAAATGGATTTAGATGTTGATTTTGAAATATTTAGTTTAGTAGAAATTTTATTTTTATTCAGTATCGCTTATATTTTCCAATATGGGTATGAAATTCAATTAGACTCTAAAGGAAAAATGTATGGAGAAGAAAATGAATAAGACAGAATTTATAAAACAATTATCAAATAACCTTTCATATTCTGAAGATAAGTGTGCTATCATAAACGATATTTTAGAAAGTAATTTCTTTATCAGTAAAAAGAGTAAAAACAAAATTATAGATGATTTTGTTGAGAAATTAAAAATAGATAATAAAGAGGCAAGTTACATATATGAAGTATCAACAAAGATAGTAAATGATGAAATAAAATATAAATTAAAACATCCATTTGGAAGTCAAGATAGAAATATATAATGTAATATCAGTTATAATATAGAAATGAATTATTTATAAGCAGATCAACCGATATAGAAGATTTGCTTTTTTGTTCATGGTGTGATATTTATATAGAAAGATAGAAAATCTTAATTTATAGGGTAGATTATGAAAAATAATTTACTTTTTTAAATTCTATGGAACTTTTTTTAAAAAAATTCAACTATGATAGTGAGGTGAACAAAATGATTGATCAAGAAACCTTAAATACATTTGATAAATTATACAAAGAATCTTATCCTAATGTCCTAAAATATGTTGTTTGTCATTGCTCTAATGCAGAAGATATTAAAGATATTGTTCAAAATGTTTATTTAGAACTATTAAAAATTTTGCAGAAAGATAATCTCTTTCATAAAGGAAATGCTTATATTATGGGTATTGCCAAAAACAAAGTGAATGAATATTATCGATTTAACTATAAAGCTAAAATAGTATCCTTGTTTTCTAAAAAAGAGGATTTTATTCTATTAGATAGTATTCCTGATTCTATAGATTTACAGGAAGAGTTTATCAAAGAGGAAGATTTAAAATTTATATGGGATTTTTTAAAAAAGAAAAAGGTAATGATTTTTAAAGTTTTTTATCTTTATTATTATGCGGATATGAGTATTAAGGATATTTCAATAGAATTAAATATAAGTGAATCAAATGTGAAGCATTATTTGTATAGAACATTAAAAGAACTTAATTCGATTATGAAGAATGGAGATGATAAAAATGTCTAACAAAAAGATAATTCAAAAAGTATTTGATGAGGAGCTGAATGGTGAAAAAATAAAACAGCAAATACTTTTAGAATATGAAAGAAAGGGAAAAAGTAAAATGAATAAAATAATAAAATATGCTGTTATTTCAGTATGTCTTGTGTTCACTATTTTTATAGGAATTTCATTCAATAAGGGAAAAGATATTGAGGGTAATGTTATAGGCACCATGAAAGTATATGCTTATACGATGTCAGAAGATGAAAAGGTAAAAAAAATGGAATTAAAAGATAATATTAAACTGGGGCTTGCAAGCTATAATTTGGCAATGTCTAGTGTTCCAGGCTATCCGATTGAATTTGAGATAAATGGAATTGATTTGATAAAAATTGAAATTATTAATGGAACAATTTTCGATTGGAATAGAGAAACAGGAGAGGTAAAGAATATTGGTAGTTCTTATCAATTAACTAACAATGGAACTTTATATTTTCATGTAAATGAAAGTACTCATATTAAAATAAAAGGAATTAAGGATAAAGAGGAAATATTTGAAAAAGATATATCAATTTCAAGTGATGACGATTTTAATTACTATGCAGTACTAAAATAGTTATATTTACCAATCATAATATATATTAGATAAAACTCAAGTTTTATTTCGTGTTCAAAAGGGTTTTTACATTATAAAATTTAATGTGAAAGGAGCAGAAATTATGGATCAAGAAAAAATAGGAAAATTTATTTCAGAATGTAGAAAAACAAAAAAAATCACTCAATCAGAGTTGGCAGAACAATTAGGAGTTACTGATCGTTCCATCAGTAATTGGGAAAATGGTAAAAATATGCCAGACTTATCTTTGTTCAAACCACTATGTAACATTCTTGATATTACGATCAATGAGTTATTAAGTGGGGAAAAATTAAGTAAGCAAGAATATCAGGAAAAATTTGAAGAAAATATGGTAAATACGATTAATTATTCTACAAAAAGATTAACAAAATATAAAGAATTGATTTCTTTGATTTTAGTGATATTTGGATTATTTATTTCCTTGTCAGCCATTATGATTTTTCCAAGTGAAAGTAGTTGGAGCTCTATCTATTCAGTGTTTGGAATCATCCTATTCATGATTGGTATTTCAAGATTATTAAATCGAATAAAATGGTACAAGCGATTATTTCTAATCATATTAATTTTTGTTGGAGCAATGACAATTTTATTTTTCACTGATTATATTAATGTAAAAAATAATAAAGAAGCACCTATGTTTCGAATTACTACAACGACTACAGGTAATGTCATTTATTATGATACACCATTTTATGATGTATATCGATGTAACTTCGATGAAAGCGATGAATATTGGGTGATTAGCAAAAATAGTAATCCTACGATTGATGAATTAATCGATTATTGTAAATAATAGTAAATGATTAATGAATGAAAAGATCAAATTTTTGTTTTGATCTTTTTCTGATATAATATTTAATATAACTAGAAATATTAATTTATAAGGAGAATTGTAATGAAGAAGAAATTATTTACTATTTTATTATGTGGCATTATGGTACTAGGAATTACAGGATGTGGAACAGGGAAACAAAGAGATAAACAGCAAAAGGAAAATGAAAACTATACGAAAGAGTTAGTACAATGTTTAGAAAATGAATTAGTAGGATATCTTACCACTGAAGAGGATCATTTGATGGAAATACCTTTAAGTGAAATCAAAGCAGTAGATCATAACAAAATAGAATATTATAAAGGTTCTTATGCTAGTGAACATCCCGATAATAGATATGTAATAGTTTACCCTAAAAATGGAACTTATGATTTTGATGTAATGAAAGATTTTGATCAGTATTTTTATAGTAAATTTCCTGTATATCAAAGTGATTTTGTTTCTTCTATTACAATTTATGTTCATAGTCAAAATAACGATATTGATTTTAATAACATCATAAATAAATGTCAAATAAGTAATGATATGGATAGTGGTAAGTCTATTCCATCTAAAACAATGAATAAACTAAAAGATACTAAAAAGATTGTGATAAAATCTAGTAAAAATGTATTGGGTACAATCAGTAATCAGGATAAATTGACAGAAATATTAAATACTATTTCAAGTAGTAAACAGTATGGTGATTTTTTTCTTTGTGATGGGAATGGTTTCGACTTTGAATTGTATGATAAAAACAATCAATTAATTGATACAATTTATGTTTGGGGAGATGGTAACAGATTAATTCCTTCCAGTATTCATAGTGGTTGTTCCTATTATTCCATTTCAAATGATCTAGATTTAAGAAGGATTATTGAAGAAGAAACAAATTATGTGTTTTATAGTATTTTAAATTTTGGAGATTATGATAAACAAAAACAGCAATTCATTTATAATGATAGTAAATATGGTTACTATTTGAATAGTGAGAATACGAATGAAATCCTAATCCAGTTTACGTTGAATCATCAAATTATGACATTAAAATATGCTTTGGAAAATCAATACATTTCTGCTGAAAAAGTGGTTCATGATTACCCAGATATATTAGTCAAAAGGTAATATTTAAAATTGATACAATGTTATTACCCATACTAAGTTATAAAAGGTAGAATAAAGGTGGTATTTATGAGAAAAAATAAATTTAAAATAATAATCCTAATTGTGTTTATCTTAGTCCTTATTGTTGGGAGTATGTATTTCATTGATTTAGATAGGATAAAGAAGGGAGAAAAGGTTGTATTTAGTACTTGGGGAAGAAAAGATGAACCTGTAATTAAAATAAATCCAAATGAAAATAATAAGAAACTTGATTATTCTTATCAAAAATATTCTAAAGTAATCGATCATATGAAGTTAGAATTCAATCTACCAAATGATTGGAACTATCAAGAAATGCAAGAAGAGAAAGCAAATGATTCTTATAAATATGCTTTAAAGCTATATAAAAATAGTGAGGAACAATATGCTACCTTATATATTTCTAATAATCCATTTGGCGTTTGTGGTACGGGAAGAATCACTGAAGACCTAATTTTAGAAAATGGTGAGAAGGCAACAATCGGGTATTATTCAGGCAATAAAAATTGGAGTGATATTTCATTTCATTATGTGAATCAATATGTCGCAGTGATTAATCATAACTTAATCGATGAAGAGGCTACTGAAGCAATGGATTTTATAAAAAACATCAATATTATTGAGAAAGATTGATAGATAGGGATAGAAAAATAAATGAATTAAACCACTGGTATGTGTGAATGATTAAGGAAAAATAATAAGGTGATTTAGTTACTGGTAGATTGTTTTTTTACGATTATATGTAATACGATTTCATTTATCTTATCTTAATAATATATAAATGAAAGAGGATGAAAGATTTGTATTTTTATGATATAATATTTGATGTAAATAAAACAAAGGATAGTATTGATTGAAAGGGAGGAATGATTATGAAGAGAAAAATATTTATGATTTTACTAACTTGCGTTTTAGTTTTAGGAATGACTACTGGTTGTTCCGAGAAAAAAGAAGAGGCACCAAAAGATAAAGAAGTGGAAGAAAAAGCAAAAGGAAAATGTGAAGTAGAAGAATGTATGAACCTTATTGAAACGAATATGACAGTAGAGGAAGTAAATGAGATTATTGGTTTCGATGGAGAAAAAGAAGAGGATAAAGAGATTTATACTTGGCAACTTACAGAAAAAACAAAAATAGAAGTAGAATATACAGATGGTCAAGGAACAATTACAGCAACTATGGATAAAGAAAAAATCAAAGAGGATAAACTAAAAATGTCTATTTGCTATGGAATTCAAAGCTCTCTTCGAAATGGGGAAACGTTTAACTATGAAGAAATGGTTGAAAAATTAGAGGGAATTGAAGGACATTTGGCTACAAAGGCGCCAACTTTTAAAAGATATATTTGGGTAAGTAAAGATAGTCAAACATTTGGGGCATCCTTCTCAGATTCTTTAGATGGTAAGTGTTCTATCGCATCGATTAGATAAGATTAAAATAAGTAAATAAGATAAGGCGGAAGTATTATAAGAAATTCTGCCTTTTTTATGGTACAATTAAGATATAGAAAGAGAGGATTGATTGATAATGAAGAAAAATATCAAAACAACAGAAGCAATATTTCCAATGCCCGTTTTAATGATTGCAACTTATAATGAGGATGGTACGATTGATGTAATGAATGCTGCATGGGGAACGATGTTAGAACGAGATCATATTATTTTAAATTTAACTGAAACCCATAAAACCGTAAAAAATATAAAAGAAAGAAGAGCGTTTACAGTTAGTATAGCAGATGCTAACCATGTAAAAGAAGCAGATTACTTTGGGGTAGTATCTGGAAACAATACAACAGAAAAGTTTGAAAAAAGTGGTATGACCGCAACAAAATCAAGCTTAGTGGATGCCCCTATTATCAATGAGTTTCCTATTTGTATGGAATGTGAGTTTATAGAATATCAGAGTGATACTTATGGTTGTGGAGTAGTTGGTAAAATTGTGAATGTATCAGCGGAAGAAAGTGTTATGAGTGGGGAAAATGTTGATATATCATTGTTAAATGCCATAGCCTTCGATCCATATACGCATGGCTATTATAAAGTAACTGAAAGAGTAGGAAATGCTTTTAAAGATGGGTTAGAGCTTAAATAAGCATAATAAAAATTCTACCTAAATTCTACTTGATAGGGGTGTAATAGCTAATTGAATTTTATTATAATCGTATAATAGAAAGGAAGATTATAATGAATCAAATTAAAATTGGAAAATATATCCAACTAAAAAGAAAAGAAAAAAATATAACTCAGGAACAGCTTTCAGAAACATTAGGTGTATCAAACAAAACAATTTCAAAATGGGAGTGTGGAAAATCCCTTCCAGATTATTCTTTAGTTGAAATTTTATGTGATACATTAGAAGTGACTACCTCTGAATTATTTAACGGAGAAGATAGTGGATCAGATAAAAAAGCAATGATTGAAATGTTAGAGAAAATTCAAAACCTTGAAAATCAAAAAAACATCATGTTTGGAATATTGTTAATCATTTTAGGTATTGCCTGTCTTTGCCTATCACAACTTTTTAGCGGTAGTAACTTTAAAGAATTTATATCAGGAGTATTACTAGGACTATCGGTTGGCGAAATGTTAGTTGGAATATTTATAACAGCAAGTTCTATAACGAAACAATAAATTACAATTTATAGAACAAATCAATTTATAATCTGTTCTTTTTTGATATAATGAGAGTGAAAGACAAATAGTAGTTTGTTAAGGAGTTGAAGTAAGATGAATGAATATATCAATTTGAATTTAGAAAACATTGATAATGAGCATATATGTTGTGCTATTGGTGATCCTAAACATCAATGTGGTGTAGATAATAAAAAAGAATGGATAAAAAGTAAATTAAAAGATGGTCATGTATTTAGAAAATTAAATGCTAGAGGTAAAATATTCATTGAGTATGAGCCAATAGAAACAGCATGGGTTCCTATTAGTGGTAAAAACTATGAATATATTTATTGTTTATGGGTAGCAGGTAGTTTTAAAGGAAAAGGCATTGCAAAAGAATTATTAGAATATGCTATCAATGATTCTAAAGAAAAAGGTATGAGTGGAATTTGCACTTTAACTTCTAAAAAGAAAAAACCATTTATTGGAGAAAAGAAATTTTTTGAACATTACGGTTTTAAAGTAGTAGATACAGTTGGAGATTATGAATTATTGGTATTACAATTTGATAATAATGAAATACCAAAATTTAATGATAATGCAAGAAATATGAAAATTGATAGTGAAGATTTTACAATCTATTACAGTCCTGAATGTCCTTATGTGGAATACGAAGTAAAAGAATTATCAGAATATGCAAAAGAAAAGAATATCAAGATTAACTTTATAAAGGTTGATACATTGGAAAAAGCGAAGAATGTTCCTTGTATATTCAATAACTGGGCTAACTTTTATAAAGGTGAATTTGTTTCAAATACAATATTAAATGCAAATTCATTTGAAAAATTAGTGAGTAAATAAGATGGAGTTTATAAAAGCAAAAACCATTCTTTCCAAAGTAAAATATGGTAATGAATGGTATGGTATTGATTATAATATGAATCTTTATAGAGGTTGTTCTCATAGATGTATCTATTGTGATAGTAGAAGTAATTGTTATCACATAGATAATTTCGATATAGTTAGAGGTAAAGAAAATGCACTATATATTTTAGAAAAAGAATTATGTAAAAAACGAGAAAAAGGAGTTATTGGAATTGGAGCAGTGTCTGATCCCTATAATCCTTTGGAAAAAGAATTTGAACAAACACGAGGAGCACTAAAACTTATTTCAAAATATGGATTTGGTGTTTCTATTGATACTAAAAGTGATTTGATTTTAAGAGATATAGATTTATTAAAAGAAATAAATTTAAAAAATAATGTTATTATAAAATTTACTATAACTACACCAAATGATGAATTATCAAAAATAATAGAGCCAGGAGTCTCTTCATCTTCTAAAAGATTACAAGCCATAAAAAAATTATCTGATAATGGAATATATGTGGGTATTATGATGAATCCTGTTTTACCATTTATTACTGCCAACGAAGAAGATATAAAGAAATTAGTTAAACTTGCTAGTGAATCAGGGGCTAAATTTATTCATACCTATATGGGAATGACTTTAAGGGAAAATCAAAGAGATTATTATTATGATAAGTTAGATCAAAACTTTGTAGGATTAAAGGAAAAATATATTAAGTATTATGGAGATAGATATAATTGTATTGCTCCTAATTATAAAATATTATATAAAATATTTACTGATGAATGCGACAAGTATGGAATCTTATATAATATGAATGATATTATTAAAGCATATAAAAAAATTAAAAGTAATGAACAAATATCATTGTTTTAGAATTGCAAATTACAATTTAGGAGTGTGTATATGGTAAAATCTAATATAAAAAAAGAATTTAATTGTAATATAGAAAAATTATGGAGTGTTATCACAGATAATACAAAATATGCTTGGAGAAGTGACTTATCTAAAATAGAAATAATAGATGATAAACATTTTATAGAATATGCAAAAAATAATTTTCCAACTTATTTTATAATTACTTCAAAACAGAAATTTAAAGAGTATAAATTTGATATAGAAAATGCAAATATAAAAGGAAAATGGATAGGTTTGTTTAAAAAACTGCCGAATGGAAATGTAGAACTAGATTTTACAGAAGAAATAGAAACAAATAATTGCATTATGAAATTATTAGCAAAACCATATTTAAAAAGTATGCAAAAAAATATATGAGAGATTTAGAAAAAGAAGTAAATGAGTAATTCAAATTACAAAATGAAAGATAGATGATGTATTATGAATTTAAAGAAAATAGAAAATTTTATTGATAAACAAAAAGTTAGTTTTATATGTTCTATTGATAATGAAAATTATCCTAATTTAAAAGCAATGCTTAAACCTAGAAAAAGAATAGGAATAAAAGAATTTTATTTTTCTACTAATACTTCATCTATGAGAGTAAAACAGTATCAAAATAATCCAAATGCAAGTATATACTTTTATCATAAAGGATTCATTAAATATGTAGGTGTTATGTTAAAAGGTCAAATGGAAGTATTAACAGATCAGGAAACTAAAAATATGATTTGGAAAAAGAGAGATACCATGTTTTATAAAAAAGGTGTAACTGATCCAGATTATTGTGTTTTAAAATTTACTGCTACAAGTGGTAGATATTATTGCGATTTAAAAACAGAAAATTTTGATATAGAGTAATTCAAATTACAATTTATAGAGCAGATCATGAAAAATGATTTGTTTTTTTATGTTTGAATTTTAATATATTGACAACTGTATATATTCTGTATATAATGTATATACACAAAAGAGGTGAGTTATGGAAATTATTATAAGTAATTCAAGTGGAGTTCCTATATATGAACAGATAAAAGAACAAATTAAAGTAAAGATTGTATCTAATGAATTACAAGCAGGTGAATTATTACCATCAATAAGAACCTTAGCAAAAGATTTAAGATGTAGTGTAATAACCACTAAAAATGCTTATGAAGAATTAGTAAAAGATGGTTATGTTAGGAATGTTCCATCTAAAGGATTTTATGTGGCAGAGGTTAATAAGGAAGTTGCTCATGAAGAACAGTTAAATAAAATAGAGGGATTGTTAGATTCAGCCGTTACTATTGCTAAAATGAATAATATCTCTAAAAAGACTATGAATGAGATGTTAGATATATTGTATGAGGAGGAAAAATAATGGAAAATATATTAGAAGTAAAAAATTTATCTAAAAAGTATACAGGTTTTGAATTAAAAAATATTAGTTTTGAATTACCAAAAGGAATGATTATGGGTTTTATTGGCGAAAATGGAGCAGGAAAAACTACGACAATTAAAGCAATTTTAGACATAATTAAGAATTATACTGGTGAAATTAAAGTATTTGGTCTTGATAACAGAAAAGATGATAAGAAAATAAAAGAAGATGTTGGTGTAGTATTAGATGATATGTTCTTTCCAGAAATCCTAATACCAAATGATATAAATAGCATTATGAAAGATACCTATAAAAATTGGGATTCTAATCTTTACTTTAAGTATTTATCAGATTTTGATTTACCTAAAAATAAACAAATAAAAACCTTTTCTAAAGGTATGAGAAAAAAATTGGAAATAGCCACAGCTCTTTCACACCATCCAAAATTGTTGATTCTTGATGAGCCGACAAGTGGACTTGATCCGATTGCTCGTAATGAAGTAATAGATATTTTTCAAGACTTTATTCAAAATGAAGAATGTTCCATTCTTTTATCAAGCCATATTACAACAGATTTGGAACACATTGCAGATTATATAACTTTTATTAATAATGGCGAAATACTGTTGCAAAAAACTTGTGATGAATTATTAGGAAAATATGGAATTGTAAAATGTACAGAATCAGAATTTAAAAAGATGGATAAAAGTGATTTTATTAAATATAGGAAAACTAAATATGAATATGAAGTATTGGTAGAAAATAAAAAAGAATTTAGTAAAAAATATGGTAATAATACAATAGATAAGATAACACTTGAGGATCTTATGGTATTAATGATTAAAGGGGTGAAATAATGTTAGGGTTAATAAAAAAAGATTTATTGATGATTAAAAGTAATTTGAAGATTTTAGTAATTTTATTGTTTGTATATGGGTTTATGACTTATCAAGGTGAAATGAGTTTATTATTTGTATTACCATTTATGAGCGTAATGATAATGATTTCAACTTTTAGCTATGATACTTATAATAAATGGGATGCTTATGTTTGTTCCTTACCAGATGGAAGAAAAAATAGTGTTAGAGCAAAGTATTTAGCTACTATTCTATTAATTATTGCAACTACAATAATTATAACAATACTTTCAGTAGTAATTTCTTATATTCAAACTAAGGTAATAGATTTTGAAAATATTTTTTCTACAATATTTGGAGCTGTTTTTGCTACTGCTTTACTACAATCTTTTATGTATCCATCAATTTATAAGTTTGGTGTAGAAAAAGCAAGAATTGGAATATTTATAGTAGTATTTGGAGGTGCTATTATTTGTGGTATTATTTCTCAATTTGTTGATTTTAAACCACTACTTCAAGCATTAGATATTCTAGAAAATTATTGGATGATTATATTTCCACTAGCTATTATAGTAATATTATACTTATCTTATAAAATATCTGGGTGTATATATAAGAAAAAGGAATATTAACATAGGAGAATAATAGATATGAATGAAAAAAATGTGAAAAATATACCTAATGGACTGTCTTTTGAATATAAGTGGAACAATTAAATAAATAACAATTTAACGATTAGAGGTGCAATTATGGATTATGATAAATTAGAAATTGAAACGGTTTTTAAAGATGGAAATATGATTCCAATAGAATATACTGGATATGGAAAAAATATATCTCCAGAATTTAAAATTAAAAATCTATCACCTAATGCAAAAAGTCTAGTAATAATATTAGAAGATCTAAGCCATCCAATTAAGAATTTTACACATTGGATTGCTTGGAACATAAAAGCAGAATCTATAATTCCAGAAAATGTTGGTAACATGAACAATGTGATACAGGGAATTGCTTATGGATTTCATAAGTATGCAGGAGCAAAACCTCCAATATTCCAAAAACACTATTATAGATATACGATATGTTCATTAGATGATACTTTAAACTTATCATCTAATAGTATGAAAAAGAAGTTATTAAAAACAATAGAAGGGCATATTTTGCAAAAAGGAACTATTACTGGTTATTTTAAAAAATAAATAAATTACAATTTAACGAGCAGACTTATCTTGTTTGCTTTTTTTTATGCTATAATTAAAATAATATATATCAACTTGAATGGGGGAAATTAAATGGAACAGCAATCATTATTCGAAAATATATTGAATGAGCCTTTGGCTTCAAGAATGCGACCAAGAACTTTAGAAGAATTTGTTGGACAACAACATTTGATAGGGGAAAATAAGATTTTAAGAAAAATTATTGAAAGTGATCATGTTTCCTCTATGATATTTTGGGGTCCTCCTGGTGTAGGAAAAACAACTCTTGCTAAAATTATCGCTACTCAAACGGAATCAGAATTTATTACGTTTTCAGCTGTAACAGCAGGAATTAAAGAAATAAAAAAGTAATGGAGGATGCAGATTATAATAAAAAATTAGGAATCAAGACAATTGTGTTTGTAGATGAAATTCATAGATTCAATAAGGCACAACAAGATGCCTTTTTACCATTTGTTGAAAAAGGTTCTATTGTTTTGATAGGAGCAACAACAGAAAATCCATCTTTTGAAGTAAATAATGCTTTACTTTCAAGATGTAGAGTATTTGTTTTAAAAGAATTATCCAGTGATGATATTTTGATTTTACTTAAAAGAGCTATTAAAGATAAAAGGGGCTTTGGAAATGAAACAATCAATATTGGTGAGGAAGATTTAAAAATCATTGCTGAATTTGCGAATGGAGATGCAAGAAGTGCTTTGACAACTCTTGACATGATTTTAATAAATGGGGATAGTGATAAAGATGGGAAAATCAATATTTCTAAAAATACAATAGAAGAATGCTTAACCAAGAAGACTTTACTTTACGATAAAAACGGAGAAGAACACTATAATATTATTTCGGCGCTTCATAAATCTATGAGAAATAGTGATCCAGATGCTGCTGTTTACTGGTTAGCAAGAATGTTAGAGGCTGGAGAAGACCCTATTTATATTGCGAGGAGAATTACCAGGTTTGCTTCAGAAGATATCGGCCTTGCTGATACGAACGCTTTAAATGTAGCAATTAATGTGTATCATGCCTGTCATTTTATAGGAATGCCAGAGTGTAATGTTCATTTAACAGAGGCAGTTATCTATATGTCTTTAGCCCCTAAATCCAATTCTTGCGATATTGCTTATCAGTTAGCTTCAAAAGACGCTAAAGAAATGTTATCAGAACCTGTTCCACTAGTAATTAGGAATGCTCCAACGAGACTTATGAAAGAGCTAAATTATGGAAAAGGTTATCAATTCGCCCATGATACGAAAGAGAAATTGACTACAATGGATTGTTTGCCATCCTCTTTACTTGGAAAAATATATTACTATCCTGGCATTCAAGGAAATGAAATTAGATTTAAAGAAAGATTAGAACAAATCAAAAAATGGAAGCAAACAAATAAAAAGGAAGAGGAAAAATAAGATATTGGGAGCGAAAGGAAATCATGAAGAAAGTAATTTTAATCGTATTATGCATTTTACTGTGTGGGTGTCAGAAAGATTTAGATACTAAGATAGATACTGGAGTAGATAAGGAGGTTCCTATGGAAAAAAATGAATTAAAAATTAGTTTAACAATTCGTAATGAAACGTTGATGGCTACTTTAGAAGATAACGAAACAGCAAAAAAATTTGCTGAACAATTACCTATTTCTATATCAATGAGTGAACTAAATGGAAATGAAAAATATTATTATTTTAATACTTCTTTTCCTAATCATCCTACCCAAGTAAATAGGATAAATTCAGGAGATCTGATGTTATTTGGTAGTGACTGTTTCGTTTTGTTTTATGATGACTTTGATACAAATTATAGTTATACAAGAATTGGAACAATCGATCATCCAGATAGAATTAAAGAGATTGTTGGAACTGGAGATGTAGAGGTTTTTATTTCTAAAGAATAAATTTACAATCGAAAATAGGATGGATAAGTAGTCGAAAGAGGAGAAAAAATATGAGAAAGCAGTATTTAGATAATATAAAAACAATTGCAATTTTACTTTTGTTTCCTTACCATACTTTTATGATCTGGAATAATTTTGGTACAAAATTTTATATATGGGGTGGAGAGAATGATTTTCTAAGTTCTTTGATTGTACTAGTCAGTCCATGGCTTATGCCTGTTTTATTTGTTATTGCTGGTATATCAGCAAGATATTCCTTAGCGAAGAGGACGACTAAAGAATTTATCAAAGAACGGATTTGGAAATTACTACTCCCTTTTTTGAGTGGACTCCTCTTCCTTGTTCCTTTTCAAACACTGTATGCACGTAAGTTCTTTTTTGATTATCATGGTGGAATTTTAGAGAATTTTAAATACTTTTTTACTCATTTTTCGGATTTCAATGGCTATGATGGAATGTTTACGTTAGGTCATTTATGGTTTTTATTTTATTTGTTTTTAATCTCTATTTTAACATTCCCATTGTTAAGAAAACAAGTTTCTAAAAAATGGGGGAGTAAAATCAATCTCATTTCAATGATATTACTGTTTATTCCAATATTTCTTGTTTATCCTATTGGGAATTTTGGAGGACAAAGTGTGGGAAAATATTTATTATTATATCTAATAGGGTATTATTTATTTCAGGATTCAGTGGTAGAAAAATTAATCAGTGGAAAGTTTTTTATTTTATTACTCTTTTTTGTTTCTGAAGCAATCTTAGTAGTCCTATATTTTAAGTATCGTTATTATGGGGATTTATTGGTAAATTTTGTTGGTTGGCTAGGAGTACTATCTTGTATTATTTTGGGAAGATTATTTTTAAATAAAGAAAATAGAATTACTCATTATTTTAAGAATGCCTCTTTTTCCATCTATCTTCTTCATCAAACTATTTTAATATTTATTGGTTATTATTCTCTTCGATTTATCAATCATCTTATTTTACAAATATTCATTATTCTTTGTACTAGTTTTTTAGTGACAATCCTATTTTATGAGATTTTTAGGAGGACTCCTGTGATAAAGCGAATCCTAGGAATTCATTGAATTTTTCTCTATCAGGCAAATCGAAGATTTTAGTCGATTTGTCTTTTTCATGTTATAATTATACATAGATAAGAATTTAATCATTCATTGGAGGTTTAAAAATGAAAGTAATTACTGTTTGTGGAAGCTTAAAGTATAAAGAGGAAATGATGGATTCTGCAATGATGCTAGAACTAGCAGGAAATGTTGTTTTAATTCCTATTTTTCCAATCAGTCATGATACAAGTTATCTGTCAGAGGAAGATTTTCAAATTCTAGGTAATATGCATAAAGAAAAAATAAGATTATCTGATGCTATTTTTGTTGTAGATGTAGATGGATATATAGGAAATAGTACGAAGAGTGAAATTGCATTTGCTAAAAAGTTACACAAAGAAATTCTTTATTATAGTGATTTCAAAAAAGAAGATTCTACGATTTTAGCCGAAGAAATCAATTAGAACTTATATTTGTAATTGTAATCGTTTTTAATTTATGTTAATTTAAATGAAAGAGAGTGAGGAAGTAGATATGAAAAGTTTTTGTAGAGGGATACTTACTGTATTCATAACGATTGCCTTAATTGGGCTTGGGGTTTCTTTTGGTTTAAAGGGAATGCTAATAGATACTGCAGATACTTTAATCAAAAAAGAAGTAAAAAATAGTATTGTAGATGTTGTGGAAGATTATACGAATGATTCTATTTCAGAAGAAGTAATCCGTGAAGTGGAAAATACGATTGAAAATAATGAAGAAATCAAAAAGATTGTAGATGCCTATTATCGTAGTATCTTAGATGTTTTAAGTGATAAAGAAACAGAATTAAATATCAATGTTACGGAAGAATTAACTGGATTAATCGATGAGGGAGAAAAGGTATTAAAAGACTATGGAATTGAAATCACGCCAGAGGAAAAACAAGAGTTATTATCTATTGTGTCATCAGAAGAGTTGAATGATTTAGCAAGTTCAGCGATTACTGAAGCAAAGCAAAATATGACTAGTGAAACAAAAATGATTTTGGATGTTTATCAATTTTTAACAAGCTCAGAACTTAAGATAATATTAATTTTATCTATTGTTGTTTTCTTATTGTTCATCGCATTACTGAAGAAGAGCGTTTATCAGTGGTTCTCTAATTTCGCTATTGCCGCTATTTCATCTGGAATCGTGATAGGAATTTTATTTCCTTTCCTAGTTGATAGCGCACTAAAATTATTAGAAGAAGAAAGTCTTAACTTGTCTCTAAGCTCTTTCACTACGTATGGATATATTCTGATTGGTTTAGGAATTCTTTCTATTATTGTTAATCTAGTAGCTTCTAATCTATTAAAAAAGGATTCAGCAAAAGTTAAAAAAAGTCATAAGAAAAAAGAAAAAGAATTAGAGAAAAGTAATTCGGAAGAACAATCTAATGAAGACGATGAAGAAGAAATTTAGAAAGGGGAATGATCATGTATTTAGTTATTAAAATTTTAATTATAGTACTTTGTTTTGGTGGTATTCTTTATTTAGTTAGAATGAATACAAAATATAAAAATGATACTTCTTCTTCCAAAGATGATATTATTAATTACTTTGAACAACAACAAGCAATTAGCGTAGAGTCAGGAATTAAAACAAAAGATTTGCCAATTTCTATTGCCAAAAATCCTTATCTTTTAATGATGGTAAAGGATCAAACCCTTTTATTTAAAAAAGGAAAATATTATTTAAATAAGGAAAAATAGAGAATAGGAGGATGGTCGTATGGAAAAGGAAAACCAGGAACTTACAATAGAAAAAAAGGAAGAAGATTCTCTCTCTTTAGGAATTTCACTTGGAGTGTGTTTTGGTATGGCAATCGGAATAGCAGTTGGGATGGCAACCAATCATGTTGGTCCTTTTCTGTTTGTTGGACTCAGTATTGGATTGTGTTTTGGAATTCTTATGAAGACTTCTATTAAATCATCGAAAGAAAAAAATAGCAAATGATTTTACTTTTAAGTAGAACATATATAGTATTTTAAAAAATTAACAGAATATAATATTCCACATGAATATATTGCTTTTTGAACATTTAGGATATGGATAATTCATTTGCCACAAAATTTGCGATAACTTCAAAAAAAATATATAAAGTCGACGAATTAGAGGAACAATCAGTATACTCGTTTTTTGAACATGAAGTTTCCTCATTTTCATGCTATAATAATTAATATAAAAAATTAAGAATAGAGGTTTGAAATGAAGAAGAAAGAAATTATATTATTAGGAATCGTAGTTTTAGGATTATTAGGGATTGTTTTGATTGCAAATCGTCCTGTTCAAACTGAGAAAACTTCTCAGGCTACAGAAGAAAATTCAACGGGAACGGCTAACTATTTATTTGATTTAAAAACACCATATCTTGGAAATAATTCGGCAGTAGGAAGACTCTTAACCGTATTAGATATCGAAATGTATGGACAGTATACGTTTGAGTTAAAGACTACGGAAGAGCCTTATGCATTAGTGATTCGCTATAATCTTATAGAGGGTTGGGGAAATATTTTAGATCATCCTTCTATTATTTTAGAAAAATCAGCACTTCTTTTAGCACTGATTGATAACGTAGAAGAAATTGATTGGATTCTTCCTGATAGTGAGGAAGTCCATAAAATAACAGTATCTGACTTAGTGGAGCAGTTTGGAGATATCAAAGAATATGGAAAATCAGCCAAAAGTTTGAATCAACTTTTAATTCAATTAGATTATTTTGAAGAAACAGATCCAATTACAATGAAGGCGAAGAATATCAAGAATACGGAGATTACTTTAACGATAGAAAACCATACAGAAAATCAATATACCTATGGGGAAGCTTTTAGTGTTGAAACTTTCATTGATGGGACTTGGATCAGTGTAGAGGATACGCCAACTCATTTTACTGATATTGGGTATACATTAGATCCTAATCAAACATCTGAAAAAACATACTCCTGGGAAATCAAACTACCTTCTGGAACATATCGAATTACAAAGGAATTTGATCAAATTTCTTTCAAATCGGAAGAGGCAATTGAATTTGGAAAAAAATATATTGTTTCTTTTGAATTTACTATCTAAAATGAAATGTAGGAGGAAGCTTTCGCTATGAAAAAAAAGTATAAGGAGTATCTTACCAAGGATCATTCTTTTGACAAAATGACGATGTTAGGAATTTTATGTTTAATTACTGTAATTGCAGGAATTTTTGGATTTGTTTATGAATTTATTTTTTATTATTTTAATGGTGGAATGAAAGAATTCTTTTGGAGGGGCGGTAATTTCCTTCCTTGGATTAATATCTATGCGATTGGATCTATCATTATCTATTTTCTTTCTTATCGTCATCGACAGAGTGTTTGGAAAGTCTTTCTAATCAGTGTGATTTCTAGTGGAATTGTAGAGTTAATTGGAGGACTTGGCTTATACGTGATTGGAGACGGCTTTCGTTGTTGGGATTATAATACAGAAATTTTGAATTTCGGAAATATTGGTGGTTTTGTTTGTTTAAGAAGTGTCTTATTTTTTGGAGTTTCTAGTCTATTATTAATCTATGGGATTGTTCCTTTATGTTTTTCTTTAGCTAAAAAAATGAATAAAAAAGCATTCTTGGCGATTAGCATTACTTTGTGTGCCATTATCTTAATAGATGAATTTTATAATCTACTATTTGCAAGGTTATTCAATCTTCCAAGAGCTTCTGATATTTACAAAAAGATTGGATTTCATTATGTGGATTTTAAATAAGAAATTGATTTTCATTTTTTTGAATTGTATCATATAACAAATTAATTGGATGAGATTAGTTATAATAATAAAGGAGGAGAGTAATATGGATTTTTTAGAACTAGCGAAAAACAGATATTCTTGTAGAAGTTTTTCTGATAGAAAGGTAGAAGGGGAAAAATTAGAGAGAATTTTGGAGGCAGGAAGAGTTGCGCCTACTGCGGTAAATTATCAACCACAGAGAATTTTGGTTCTTCAAGAAAAGGAGCAGTTAGAGAAATTATGTGAATGTACTGCCTATGGTTGGGGTGCTCCTGTTATGATGGTTGTTTGTTACGATAAAAATGTATCTTGGAAGAGGAAGTTTGATGGAAAGGATGAAGGGATTGTCGATGCTTCTATCGTAACGACTCATATGATACTTGAAATTGCTAGTCTAGGACTTGGAACCACTTGGATTGGTTCTTTTGATCCTGAAAAGGTAAGAGAGGTTTATCAAATTCCAGAACAGTATGAAATTGTAGCCCTATTACCAGTTGGCTATCCAGGAGAGGATGCAGCACCTAGTGTTGCTCATGAAAAGAGAAATTCTATTGAAGAATTTGTTTTTTGGGAATCGATTCAATAATTAAAAAAATGAAAGGAAAACACTCAATGAAAAACAAAAAAATTACAAGGAAAATTAGTCAAGGAATGTATGTACTAACTACAAAAAATGGTGGGTGTATTGTTGATGCAGTATCTCAAATTAGTGCGGGAGATCATCCATTAATCTCAGTTTCTGTTATGAAAAATAATTATACCAATCAATTATTAAAAGAAAACGATAAATTTGCTCTTTCTGTATTAGGAAAAGATGTGAATGCAGAAATCATTACTACCTTTGGAATGAACTCAATGCGTGATATTAATAAATTTGAAAAAGTAGAGACAGAAGAAGTGGAAGGAGTCAAAGTAATCAATGATTCTTTAGGTTATATGGTTTGTGAAAAAATAGATTCGATTGAGAATGAGACGCATACTTTATTTATTGGAAAGTTGATTGAAGCAGATCTTTTTGAAGACAAGGAAGCTATGAATTATGGTTATTATCAAGAAAACAAAAATGATTTAATCAAAGTTACTACCGAAAAAGGAAAAACGGCATGGATTTGTACTATTTGTGGTTATATTTATTATGGAGAAGAATTACCAGATGATTTTAAATGTCCAAAATGTGGAGTTGATAAGAACCTTTTTGAAAAAAAAGAAAGTGGGGTTTAAAAATCTATGGCCTTTGATTATAAAAAAGAATATAAAGAATTCTATTTACCAAAGAATAAACCGAGTATTGTCAATGTACCAAAAATGAATTATATAGCGGTTTCTGGAAAGGGTAATCCAAATGAAGAAGAAAGTGAGTATAAAGCTTCTATCGGACTATTGTATGGGATTGCCTTTACAATTAAAATGAGTTATAAGGGGAATCATAAAATCGATGGGTATTTTGAATATGTAGTTCCACCATTAGAAGGTTTCTGGTGGCAAGAGGGAAATAAAGAAGGAATCAATTATCAAAAGAAAGATCAATTTAATTTCATCTCTATGATTCGTTTACCAGATTTTGTAACAAAAAGTGATTTTGATTGGGCAGTAGAGGAAGCCACAAAGAAGAAAAAACAGGATTTTTCAAAGGTTCAATTCTTAACTTATGAAGAGGGACTATGTGTTCAATCAATGCATATTGGTTCTTATGATGAGGAACCGACTACGATTCAATTAATGCACAAATACATGGAAGAAAATGGATATGAACTTGATATTACAGATACTAGATATCATCATGAAATCTACTTAAGTGATCCAAGAAGGTGTGAGAGTAGTAAATTAAAAACAGTGATTAGACATCCAATAAAGAAAATAAATTCTTAGTAAAAAATGATAGAAAAGAAGGATTCAGATGATTACGAAACAGTTAGAAACAGTTATTGAACAATATAAAATTACAAAAACAAAAAATATTTTATATGGTACTAATATACCAA
Organism: uncultured Caryophanales bacterium; assembly: GCA_947564265.1. Lineage (GTDB taxonomy): Bacteria > Bacillota_I > Bacilli_A > RF39 > UBA660 > Alloscybalousia. Next base: position 107,496 of record CANOBK010000004.1, read on the forward strand.
TGCCTAATATGGTCATTCCAACAGGAATCAAAACATATATTAGATTTGATGAGACTGAAAAATACTTCTTTTACTTTGATGAACAAGGGATTACCATTTATCCAATTAATGGAGAGTCTTCTGCTAATATCCCTTGGACACAAGTCGAAAACTTTCAAGTCAAACACATTTCAATTCTTGGAAAAATGACGATTCAAACGAAGGAAGGAACCTATCAGTTTCAACTCAATCGTTTTGTTCTTGGATGTCCTTGGATTAAAATCAATACGAGATATTTAGAAGAAAATCATTATTTTTATCAGAAGAAGTAGATACCTATCTACTTTTTTCAGTAATAAAGAATAGTGTTAAATTTGGATACCCCCTTATTTACAAAAAGCGCTTTCTAAGTATATAATGACGGTGGTGATGCAAAATGAAAGAAAATTCTTGTAGTCATAAGAAAACATATCGAGGAGAAGAAGAAAAAAAGAAAATCAAGAATCGAGTGAATCGGATTGAGGGGCAACTAAAAGGAATCAAAAGGATGATTGATGAAGATACCTACTGTAATGAGATTTTAACGCAGTTATCTTCGATTGAGAAGGCTGTCAGAAGTTTATCCAATTATATTTTAGAGAATCATCTTTATAGTTGTATCAGTCAGGATTTAGAGGATGGAAAACTAGAATCCATCGATGAGTTAATGAGTTTATTTAAAAAATGGACACAAAATTAAAAAAATTGGAAGGAGAAAATAAAATGAAAGAAATCGTATTGAAAGTAGAAGGTATGGTTTGTAGTGGGTGTGAAAATCGAGTACAAAATGCTTTAAGTAATTTAGAATTTGTTAAAAAGGTAGTTGCAGATCATAAAACTAATACAGTAAAAATAATGTTTGATCAAGAAGGACTGGAAAAAGAAATCAAAGAAACAATTGAAGATCTTGGTTTTGATGTGGTAGAGGAAGAATAAAATATGAAAAAGATTATTTTATCGATTGATGGAATGACCTGTTCTGCCTGTTCTAATGGATTAGAAAAATATCTAAACAAACAAGAGGGGATTGAGAATGCTTCTGTTAATTTGGTAATGGCAAATGCTACCATAGAATATGATGAAAAGAAACTAGATCAAGAGCAGATTGAAATCTTTGTTAAAAAGGCTGGATTTCGAAGCCTTGGGATATTTAAAGAAATCCGATTAGAAGCAAAAGGAAGGCAAGAAAAAAGAAAGTTAATTCTATTTACGATTTTAGCTCTTTTCCTTATGTATGTTTCCATGGGGCACATGGTGCATTTTCCGAGTATTCCTTTTTTTAATCCGCATACAAATCCCAATAACTATGTGTTGCTTTTATTTTTGTTAACGCTGTGTTTTCTTATTTATGGGTTTGATATTTTAAAAAACGGATATAAAAATCTAATTCATAAGACTCCCAATATGGATACTTTAGTAAGTATTGGTGTTCTTTCTGGATTATTATATAGCTTATATAATATGTACCTTATATGGACAGGAAATCAAGAACTGGTTATGAATTTATATTTTGAATCTTCCTCCATTGTCATTTACTTTGTGAAATTAGGTAGGTATATCGATGGTATTAGTAAAGATAAAACGAAAGAGGCGATTCAAAAGTTAGTTTCTATTACTCCAGATCGCGCAGTGATTCAAAAAGAGGGAAAAGAAAGAATTGTAACATTAGATGAAATTAATCAAGGGGATATTGTAATTGCGAGAGCGGGAGAGAGAATCGCTGTTGATGGAAAAATTGTTTCTGGTTTTGCCCATTTAGACGAAGCCTTTATTACAGGAGAAAGTAAGCCAGTTTTTAAAGAAAGTGGAGATAAAGTAATTGCTGGTAGTATGAATTATGACGGATACCTTGAATACCAAGCTGAAAGAATTGGGAAGGAATCTACCATATCAAAAATCGTAGAATTAGTGGTAGAAGCGAGTAATACAAAAGTTCCAATTGCTACCTTGGCAGATAGAGTTGCCAGTTATTTTGTTCCTGGGGTGATTTTCCTCGCCATTCTTACTTTCTTCTTTTATCTAGTGTTCGATCAATCATTAGAGATAGCCTTAACTACGTTTATTACCATCTTAGTAGTCGCTTGTCCTTGTAGTTTAGGATTAGCAACACCTCTTGCAATTGTAGTTAGTGAGGGAGTATGTGCATCAAGAGGAATTCTCATTAAAAAAAGTGAAATCCTAGAAAATACACAAAAAGTTAATATGATTGTCTTTGATAAGACTGGGATTTTAACTTATGGAAAATTAAAAATATCAGAGATTCTTCTGTTTTGTGATAGAAAAGAAGAGAAATTAATGCAACTGGTTGGGAGTATGGAACAGAAATCTACTCACCCAATCGCAAAACCACTTGTCGATTATTTAGAAGAACATCATATCGAATCACTAGAAGTAGAAAAATTTGAAAATCATGCGGGGTTTGGAATTGTTGGAACTATTAATCAAAAAGAAATCTTATTAGGAAATGCCAAGATGTTAAATCAGTTTAAAATTAAAAATTCTTATTTGAAAGAAGAAAAGCGCCTTGCCAAAGAAGGAAATAGTATTGTTTATGTAGTAGAAAATCAAAAGATTCTAGCCATGATTGCAATCAATGATATTGTAAGAGAAGAAACGAGGCAGGTAGTAGAGAACCTATCTAATCATCATATTGAAGTAATTATGTTAACGGGAGATAACGAAGAAACGGCAAAGAAAATTGCAGAAGAAGTAGGAATTACCAAAATGATTTCCAATGCTCTTCCAAAAGAAAAGGCAAGCGTTATAAGAAATCTCCAAAAGGAAGGAAAGTTTGTGATGATGTGTGGGGATGGGATTAATGATAGTCCTGCGTTAGCCAGTGCTGATATTGGAGTAAGCATCAATAGTGGGGCAGATATCGCAATGGATTCCTCAGATGTCATCCTAACAAGAAATAATCTTCTTGGTATTTTAGATTTAATTCAGATTAGCGAGAAGACCTTGCGGAATATCAAACAAAATCTTTTTTGGGCCTTTTTCTATAATTGTCTCATGCTTCCTATCGCAATGGGAGTGTTGAAACCTTTGGGAGTTTCTATCAATCCTATGATTGCCAGTCTTGCGATGGTTCTTAGTAGTCTTACTGTTATCTTAAATACTTTACGATTACGTAAAGTAAAGCAGCTTTAATTACCGAATTTCACCAAAAACTTACTGAATCTCACCGATGAATTTTTTTCTTTCTCAAAGTATGATACCATGTTATATACGAAAAATGAGGTAGCTTGAAAGAGGGAATAAAAATGAAACATGGATATAACGCTAATTATCGTATCGCAACTTATCATCTTCCAGAAAGTATGATTCGTGTAATTATAGAAGAGTTAAAAAAAAGCAATTTACCTAAGGAGGTTTTCTTAGTTCAGAAAATAGAGAATTTTCCTCTAGAGGAAAATCAAGATCTAATGGATCAGCCGGATATCATTTTAATTCATGAGGATGAACCGATTACAGAAAAAATGAGAGTCTACTCGATTCAAAATTTGGCACAGATTGTGAGAGTTACAGAAAGGTCTTTAGAAAGAGAAGGAAATATGCCGGATTTAATGATTTCTACGAACCAAGAACCTTTTGAAAAACATTCTAGGGGCATCTCCTCTTATCGTATTACTTCCCAATTAAGGGAAGGAGTTTCTTTTCTTAGAAACTTAGCGCAGATGGTAAATATGACAAAATTAAAGTATTTGGGAAACGAAGTTCTTGGTGAGAAAACAATGGTATCTTTAGAAAGCAAAGATGTAGTCATCCAAAGTTTATTAAGATTAAATAAATTAATTTGTTGGAAAGATAGTTATACAGCGATGCATTCTGATCATGTAGCAGAATATGGGGTTATGATTGGAAGAGAAGCGGGACTAGATTCAGAACAATTAGAACTCATTCGAATTGGTGGGAAACTGCACGATATTGGGAAGGTAGGAATTCCTGATGTCATTTTACAAAAAACTAGTAATTTGACAGATCAAGAATTTGAAATTATGAAACATCATACGATTATTGGTACTGAAATTTTACCAGATCAAGGGTATCAAGAGATTAAAGATATGATTCGATCTCATCATGAGCGATATGATGGAAAAGGGTATCCAGATGAACTAAGAGGAGAAGAAATTCCTTATTATGCGCGTATTCTAAGTGTAGCGGATACCTTTGATGCGATGACTACACAACGCAGTTACAATACAAGAAAAACATTAGAGGAAGCATTTCAAGAACTTCGAAGAGCTTCCACCCCTGTTGTGAATGCTTATGGGGAAGTGACACAACAACTAGATCCTATTTTAGTGGAATATTTTTTAAGAGGATTTTTAAAAGATGAGAACTTAATGGAGGAATTTAGAAAACAAGATGAGGAAATTTTAAAGGCGCGGCAAGAAGAGGTGTTTTTTGTAAAATAGAAGGCATTTTGCTTTCTTTTTCTTTTCAATCTTTTTTTCTTAATTCATATAGTAAAGTAGGAGGAAAATATGGATTATATTATAAAAAATGGAGTTGGTAGTAAAAATACAACGCCGAATACTGAAAAATCAATTTCTCTTGCTTTAGGTAATAATGAATTATCAGGGGTTAGTCTAAATCTTAATATGACAAAGGATCACAAAATCGTTATTTCAAGTAAAAATTATTTAGAGGAAAACCCAAGTATTAAAATAGAAAATGCTACACTAGAAGAATTACGTGTTTATAATATTGGAACTAGGGTGAGTCCTGAAAGAATTATGACATTAGAAGAAGTGTTAACATCCTTTAAAAATGATCCTAAATCATTTATTTTTACAATGGAAAATCATGGAAAAAATAATCGAGTATTTGTAGAAGAAGTTGCTAAGATTGTGAATCAATATCCAAATAGTAACATTTATATAAAAAGCCCCATCGCAGAAATTATCCTTTATTTAAGAGATTTAGTGCAATTTGCAAAGGTAGGAGCGATTTTGTTGGATGAAAGTACTTATTTTCTAAAACAAAATTTAGATTTCTATTCTTTATCAGGACCTAGTTTATGTCCTTATTGGTCCAAACAAAAGTCTGAAGAAGGAACCTTATTGATGGTTGAAAATATTGTAGATGAGTCTGATGCTGTAGATACCATTCATGAAGTAAAATTATTTTTAAACAAAATGTATATGATAGTAAATGATGCAACCACTCTAAATACAATTTATCCTGTTTGTCAAAAGGAACTAGAAAACTTAGAAAGAATCGATTGATTCTTTTTTTCTTTGTCATCTTTTAGAACTATGATATAATGTTCTTAGAAAAAGTACGGGTGATAGAAATGAAACGAAAACTTCTTCTGTTTTTTAGTTTTTTCTTATTAATTTTGCCAATGAAATCTTATGCGATGAATGAAGTCAATGTCTATTTCTTTTATAGTGATGATTGTAATATTTGTAGTCAAGAAAAGGCATATTTGGAGGCACTCAAACAAAGATATTCGAATATGAGAATTTATAAGTATGAGGTTTCAAGTGATGCTAATTTAGGTTTGATGAGTCAAGCAAAAGGGTTATATGGAGTCAGTGAAACTGGAGTTCCTTTTACGATTATTGGTGATACCACTTATTTAGGATTCTCCCAAAATAAAAAATCTCAAATGCAAAGAAGCGTTTATGATTATTCTACAAAAATTTATGATAATAAGTTTGGTACTTCCATTTTAGAAATTGGTTATCGTACAGATTTAGAGGGAGAACCACCAGAATATAAGGATAATAGTGATTATACAATCGAAGAGAGTGGACCTATGCAGACAACATCACCAAGTAGTGAAAAGAAACCTTTGAATACCAAATATCGAGCGAGTATTATTTTGGTTTCTGTTGGTGTCATTACAGGGCTTACTACAATTTTAATTACGATTTATGAAAGGAGACATCGTTCATGGTAGGATTTCTAATTGCAGGAATTGTTATTTTTTCTATTGTCATTGTTGTATGCGTGATCTTATTAATCCGTTTATCGGGAAAAGAAACTTTGTTGATGGAAGTTTCGAATCGATATCTAAAGGATATTGGAAAAGACTATAATAAAGATACCTTTGCAATGGCAATTTATGAATTGTATCGGGATATTATTGATGGTGTTCAGAACGAAAGATATGAGTTTCTAAGAGATGTATTGTCTGATGAAATTTATAATAGTTACTTAAGAGGAATTAAATTGAGTAAGGATCATCAAGTAAAAAATATCGTTGCTGATATGAAACCTACATTTTCACGATTAGTCAGTTTGATTATCAAAGGAGATATGGAGGTTGCCAAGGTATGGATTCGAGTTTCCTTTTTAGAATATGCTTTAGATGTTACGCCTTTAACAGAAGAACAAAAACAAGTAGTAAAGGGAGATCGGATTGTTGGAGGAAGTAAGACGAGAAGACTGGAAAAGGAATATATCTTAACCTTGGTAAAGGCTCATACACCAAAAGAAAGCGTTGCGTGTCCTTCTTGTGGACATGTAACCCATGTAGTTTTACGAAATCAATGTACTCGTTGTGGTTCTAATATTGCCAATCGTAGATATCATTGGGTTATGATTGGAAAGGAAGAGAAGCCTTTATCGCAAATAGTAAAATAAAAAAGGTAATCATGGTGATGATTGCCTTTTTAATATAGTTCATTCTTTAATAAATCAATATTATCATTCATTAAAGTCATATAATTTTCATCATTATCTCTTTCTGTGTCTGTCATGTTGTCTAATCTTTTATATGTATAGGTTGGAACTTTGGTTTCCTTAATTAGTTGTTTGACAATTTCATTAGAATCTGTCTTGTCTAAAAGAAATATATGTTTTACTTCTCCACTTTGAATCATTTCTTTAACATCGCTTACTCTTTTCTCAGAAACAGGATTCGTTTGGTTATCTAAAGAAATAACAGTGAATCCATATTTTTCTAAAAATAGGAGAGAGTTACTATTGACAACAATGGTCTTTCTCGTAGCATTTTGTGCGGTTAATCTGATTTCTGCATCCAATTCAGATAATTCAATCTTAATTTTATCATAAGCTTCGTCAATTTCTTTCTTTAAATAATTATTCGTAATATACTCATTTAAACCATTTCTAATATTTTGGCTAATCATTAATAAATTGGAAGGGTTTAGCCAAAGTTCTTCTTCTCCGTATAGTGTTTCCATTCCAGAAGTAGCATCAATAATCATCATGTTTTTATTTCTTTCAAGTAGTTCTAAGGCTAAATCTTTATCACTACCAATCCCGCTATAGATGAATAATTCCTTTTTACTATAGTCACTAATACTCTTACTCCTTAAAGTATAATTCTTAATATCTGTCCCATCTGGATAAATGGAAGTGACTAAAGAATGATCTCCATATAAGTAATCTGCGATAAACTCATAGGGATAGGCAGTTGTTACAATTTCAATACCTTCTAGATTATCTTTTTTTAAACAGCCAGTACACAATATAGAAATTAATAATAAGATACTAAAGATTCGTTTTCTTTTTTTCATTTTTCTTCTCCTTTTTTTGAGGAACAGGATCATAACCATATCCTCCCCAAGGGTTACACCTTAAAATTCTTTTTATCATTAGAATGGATCCCTTAAAGGCACCAAATCTGTCAATCGCTTCAATCGCATAGTTCGAACAAGTTGGTTGAAATCTGCAGTTGTCATGCCATGGCCCAGGAATCATTTGATAGATTTTAATCCATCCAACGAGTAGGTATTTCATATAATTCACCATAAATTTATTCTACTATTTTTTTTCTTCTTTTACAATCATTAGTTTTTAATTGTTGACGAGTTAGGAAAACAAATTTATAATAAAAGACACTTAGAGGGTGAAAAGTTATGTTTGAATCTAAGATTGAGGATATAATTAAAAATAACGATTTAGATCATAAGTTCCTTCTTGAAGAGATTAGAAGTTCTCAAATTTGTGAAGTGATTGATTCTTTAACGGAAGAGGAATTTTTAGGATTACAGGAAAGCGCCTTAGAGGTGTTTCCTTCTGTTGATCATTTATTGGCAACTGTCAAGAAAGGATTAAATGAAGAAGAATCTTATGATTCTATCTATCAAGCTGTTTCTTCTGATTTTCAACAGGAAAAGGGGAGTACGGATTATTATCGTGATGTTTTCTTTTCTATTTTAAGATTTTTAGAAAAGAAAAAAAAGGCTTGGTTGGAAAAGGAAAAAAGAAATAATCCTTGGGCGAATGCCAAAAAGAAGTTTTATTACTTATTAGAAAGACAATTTTCTAGTGAAGTGGAAGAACCAATTCAGCAATTTAGAATCGCTTTACAAGAATCTTTATGTAGTAGAGAATTGGCAAAGAATAGAATCCTTTCGGAAGAAAACCAATCGGAAATCGGAAGAATAAAAACATTCTATCATCTAGCACAAGACGTGAAAGAAAATTTAAAGCAAGAAGAAGTTCTTTCTTTGATTGATTCAAATAAATTAGAAAGGCTTTCGGCAGAAGAGATTTATCAAGGACTAATCTTACAAATGATTGATTGGAAAGATTCCACTATTTATGCGGGAAAACATGAATTTAATGATTACTTTTTTATTAAGAGAAATCATCAGCAAGAAATAATTGATTCTCAAGTGAATTTATTTATGGGAAAGTTAGAAGAAATTCACCAGCTACAGAGCAATTTATCTAAGTGTTCTCTAGAAAAGAAACGGAAAGTAAAGAAAAAAGAAGAAAAATCTATTAGAAGTAGATTAGTTTCTTTGATTAAGGGATCAAAAAAGGATCAAACTTTCAATCGATTTATATTAGGATTTCGTCATAGAACTCTATTACGTTTTGGGTGGGTTCCGAATCATTTAGAAGTTATGAAAGAATTACTTTCTGCGATGGAATCTTCTTTTAACATTCAGTGTGCACGTGCAAAAAATATGTTATTTAATACTAGTGTTGAAGATTCTCACTTTGTTTCTAACTTTTTAGAAAAAGAGGGACAAAATGAAGATTATTTAATTTCTAAAAGTGATTTTGAACAGATTAAGAGACATATTGATGATATTGATGTTATAGAAAGATATAAAGAACTTGCCCATGATAGGAAACTGGTGTTTCACTTTTATAAAGATTACTTCTCTTTATCAGAAGAGACTTGTCAAGAATTGAAAAAATTATTTCAATCGGGTGAAATGGATCAAATTACTTTAAAAATCAGAGAAAAAGTATCCGAGATTTTTGATGATTCGAGTACAGATTTAGAACTATCAAAAGTTCAATTATATGAACAAGTAATGTCCGCTAGAAAAGTAAAAGAAGAGGAAATTATAAATGTTCTTGTAAAAAAAATGTAGTAAATTTAGGAGGAAATTTATGTTTGAAGCAAAATTAGAAAATGTGATAGAAAAAATTAGTGAGACTTCGGAGGAAGAGAAATATGTTCAATCTTTTCGAAAACAACAAATCTGTGAAGTAGTTGATTCATTAACAGAAGAGGAATTTATCTGTCTACAGGAGAATTTAAAACAAACTTTTGAAGAGGTAGAAACTTTATTCCAAATTGTAGAAGAAAAGATTCAATCAAGGGCTCACTATGAAGAAATAGTACAAGCGGTAAATGAAGCTTATAGAAATTCTACAGAATGTAGTAGTTATTATAAGAAACAATTTTTGAATTAATGGTGATAACTTTGTATCATTTATATCAAGAGATTTGGCAAGTATTAGGTTTTGATGTACTAGGAAAAAAGATGCATCTTTCTGCTTGTGATGAAATTAAAGCGCTAATTCTTTCTATTATTGATTTAAAAAATAAGAAACTAAAAATAATAAGAAAAGAAGGAATTGCTAATTGTTTAGAGAGTTTGAATCAACGTATCGCAAAGTTTTCTAAAAGTCATGATGAATTTGTGGATAAAATAGGTATACTAGGAAATCAAAAAAAGACCATGCAAGAAAAAGATGAAGCTCTGAAGGAATTGATTGATTTGTTAGAAGTAATTCCTCTAACTCGGGTAGATTGTTGTATCAGTGATGGAAATCCAAGAAAAGAGTTACAAATGATTCAAAATAGTAATTGGGTTGTTCGTCTTGCAGCTTTTAATGATTGGAAGATTATTTCTCGTGGAGAAAAGTATCAGAGAACGATCACCTTAAGCAATCTTCTACATGATGTTAAGATGAAAGCAGATTATTCAGGCGGTCTATATCAAATAAAAAGTAAAACGATTGATGGACTCAATGCAATATTTGAATTAGAATTATGGAATAGTATTACTGCTAAAGAAATTCCTGATACGGATTTCTATTGTAAGCACTTTGGTGAAGTTCCTATTATTAATGAGTTCACTCAAAACAAAGTTTTCGAGGAATTGCTTTATCAAAAAGAAATAGGCGCTCTTAGAAGTTTTGTTTATAGATTTTATGAGTCCTTTGTAAAATCAGAAGAAGAAAAACAATATCTTCATTCAAGGTTAGTAGAGGGAAAACTAGATAAAATTATCTTAGGGATTTTAGAAAAAGTAGAAGCAGTGACAGATGGCTTTTCTCAAAATTTTCAAGAAACCTTTGAAAAAGTAGATTCAAGATACATTATACTTTCTGGTGAATTAGAAAATGTAAGAGAAGTACAAGAGGAAGATGTTATCAACGCAGTCATTGGACAAGAACCTAAGGCTTATCAAAAAAAGTTTGCAAATGAATAGTAGAAATTTCTACTATTTTTTTGTCAAGTAAAACGTGCTTTCTTGATTAATAAGAGATTTTGTAGTATTCTAGGAATAGGATTTGCTTCCTAATAAAAAAAGACGAAAAAGAGGAGAAATTATGAAAAAAATATTTGAAAAACTGGGAATTGAACCTAAAAATAAAAAGTTATATCAACTTGCTTTTTCACACTCCTCTTATGTACATGAGAATCACTTAAAAGCAGATTATGAAAGATTGGAATTCTTAGGAGACGCTGTATTAGATTTAGTTATGAGTGATTATCTTTATCAAAATTTTAATGTAAAAGAAGGGGATATGACTAAAATTCGAGCAAGCTATGTTTGTGAAAATGCTTGTTTTACGTATGCCTCAAATCTTGGTTTTAGTAATTATATTAAAGTTGGTCATGGCGAGGAATTAGAAGGTGGAAGATATAAAAAAGTAATTCTAGCGGATATTTTTGAAGCTTTTATGGGGGCTATTTACTTAGATCTTGGATATGAAACTGTTCGAAAAGTCCTTTTAAAAATTATTGTTCCTTATGTAGAAGATCCAAAAATTGTATTTTTTAATGATTACAAAAGTTCTTTACAAGAATATATTCAAACAGAACAAGGGTCTTTAAAGTATGACTTGATAAAAGAAGAAGGACCTGCTCATAATAAACAATTTACAATTGAAGTTAGTGTAGATGGAATTGTCTATGGAATAGGAACTGCTCATAGTAAGAAAGAAGCAGAACAGGAAGCAGCGAAAAGTGCTTTAGAAAAACTCGCAACCATTGATTAATTTCGATTTTTGATGTATAATGAAAAAGCGATTCGATGAGGTCTTGTATGAGAAACGGATATGATTGGTTTCAAAATTTTAAAATTCAAATTCTATCACTCGTGTCTTTATTAAACATGTTAAAAGAAGATATGATTATTATGGTAACAATGAGTGATTGGGTTTTAGAAGAAGAATTTTTCAATGAAAGTTTTTTGAAATTACAACAGATACTTACCATGAGTGATCAAGATTTAGAACTTTTAATAGGACAAGTAGAATTTTTAGAACAAGGGAACTTTTTTTATGTAGAAGATTTGAAAGATGAATTTGAATGGGTTCATGCTAATATTTATTTAGAACTGGATTATATGAATCTGATATCAGATTGTATCCTTGGTTTCAATCAACCAATTTTTCACAAAGAAAGAGGAAAAGTAAAATATTTGAATCAAGAAAAAAGATACTTAGAACAGATAGAAAAAAATCATCAAGAATTAGAAAAGTTAAGAGAAGAAAGGAGAGAAAATTTTGAGTAAAATTAAAATATTTAGTTTAGGAGGACTCAATGAAAATGGGAAAAATATGTATGTTGTTAATGTCGATGAACATATTTTTGTCTTTGATTCGGGTTTGAAATACGATAATAGTAAAATGTTAGGAGTTGATTATATTGTACCTAACATCGATTATTTAAAAGAAAATCAGAAAAAAATAGAAGGGATTTTTATTACCCATGGTCATGAAAGTAATATGGGAGGGATTAGTGATGTTATCTTATCACTTCCTAATGTAGCAGTATATGCTACTAAGTATACTATGGAAATTATTAAAAGGGACTTAATGGATGCGGGTATTGAAAATGCCAAATTAAAAGAAATTAGACCTCATTCTAAATTGGATTTTGGACGTGATTTATCTATTTTTCCAATTAGTGTAACACATTCGATTCCAGATGCTGTATGTTATGTATTATATACAAAAGATGGATCTATTTGTTATACGGGGGACTTTGTTTTTGACTCTACGATGATGGGACATTACAAAACGGATATCGGAAAACTTGCTTATGTAGGAAAACAGGGAGTTTTATGTTTACTTTCAGAGTCCTTTTATGCGGAAAAAGGAGGACATACATCTCCTAATAATCGAGTAAGTGGTTTTATTCGTGAAGTATTTAACCATAACGAAAATAGAATTATTGCGACGATTCTTCCAGCACATATTTACCGAGTACAAGAAATCTTTAATGAGGTAATGAAAACCAAACGAAAAATCGTTGTTATGGGGAAAAGATTACAAGACCTAATTCATAAATCAATCGAAATGAAATATTTAACGATTGATTCTGATCGTATTGGGGATTTAGCAAATCTAAATGATAAAGGAGTAGTTGTTTTAATTTCTGATGAAAAAGAAAAACCATTTGCTAATTTAGAAAGAGTGATCAAAGGATTTGATAAATACATCAAACTTCGTGAAAATGATACCATTTTTATTACAGAACCTAGTTATGAAGGAATTGAAAAAAGACTGGCTATCGTGATGGATGATATCGCAAGAGCGAATATTAATGTAGTATGTCTTTCTAGTAAAAAACATCTATTACACCATGCTTCTAGAGAAGACTTGATGCTTATGATTAATTTAATGAATCCAAAATACTATTTTCCAGTCAAGGGAGAATATCGTCATCAGTATATGAATGCAACGATTGCGGAAGAATTAGGAATTCCTAAAGAAAATATTCTATTAAAGCAAAATGGGGATGTTGTAGAGTTTGAAAATGGAGTACTAGTAGATAGTAAGGAACATATTCCAGTAGGAGAAATTCTAATTGATGGAAAAAGTAATGGCGATATCGGAGAATTAGTTCTAAAAGATCGTGAAATGCTTGGAGAAAATGGAATTGTGATTTTAAGCGCTACTTTAGATCGATCTACCAAGAAGATTTTAGCGGGTCCAGAAATTGTTACGAAAGGATTCATCTATGTAAAAGAGCATTTAGATGTAATAGAAGAGGCAAAAAGTCGTTCCTTAGAGATTATCGAACGTAATACAAATTTTGAACAACATCGTGTAGATTATACAAAAATCAAAAATGAAGTACGTGAGACACTAGGAAAATACTTCTATAAAGAAACGGAATGTAAACCAATGATTATCACAGTAATTCAAGAGGTATAAAGTTAGGTGAACAAGATGGAAAAAGACCAAAACTTAAAAGAAAAAATCGAAGACGATTTTGTAGATGCAAAAGTTAGAGTTTTCTATCAAGGAGAATGGTATTTACTAATTCAATATGGAGATATGAGAATCGTCTTAAGGGAAGTAAAGGAAAATCAAAAAGTAAGTTATCAAATTCCACCTTTAGGTGTTCGAGAAGAAGTATTAGAATTGATGAGTTCAGAAGTAGTTTCTAAAACGAAAGAGGCATTAAATACTAAGGCAGATTCTCAAATAGAGAACTCGCCTAAAAAAGTGAAAAAGAAATTTCCAAAGGTAGCAGTATCACTATTATTAGCGGCAGGTGTTTTGGCATTGCTTCATAAATATAACAGTTATACTTATGTTGGACTTGACTATCAAGAGTTATTAGATAAATTACCAGATCATTCTTTAGAACTTGGGGAAATTTTAGAAGAACATCTCAATTTTCAGGATAGTGAATATTATGGAAGTTTTTCTGAATTAGAAAAAGAAGAATTTCGAAATAGGGCAGAGAGATTTGCTTCTTATCTTACAGAAGACGAACAAGAACTTTTTAAATATCAATTAAATAACGTAACTATACAAAAAGCGGACGCTACCAATTTTTTTTATTTTAAAGAAGATAGTATATTATATATATATAAGGGAATGCGTAGCGATAATTATTATTTAGAGTTCGCATTTTGTGAAATGATGCAAGAATGTTATATGAAGAATGGAAAAGATTATTTTATTTTTAATAATCAACAGTTTCAGGATCCTCATAGGGTGGAATTAGGGGATCACTTTCCTTTCTATAATAATCTATTATTTATATATTGGAATTACCCAGAGTATCAAAAAGAATTGAATCTAACATTAGAAACAGAAGAAGCACTTTATTATCAATTGATGTTACAAGTGTTAGATTCTAATCTGAATTATTTACCATTTAATTATCAAATGGAAGATATATTGAAAGCATATCAAGAAATTTCTCCATCTAAAGAAAAAACAACAGATTTGTTTGGGCAGATTGGGATTATTCAATCCTTTCAAAATGATGGTAGGTTTTATGATTATGAACGTAGGCATAATGTAATTGAATTAGCTAGTGAATACTTTATAGAAAGAGAAAAGCAAGTGGCACTGAGGTATTCTTTATTAACAGTTATGGAACAAGAAAAGGAAGCAGCTGGAGAACAATTGATTTCAGAATTTGCAGAACGCTATACTAAATATTTATCAAAACTAGAACAAATTAATCAATTATATTCAATTAATATGTGTGAAAGATGGGTTTTTAAAGGAACTTATGAAAGCGAAGTTTTGCCTTATGTCTATAACTTAGAAAAAAGATTTGAAATGATTCCAAAGGATATGACAGAAGATGAATTTCAAACCTACTTTTTTGAAAAGGTATATGATTATAAAACTGAAAATGAAGTAGAAACTTCGAAAGAAGAAAAACAATATATCTTTCACTATCCTTTGTCAACCCAATAGAAAAATATGTCGATTTGTTCTCTATAATGAGAGTTCGACATTTTTTTTATTGTAAGTTTATATAATTATGATATAGTAAAGATAGGTGATCGTCGTGAAAAAGAAAAGGGTAATCCTTCTTTTCAGTATTTTACTTGTTCTAGTTTTTTGTCTAGTTGGAATTTTTCTAGTCCATAAATTTCAAGAAAAAGAAAAGGAGAAGAAGGAACAAGAAATGGTTTCAAAGATTAGGAAGTCATTTTCTGAAGGGGTAAAGACCTCGAAAAAAAAGAGTATCTATCAAAAGAGAGAAGACGAGTATCAAGAAGTTGGTTTTGTTGAAAAAGGAGTCTTTCTACCACTAGAAGAAACAAACATTAATACTTCAAACGATATTTATTTTAAAATTAAAGATTTAGATTACTACATTGATTATGAAAATTTGGAGAAGGTATCTCATACAGAAGATACTTCTCTTAATAATTTAATTGCTACTAAGAGATTAATCACAGAAAAAACAGAGTTATATAAAAATGACGAACTAGTATTTTCTCTTCCTGATTCTTTTACCTTTGATGTCCTCTTAGTTGAAAATGAAAATTATTATATTTCCTTTTTAGATGAAATTTATTTAGTAAAAGAACATTTTAAATTAGAAGAGAAAGAAACGGATCCTCTATTACAGAAACTAAGTGTTTTTCAGTTTTCAGAGGATATTTCTCAAGAAAAACTAGAGGAAGTCTTATCTCTTTGGAAAGAAAAAGAATATACTTCTTTAACGAAGCAAGAGTTTATTTATTGGATGGAAGGAAAGGGAGATTTTAAAGAAAAAAATCTTTTCTTAATAGGAAGTACTGCCCAAAAAGAAAAATGGGATGAAGTTCTTCAAAAATATGGATTTTTTCTAGAAAATGATTTGGAACCATATTTCTTTCATGAAGGAGATCAACAGTTAACAAAAGGGGCAAGTACTCATTATCAATATTTAATTTCTAACAGTACAACGAAAGAAAGAGTAGTGGAGATGCTATCAGGAATTCCAAAACCAACACCACCACCTGTTTCTAATACATCTTCAGGTGGGTCAGTAGCGGTTTTAAATTATCATTTCTTTTATGATGCCGCAACAGAAGCCTGTAATGAGAGTATCTGTATTTCGACAGAGAATTTTAGAAAACAGTTAGATTATTTGAAGAATAATGGATATAAAACGCTTACAATGCAGGAATTTTATGATTGGAAAACTGGGAAATTAAATTTGTCACAAAAAGCTGTTTTAATCACTGTCGATGATGGAGCGATGGGAACAGATACTCATTTACCAGCTATTTTAGAAGAATATCAAATGCATGCAAGCCTTTTCTTAATTACAGGATGGTGGGATATCTCAAAATATCAAAAAAACCAATATTTAGAAATTTATTCTCATGGGGATGAACTCCATCATAATAATTATTGTGCAGGTTCTAATTGTGGTTATAAGCCTCTTCTATTATCGAAGGAAGAAATTGTTGCAGATTTGAATCTTTCTCTTTCAAAGGGAGTTGGGAAACTTGCGTTCTGTTATCCTTTTTATCAGACGAGTAAAACGTTAGAAGCAGCGTTAAAAGAAGTAGGTATCCCTCTAGCGTTTGCTGGAGGAAATAAAAAAGCGACAAGAAGTGTTTCTAACTATTATATTCCTCGTTACGTCGTTTATAAAGGAACAAGTCTCAACCAATTTATTAATATGATATCTTAGGAAGCTTTAGCTTCCTTTTAAATTTCCTTGAAAATATTGCACTTTTGTGTTATAATAGGTTGCGTTGAAAGGCGGGATTACAATGAAAATTAACAATTTAAAAGTGACTGCGACTGCACTGACTCTTGGTGGTTGTATTTTGCTTGGCGCAAGTGCATTTCATCATTATGATGAAGAAGTCGACCAAGAATTAATTGATATCGAAATGAATTTAGATGAAATCAAGGATGATATAAGTGAAATTAGGAATGATATAGATGACTTATCAGAAATGATTATGATGCATCACGATTATTTAGAACAGGTTAATAAAATAGAAAATGTTCAGGAACAAGAAAAAACAGTGGAACAAGAAGTAGAAGAACTACTTGAAGAATCTCCTGAATATAGAAAAATTGCAGAATATGTATCAGAAATTACGGAAGAAGATGTAGATGCCTATGTAAAAGAGGTATTAGATTCCTATGGAATTACTTCAAAAAGTAATACTTTCCGTTTTGATCCTAATAACTTTTATGAAGCAAATTCAAGAATCCAGGAATATGCAGAAAAAATGGATAGTGAAGAAAATATGACTTATGAGACAGAATATCATATTAATGCTACAGAGGAAGATTATCTTGTAAGAGAATATAGGGAGAGATATCAAGTAACCCATCCAGAGGCATCCGAAGAGGAATTAAAAGCCGTTGAAAAAGAATTTAGGGAAAAGGCAGCAGCAGTTTATTATACAAAAATGAATTTAAAATATTTAAATGATACCACTTTAAAAAAGATTAATGAAACATATCATTTCGTAGATGACTCAGAAAATCTGATTGACGAGATCAAAGCGTATGCTGATAGTGCTATTATTTTATATAGGAATAATCCATTAATGAAAAATATGGTTGCCAATAGTGGTGATTACCTTGCTCATAGTTTACTTGATGAGAATGTAAATAATTGGCATTATTTAATTGGCTTTGATGAGGAGAAAATCGCAACGAGAGTTATTCATGGAGACTATGGTAATGGAGAAGAAAGAAAAGAAAACTTAGGGAGAGAAGGATATAATTATTATACGGTTCAAGCAAAAGTGAATCAAATGATGGGACTCGTACCAAGGCAATCATCTGTTTTCTATCGAATGGAAAATGGAGAAGTTGTATCTAATCTTCCAATGTTACCAACTGATCAAGAAGAATTATACAAATATTTATTAATTGAATTAAAATATCAATCACAACATTATGGATTTTATGGACCAGAATCTTATGATCCAGGGGATTTTTTAATTAGACAAGTAATCTTTGGACATTATAATCAAGTTTATGATATGCTTTACAGAACTGAGGAAATTACTGATGATATGGAAAAAGCAATTCTAAAGGAATTGGATTATCATCGATATGCTGGAGATGCCATCAAATTTTTTGAAACAGTAGAAAAGGTTCCAGAAGTAACGGGAAACAGTCAAAAAACTTATAAATAGTGTGTAGGAGAAAAAAATATGGTAAATGTTAAGGTTAATTTAAATTATTTTAATAGTACCATTTTAGATGGTAATATGAATACGGCACCAAGATTTTATAAAGAGGGAATGACAAGAGAAGAAATAAAAAAAGATTTTACAGAAAGAAGAATTAAACTTGGAGAGCAATACGGATTTGACGGATTAAAAATTTTAACACCTATTCAAAAGTCTAGACCTAATTTAGAAGATAAATCGGAAGAAGAAAAACAAGTTCTTTTAGACAAATATCATTCTAAGTATCCAGACGGTTATTATGTAAGAATCACAGAAGATATGATTGAAGGTTATGAAGATCTTTACGATTTAGATATTTACTCAGATATTTTAATGATAGGAAAAGAATTACCAAAAATTGCACTTGCTTATCCAGTTGCTGATTGTCCTGTTTTATTTGTAGAAGATACCAAAAATAATGTAGTGGCAATGGCACATTGTGGAGGAGAGTATATCGATCGATGCTTACCATCTCAAATGATTGATGCGATTCGAAGTGAAACTGATGTAAAAGTAGAAGATATTTCAGTTACAGTGGGTCCTTATGCACACAAAGAAAACTTTACTTATAATGGAATCCCAAAATGGGTTCAGAACTTCAATGTTTGGAGTAGAGCTTTAGAAAATAAAAGTGGCTATATGCATATAGATATGGAAATGGCTATCCGAAATCAACTTCTAAAACAAGGTGTAGATGCTTACAATATTCATTTTTCTGAATTAGATACGATTACAGATCCAAGATTTTATTCAAATAATAGAGCAAGTATTGATAAAGAAAAGTCAGGAAGATTTTATAGTGGATGTTTCTATAGTCAATGCAAAGAAAAATGTAAAACATTATAAAATTAAGTTAAACTCTAAAAGATATTATTAAAATATAATTAAAGTAGAAGTGATAGATGAAAGTCGATTCTTAGAATCGTCTTTTTTCTATTATCATCTTATTTTATAAAGAGATTTGCTTAAAAATGATTGACTTTATAGAAACTCTATGATATCATTTTAGATGTTTGAAGCCTTCCATGGTATCAAACCACATTGAAAAGGTCAAAAAAGTAGAAATACTACCTTAAAAGTGAGTCAGAAATCTAATAAAGGAGGTATATTCA
Source organism: uncultured Caryophanales bacterium (assembly GCA_947564265.1). Classification (GTDB taxonomy): domain Bacteria; phylum Bacillota_I; class Bacilli_A; order RF39; family UBA660; genus Alloscybalousia. Next base: position 126,988 of record CANOBK010000004.1, read on the forward strand.
TGAACGCAGTGATTAAAACAGGTGGTAAACAATATCTTGTTTCTGAAGGAAGTGTAATTTTTATTGAAAAGTTAGCTTTAAATGAAGGAGACAAAGTTGTTTTTGATGAGGTTTTAATGCTTGATAGTAAAGTAGGAAATCCTTACGTTAACAAAGCTAGTGTTGAGGGTGTTGTTTTAAAACAAGGAAAAAACAAGAAGATTCGTGTCTTCAAGTACAAATCAAAAGATAGAAGTAACAGAAGAACCCTTGGACATAGACAACCTTATACAAAAGTTGAAATTAAGAAAATTAATGGGTAAATTGGAATGATAAAAGTAAGAATCGAAAGAGAAAGGGAATCCTTAAAAAAAGTTACCATTACAGGTCATGCTAACTATGATGATTATGGAAAAGACATTGTTTGTAGTAGTGTTAGTAGTATTGTCATTACGACAGTCAATGGAATTTTAGAGATTAATCCTAAGTATCTAGCGGTGATAGAAACGAAAGATAAGATGGAAATTGAAATAAAAGAACAAGATGAAATCTGTATTAAGTTAATGAACAATATGATTTCTCTTCTAGAGGAATTATCCAAAAGTTATCCAAAAAATATAACAATTCAGTAAGGAGGAAAATACATGAACAGATTAGTATTAAATATACAATATTTTGCTCACCATAAAGGACAAGGTTCTACATCTAATGGTCGTGATTCTGCTGGACGTAGACTAGGAGCAAAAGCTGCTGATGGAGAATTTGTTACAGCAGGTTCTATTATCTATCGTCAAAGAGGAACTAAAATTTTTCCTGGAAACAATGTAGGACGTGGAAACGATGATACGTTATTTGCTAAGGTTTCAGGAATCGTTAAATTTGAACGTGTAGGTAGAGATAAAAAACAAGCAAGTGTATATAGTGTAAGTGCAGAAGAATAGTTTATGCTATTCTTTTTTTCTGAAAAGGTTATTAAATAATAATTAGTATTGCCTTTGACGGGGTTAACAGAAAATGGTATAATAATTCCAACTTTATTAGCAAATAATCGTCAAATAAAAGTAACGGAGAGAATTATGAAATTAACAAAGGAAAATGTAGATAGAATATTTAGTGAGTGTGAATGGCCATTTCAGGAGTGGAATGATAAAAAAATACCGATAGATCAAGCACCAGATGGTGCAATGTTGTTGATTCCATTACCGTCAGGGTTAAATGTGGCTACCTTTCATCCGGAAAAGTTAAAGCAATATAGTCAAGAAATTGGTGAATTGTTAGATCAGGTTCCTTATTTAAGCCAAAAAACAGGAATCTCATTTTCGATGTTAGGCCGTACTGTAGATGGAATCACTTGGGCGGTAAATCCTTATGAAATACAAAAATTATATCTATTAGGAGTAGCAACAGATCAATTAATTTCTATTTCAATAAATGGAGCTATCTCGATTGGAAGAATTCCGAAGGAAAAATCAGCGAGTAGTCTTGTTAGTGTAGGGGAAGATGGTAATAAAATTATTGCAAAGAGGTTCTTTATGAACCTTAAAAAATAAAATCATAGTATAATATAAATAATTACTCGAGTAAAAAAGAAAGGAGTCGCCTCTATGTTTATAGATGAAGTCACAATTGAAGTACATGCTGGAAATGGTGGAGATGGATGTCTTGCTTTTCGTCGTGAAAAATATATTCCAATGGGAGGACCCTTCGGTGGAAATGGTGGTCGTGGAAGCAACATCGTTTTTAAAGTAGATACGGGTCTTCATACCTTACTAGATCTCCGATATAATCGTATTATTAAAGGGAAAAAAGGAGAAAATGGACAAGGGAAAAACTGTCATGGAAAAAACAGTGAAGATGTTATTATTCGAGTACCTCAAGGAACGGTTGTTACCGATACTGATAGTGGTTTGATTGTTGCAGATTTAAAAGGAAAAGAAGATGAAATAATTGTTGCTTATGGTGGACGCGGTGGACGTGGAAATACAGCTTTTAAAACACAAAGTAATCCAGCTCCTAATTTCTCAGAAAAAGGGGAACCTGGAGAAGTAAAATATTTAAAAGTAGAACTAAAACTACTCGCAGATGTTGGATTAGTTGGTCTTCCAAGTGTCGGAAAAAGTACTTTGATTTCTCAAGTATCAAAATCAAAACCAAAAATTGCAGCATATCACTTTACCACATTAACTCCAAATCTTGGTGTATGTAGAAGTAAGGATGGACGAAGTTTTGTGATGGCAGATTTACCAGGATTAATTGAAGGAGCTAGTCAGGGAGAAGGATTAGGAGATCGCTTTTTACGACATATTGAAAGAACAAAAGTAATCGCTCATGTCATTGATATGTCTGGTTTTGAAGGAAGAAATCCTTATGATGATTATCAAGTGATTCAAAATGAATTAAAATCATTCAGTGAAAAATTAGTAAAAAAACCTCAAATTATTATCGCAAATAAAATGGATTTAGAAAATGCTGAAGAAAATTTAAAAGAATTTAAGAAAAAAGTCAGTGTACCTGTTTATCCAGTCAGTGCGATGAATCAAAAGGGATTAGATCCTGTCTTAACAGTTCTTGCGGACTTATTAGATTCAATTCAGGATACGCCTTTATATGAGGAAGATCAATTTGAAGGACATGTATTATATAAATTTAAGAAAGAGGAACCTTATACAATTACGAGAGAAGATAATGGTGATTTTGTAATTCATGGAGAAGAAATTGAAAAACTATTTAAAATGACAAACTTTCAAACAGAGGATGGAATGCTTCGTTTTACGAAACGACTTCGTAAAATGGGAATTGATGACAAGCTAGAAGAGATGGGTGCGCAAGAAGGGGATATTGTACATCTGTTGGATTTTAACTTTGAATATAGAAAATAAAAGATAAGAATTCTAAGAAAAATCCTTAATTCTTATCTTTTTTTAGTAGGCCTGAATCCTCTAGTTTTAATTGGTGACCAATTTGTATATTTTGAGCACTTCCCAAAGGAAGTTCAAATACATAGTAAGCTTTAGAAATTGGCCATAAAATCCGATTTTTATGGAAATTTTCGTATTGAGCGACTACCTTTAAATCAGAATCGCATAAAACTAAATCTATCTCTTGAAACATAAAGAAAGTATGAATAGAATTGCAATGTGGAAAGCACTTTCCTGTTGTAATTTTTTTTCTTTGAAACATAAATCCTATCAAACGTTTCCTAAAAGTATTGCAGAGTTCAATTTCAATTTGCTGATTTGGAGTTATTAATTTTAAACTCAACGTCCATCACCAAATCTATTATACAAGTAAAAAACAAAATTGACAAATACCATAATTTCCTATAAACTTAAACTATAAAGTAAAGGGTGGGATCAATATGAAACTAGGAAGTCGTAGTACTAGAGGTCAAGCACTTGTAGAATATGTATTAATTATCGCACTGATTTCTGTCATTATTGTTGCTGTTGTAAAAATATTAGGTGGCTATCTAATGGATTCGATTACCAAAACATCTTGTTCTGTCAAAGGAGCAGATTATGAATATGTGGAAGGTAAAAAGGCAGGAGAAGGAAAATGTGTAGATACTAACGAAGAAGAAATGGAAGAGGAATCATGAAAAAGATTTCCTCTTTTTTAAAAACATGATATAATGAAAGATAATAGGGGTGGCGTCAGTGAGGTTAAAAAACAATGGTCAAGCATTAATTGAATTTGTCTTAATTTTACCAGTATTCTTACTGATTCTTTTTGCGTTGATTGACTTTGGACGTCTTTTTTATGAAAAAATAGAACTAGAAAATCGTTTTCAAACAAGCTTAGAGGTGTATCAGAAAGAAAAAAATTATGAAGAAGCACTTCGACTTTTAAATGAGGGTCAAGAAAAGGAGGCTACATTAGAGACAAAACAGTTTGATTCTTATATGGAAATGACGACTTCAGTTCCGTTTGAATTTTTAACACCAGGACTTTCTACAGTTTTAGGAAATCCCTATCATATTAAAATAGAAAGGACGATTCCTTATGTTGCGGAATAGTTCTTTGAATAATCATGGGCAAGTTTTAATCTTATTTGTTTTAATCTTACCTGTACTACTTCTTAGTGTGTTTGTTTTTCTTTCGTACTGTACAGCTCGCTATGAACAGAAGAGTCTTAAAAATATTGCGGAACTTAGTTGTCGTTATGCCTTAGAAGGAAAGGGAGAAAATGAAGTAAGGGAGTTAATTAAAAAGAACGATTCAGAGATTGAAGAAATAGAGATAAAATGGAAAACAAAGCAAGTTGAAATCGTATTAAAAAAAGAAATAACGATTTTATTCTTAAATCAAAAAATGTCCATTCAAGAATCGGTGGAATGTGAATAATGGGAGGAAAATATGAGAAGTGAAAAGGGGAAAATTGTAACTGTTACCTCCGCAAAAGGTGGCGTTGGAAAAAGTATATTTTTATTAAATCTAGCAGGAATTTATCAGAAACTTGGAAAAAAGGTACTACTATTAGATCTTGATTTTAGTGGAGGGTCTTTGGCAGTTTCTTTAAATGTAGCAGTTTCTAAGACAATTTATAATGCGATTGATGATTTAGTACATAACAGGTACCTTGGAATTGAAGAGTATATTTCTTCCTATAGTGATCTCATTGATGTTGTATCTTGTCCAAAAGACCCAAGACAAGCGACAAAAATAGAAATTCGTTATTTAGACACTTTTTTAGAAAGGGCTTCTTTTGCTTATGATATCATTTTAGTAGATACGACACATGGGTTCTCTAAAAATAATATTGTAATTTATGATAATTCCGATATGATTGTTTATGTAATGTCAAATGACTTACTAGACTTAAAAAATAGTAAGAACTTTATGAGTATTATGAAAGATATTGAAATGGATCATCTTCGTGTAATCTTGAATCATAGTTTAGTTCCAAACGAGAACTACTTTAGTAACTTTGACATTCGTACGATGATTCAGTGGAACATCGATTATACATTACCTACTGATTATTATATTAAAAACATAACTGGGTACTTACTAGAGGGGATGATTCCTTCTTTAGATCAAAAAACCTGGGATCGGAAATATCAGAAAGATAAAAAACAACTCATTAAAATGGCAACCGATTTTATAGGGGAGGATGATTATAGTGGCGAAGAAAACGTTGACTGAAGAGTTTGAATTAGATACTAGTATTCGAAAACCTATTAAAATTATTAAAGATTACGAGATTTTTAAGGATAAAGAACTATTAGATCAGTTAAGGGTTCAGATTATTCAAAATATGTTGGATAATAAAATTCCAGAAAATATGCCTTTAGCGGAATATATTAATACAGAAATTGATCGAAGTTTAGAGGGGTATGATTTATCAAATTTAGAAAGAGATCATATCTTTAACCTCATCGAAAATGAAATTCAAGGATTCGGACCAATTACAGAATTGCTAGATGATGGAAACGTAACGGAAATCATGGTTAATGGTCCCAATGACATTTATATTGAAATCGATGGTAAAATTATCAAGGATGATACTATTTCCTTTATTAATAATGATCACATTTTAAGAACGATTGAGAGAATGATTCAACCATTAGGAAGAACAATTGATATTTCGAATCCGATGGTCGATTCTCATTTACCAGATGGTTCTAGAATTAATGCGATTATTCCTCCTCTTAGTTTAAAAGGACCTATTTTAACGATACGTAAATTTAGTAATCATTTAAATACAATTGAGGATTTAATTCGCTTTGGAACTCTTACCCCTTACATGGCAAGATTTTTAGAAGCGGCTGTGTTGTCGAAATTAAATATTCTTGTATGTGGGGGAACAGGAAGCGGAAAAACTACAATTTTAAATGTACTCTCTAACTTTATCTCAGAAGAGGAGAGAATTATTACGATTGAAGATGCAGCAGAATTAAAACTGAGACAAGGTCATGTAATTTCTTTGGAAACGAGAAATACAAATTATGATAACGGAAAAGAAGTATCCATTCGAGACTTGGTTCGTAATTCTCTTCGAATGAGACCTGATCGCATTATTGTAGGAGAAGTTCGTGGGAAAGAAGCATTTGACATGTTACAGGCAATGAATACAGGTCATGATGGGAGTCTTACAACACTTCATGCGAATAGTCCTTCAGATGCTTTAAATCGATTGGAAACAATGGTTTTAATGGGAGAAATGGAAATTCCAGTTAGCGCGATTCGTGAATACGTTGAAAGCGCTATTGATGTTGTCATTCAGATTGAAAGACTGAGTGATGGTCGTAGAAAGATTACCAGTATTTCTGAAGTTGTCGGTATGAAAAATGGAGAAATTGAATTACAAGAGATTTTTGCTTTCCGTAGAAAAGGATTAACTTCTAACGGAGAAGTAGATGGAGAATTTATTTTATACAATTATATTCCAAAGGTTTATAAGACAATTACTAGTCGAGGAATTGATAGTGTTGATGATATTTTTGAGCCTTTGAAGAAAAATAGTAGAAAAAAGGTAGCGTAAGCAAAAAAGAAAGAAGGGATGTTTTATGCCAATTAAGATAGAGCCAGTGATACTTATCGTTATTGGTATTTTACTCTTTCTATTTTTAGGAGTCTATCTCCTAATTTCAAAGTTTTATGGTGTCTATCGTCTTTCTAAACGTTTAGAAAGCTACACTATTGAACCTTTAGTAGAACATGGAAGTTCTGTAGGGGATAGTGTTTATCTTGTGGGTTTAGATATGCTAGAAAGACTCTCTAGGTGGCTTGGTAAGTCTGAACTAGTTGGAGAGTATAGTAAAAGATATGAAATCTATTTAACTCATAAAGAGACTAGTAGTTTTTGTTTAATAGAATTTATCGCAAAGAAAATGGTTTGGGGAATTCTCTTTCTAGGATTTTACTTTCTTCTTTGTGGATTTCAAATTTATGAGCCTTCCATTCTTTGGACACTGTTCTTTTTCCTTTTTGGATTCTTCCTTCCAGATATTTATTGGGAAGTTAAAAGAAGAAAACGAACGAGTCAAATTGAGGAAGATTTATTAAAGGCAGTTACCATTATGGGAAATTCCTTTAAAGCAGGAAAAAGTATTACCCAGTCACTAGAAATTGTTTCTAAAGAGCTTTCTGGTCCTTTGGGAGAAGAATTTTACCGAATGCATGTCGATTTAAAATTCGGATTAGAGTTAGAAATGGTATTAGAGAGGTTTTATCAAAGAGTACCAATCGAAGAGGTCCGTTACATTACAACATCTTTAATTATTTTAAATCGTACAGGGGGAAATATTAGTGATATTTTTGAATCGATTGAAACGAATTTTTTAGATCAGAGAAAATTAACCAAGGAATTAAAATCTACTACTGCTTCTGCTGATGCTATTTCTAAAATATTAATGTTTTTACCATTTTTTATTGTATTATTGATTCGTTTTTTAAATCCAACCTATTTTAATGTGTTATTTCAAACAACTTTGGGATTTTTACTTTTATTTATCATTATTGTACTTTATATCATTTATATCATTGTCATTCATCATATCATGAAAATCGATTATTAGGAGGTTTCTATGAAAAGTGGAAGAATAGAAAATAAAATTTATCGAAGGGAAGAAATTAAAAAGTATCATGAAAAGTGTCTTTTTCTTGGTTCAGAATCTAAAATTACTGTTTATTCTTTCTTGAATACTAGATTATTATCTACTATTCTTCTTTTTACCATTTTTTTTATTATTGATTATCGAAATATATTGACGAATCTTATTCTCTGTACCGTTTACTATTATTTCTTTTCTAAATTTTATTTGGATTTTCGCATTGAAAATCGTAGAAGAAAAATGGAAAAAGAGGCGATTTCTTTTTTTGAAGTCGTGTCATTAGCCTTAGAATCTGGAAGAAATTTGACAGATTCCTTATATTTAGCTTCCAAAAGTGTAGAAGGTGAGTTATCTTTGGAATTTTCTAATGCTTTAAATGAAATGTCTTATGGAAAGAGTCTAGGAGAAGCATTGGAGTCTTTAAAAACTAAAATTCCATCTGCAACGATTCAAAATATGATTTTAAATATTAGACAGTCAAATACTTATGGAAATAATATGATTAAAATGCTTCATCAACAGATGAATTATATTAGAGAAATGAGAGTTATGGATACCAAGGAAAGAATTAATCGAATGCCAATTCAGGTAAGTGTTGCCTCTGTTCTTTTGTTTGTTCCTATCATCTTATTATTAGTATTATCTCCAGTCATTGTTCAGTTTTTATTATCATAAAGTAAGTCTTAATTTTCAATTGTTTGTAAATAGAATAGAGAAATCTATTCTTTTTTGAAAAAGAAGTGTTAAAATGTCGATATTTTTGGTATAATTTTACTTAGAATAGGTTAGTGTCTATCTTTTGATAATAGGGAAGTGTTATTGATGAAAAGAATGAAGACAATTTTTATCATATTAATTATGATTCTTATGGTGTTTACCATAGAGAAAGAAGAAGTGAAAGCAGGAGAGTTACCAATTAATGCTGAAGGATTGGAACTTACAACTTTTTATAATGGAATAAATAACACTTATGAGGTTGTTTTACCGCAAAGTTCTGTAACTGTTACGTTAAATTACAATCGTAATATTTATGTTTGGGCAAGTGGCGTAGGAAAGATTACTCTAGAATCCGGGAAAATTCATACAGTCATTTTAATGGATAAAGATGGATATATTTTTGTTCATGATATCTATCCAAATCAAGGAAAAGCAAAACTTGATAATGTAACTGTAGATGGAACAACATTTGATTTTGATAAAAATACTTATATTTATAATTTGAGTGTCGAAAATACAATTACTGATTTTCAACCTACAATTTCAAAGGATACAGATATTAATGTGAATATTTCAAATAAGAAGTTAAAAACTGGTGACAATACGGTTGAAATTGAGGCTTCTAAGGATGGATTAGAAAGTACGATATATACTTTTCATATAAAGCGTGAATTCAAGGTAACAGTAGGTGCATTGACGGAGGAATTTAACTATACAGGCGATTATCAAACTTTTGTGGCACCTTATTCAACGGATTATACTTTAGAAGTTTGGGGTGCCCAGGGTGCAGGAAGTCATCAAAATGGCCAACTTGGTAGTGGTGGAAAGGGTGGATATTCGAAAGGAACAGTACATCTAGAGGCAGGAGAAAGAATTTATATCTATGTTGGTGGAGAAGGTAAGACTTTTTGTGGACGGCCTGGTACAGTTGCTGGTGGCTATAATGGAGGCGGTAGTGGAATCACTAGAACCTCTAGTTGTAGTGATACGGCTGCTTCTGGTGGAGGAGCTACAGATATACGTTTAATTCCAGGTACTTGGGATAACGAGGTATCCTTACTATCTAGATTTATCGTTGCCGGAGGCGGTGGCGGTGGTGGAATGGACTGGGAGCCTGCTGGATATGGTGGCGGAGAAACTGGTTCTAATAATGGAGGAAAAATTGCTACTCAAACTGATGGTTGGTCCTTTGGAAAAGGTTATGATGCTGTAGCAGATACAACTTTTTCTCATATTAGTGGTACTTATGGTGGTCAAGGTGCTGGTGGAGGATGGTATGGTGGATACTATACTGCATACGGTAATGGCTGGGGTGGAGCCGGTGGAGGCTCTGGATTCATATTAACAGATAGCACTGTTAGTAACACTCCTGATGGGTATTCTGTATCGTCTTCTTACTATTTGAAAGATGCTTCAACCATTGCTGGTAATTTACAGGTGCCAACTTATGATGGACAAGGGACTATGGCTGGAAATAGTGGAGATGGACATGCCAAAATTACCTATTATGTAGACAGTGAAATAGATCAACTTTTAGATATATCTGTAAATCATGGAGAATTAATTCCAGACTTTGATATAACAGAATATGAGTATGACCTTCTATTAGGAACAGAAGATACTGAAATTACCATTACTGCTGAAACAAAATTAGGCGAAGCTCTAGTAACTGGAACAGGAACTTTTAATGTTCCAGCTGGCGAAACCTTATTTCAAGTTGTGATGACTAATGTGAATGGGAATGTAGATACTTATAATATTAATGTATCAAGAGTAGCTAGTCCTTCTGCGATATTAAAAGGCTTTAAAGTTAACGGAATTTTATATGAAGGATTTGAAGATAATAAATTTACTTATGATATTGAAGTGCCAACTGAAATAGAAAAAATAAATCTAGAGTTATTAAAAAGATATCCAGGTCAAGTGATTCCAGAGGATACTATTTATGATTTTAGTGAGCATACTTTAACAAAACAAATAATTGTATTTAGTGAAGCTAATTTAACCAATCAAGTATACACTTTTAATTTTACTAGAAAAAAGACGAGTCTTTTAAAGTCTATGGTAGTTTCTAATGGTATTTTACATCCATCATTTGATCCAAATAAAACTACTTATACAGTGGATATATCAAAATATGAAAGAACATTAAACATTGATGCAGAGGCTTACTTTGAGGAGGCAACCATTAAGATTGATGAGAATCGTTATGTGGGGCCTAATGATAAGACTGTTACAATTCAAGTTGATTTAGAAGGAGTCCCTTCTACCATTTACACCTTAAATATTAATCGTGTGGAAGTCATTGAACAAGAGATTGATGAAGGATATAGTTATACAGGTGATTATCAAATATTTACTGCACCATTCAATGGTAGTTATACCTTGGAAGTATGGGGAGCTCAAGGTGCAGGACGTCATCAAAATGGCCAACTTGGTAATGGAGGAAAAGGTGGATATTCGAAAGGAATTGTTCAATTAGAAGCAGGGGATAAGTTATATATTTATGTAGGTGGAGAAGGAAAATCTTTTTGTGGACGACCTGGTACAGTTGCTGGTGGCTATAATGGAGGCGGTAGTGGAATTACAAGAACCTCTAGTTGTAGTGATTCGGCTGCTTCTGGTGGTGGTGCCACAGATATCCGTTTAATTCCAAGCACTTGGGATAATGAAGCTGCCTTATTATCTAGATTTATCGTTGCCGGAGGCGGTGGCGGTGGCGGAATGGACTGGGAGCCCGCTGGAGATGGTGGCGGAGTTACTGGATATGCCGGAGGTGGAAGAGGAGGTACTCAAACCGACGGATGGGCCTTTGGAAAAGGATACGATGCCGCAGAAGATACAGGCTCTTTACATGTCAGTTCCCAATATGGTGGTCAAGGTGCCGGTGGAGGGTGGTATGGTGGATACTATACTTCATACGGTAATGGCTGGGGTGGAGCCGGAGGAGGTTCTGGTTTTGTATTAACTAAGAGTTCTGCTAAGAATACACCAGTTGGATATAGCGTTTCAGAAAAATATTATTTAAAAGAAGCAGAAACCATCGCTGGAAACCAGACAATGCCAACCCATGATGGAAATGATATCATGACTGGAAACACAGGAAACGGGTATGCAAGAATCAGCGCAAAATCAGGAGTAGTCGGAGACACATTCTTAGATAGTATTACTTTAAATGATGGAGATATCCCAATTGATTTCGCTCCATGGACACTAGAATATACAGTTAATGTAGATAAAGACACACCTACTATCAAAATAGATGCCGTAGCGAAAGATCAAGCAGCATTAATTTCAGGTCGAGGAACATTTACTCTTAATCCTGGTGAAAATATTAAAAAAATTATTGTGACTACCTCAGATGGAGCATCTAAAATCTATACAATTACAATTAATAAAGAAGCATCTGATGACTCTACGCCAAAAAATATTTTATTAAAAAATCCACAGGCTTATCTATGTGCAAGTGGAGAAGGATATTGTGAGTATACCTTTGATCCAGATACGACTCTTTATGAAATTAGTCTTCCATTCGCAACAGAAAAGATTTCACTAAAGGCGATTTTAAAAAGTGATTATCAAAAAGTAGAGTATCGCGATGTAACAGATGGAACTAGTACCGTAGTAACAGATCCAACGTTTGAATTAAAAGAAGGAATTGTCAATATTTTTGAAGTAGAAATTACAAGTGAGAGTGGAAAAGAAACGACAACTTATACTTATAAGATTGTAAGAGATGATACGGGTAATAATAACTTAAAGAGTTTAACTATTAAAGAACCAAGTGTTGATATTGATTTTGAACCTTTAGTTTATGAATATTATTTGACAGTTCCAGCGGAAACAGAGAAACTGGATTTAGAAGCAATCCCACAGAATCCATTAGCGAAGGTACAAGTGCTATATAATGAGAACTTTCAAACAGGTCTAAACTCTGTATATGTAATGGTAACCGCACCAAATGGAAATTCAAAAACATATTTATTACATGTCTATAAAGAGAAGAGTTCCAATACGTTCCTACAAAGCTTAAACGTAAAAGATGACAAGAATCAAAAAGTAGAATTGAGTCCAGAATTTAGTAAAATATTGACAGAGTATACAGGAAAAGTAGATTCAAATACGAAGAGTGTAACGATAGAAGCAACAGCAGAAGAAGGAACGGTAACAGGAACAGGAACATTTGATTTAGTCAGTGGAAATAATTCGTTTGAGATTACAGTAACTTCTCAAACAGGAGAAACACAAATTTACACAATCAATATTTTTAAAGAGAAAAATAGTAATAGTGACTTATTAAATATTGAAGTAGAGGGATATACGTTATCTCCAACATTCTCGAAAGAGACAAAAAACTATTCACTTACGATTCCAAAAAGTGTCACGAAATTAAATGTGAAAGTAACCCCAGAAGAGAAAACAACAACTTATACAATTAAGGGACATAACAATTTAAATAATGCTTCTAATACGATTGTAATTACGAGTATCGCAGAAGATAAGAGTTATCAAGTATATCAAATTTCAGTCAAGAAAGAGGCAAGTGAAAACAATTATCTAACGGATATTCAGTTAAGTACAGGATCCTTGAATGAAACATTTGAGAAAACGAAAAATGACTATACAATGAATGTCGGAAAAGATGTTAGTAGTATCACTATTAAAGGAATTCCGGAGGATAAATCTGCAGTCATATCAGGAAATGGGACATATAGTTTGACAAAAGGAACGAATGTAATTACTTTAGATGTTACGAGTGAATCAGGAGATGTAAATACCTATACAGTAACAATCACAAGAGAGATGGATGACGATGTTACCTTAAAAGAAGTAAAGAATAATCGAGGAAGTAGAATAACTGCATCAGAAGATCCAAATGCAGGATACGATTATTTGATGAATGTTCAGTATGAGATACCAGATATCATTATCGAAGGAATCGCAAATAGTACCTCATCCAAAGTAACAGGAAATGGATATTACTCATTACAACTCGGAAATAATGA
>CANOBK010000005.1 GCA_947564265.1 uncultured Caryophanales bacterium
CCTTCAGCGCTGACAATAGTGTATGCGAAGATAAGACGTTGCCAAGAATTTTTTTTGTTTTTTCAGAGAATCAATAAAGATTCTCTTTTTTATGGTAAAATTCCTTGCAAATTTCACCTGATTTGTTTACAATATAAAAATATAAACACAAATTATTCACAATGTTTTATCCACCAATAAACATTATAGATAAGAATTTAGTATAATTTGTTGTACAATGAGGAGGACAAAATTATGGATAAATCAATAACTTGTAATACAGAAGTAGATACTTTTTTAGCAACATCTTTTGTGAAACCAATGGACACAGAAAAACCAAGAAAAACAGTAAAAGAGATGAAAAAATTAGGGGAGGAATTGGAGACAGCACTTGATGCTCCAATGCCAGACGACTTTTTTGATAGTGCCAAAGAAGAAGTTAATATAGAAAACAGTGCATCTACATCGCTGACTGAAGATGAAAAAATAAAATGTGAATTGAAAGAGAAAATAAGAGTTTGGGAAAAGAATAGACAAGCTTTTCTTGATTTAGCCGGATTATTATGTGTATTAAAAACCAATATAGGTAGCGGTATTAGTGGTGCTGCTTTATTCTTTAGAGTTTTGAATAATTTGCAAGATCCAGAAATTACAGTTGAGTATAAAGGTGATTCTCTATTAGAAGAGTATAACAAATTACATAAGGAAATTAATACCATGGCAAATCAATACTCTAAGGTTATTCCTGAGGTGGAAAGATATTTTGAACACGTTAGATCAATGGACGCTGATGGATATCTTTATGATTATGGTAGTTGTTTCTTAGATGAAGATGGTAACACGATTCATTGGTATAGAGAAACTTATAATTTATTAGAGTCCTTAATAAAAGCAGGTCAAATTAAATGGATTAGGGAATTATTATCTTCTAATATTAACAGTGAAAGACGGCTTGCCATGCTAGATGATATTATTAAGAATAATGAAGTTTCTCTAAATTCTTTAGTAGAGGATAGCAATTGGCCAGATTCGATATATCCAGAAGTTCAAGTTCTTGAAGATAGGGTTTGGGTTCTAGAAGACGAAGAAAGTATAAAAGAAGAAAAAATAAATATCATTAATGATTTGATTAAGATGTGGGCAAAAGAAATGGTTCCTATGGATGAAAATAAATATCAAATGGTGCGAGATATGAAATTTGAAAATCTAAAATTTTTGCAAGAAAATGGTATCATAGATTTTGTTCATGATATAACGTACTCCTCTTCCTACGGAACGGTTGCTGTTCCAGCACAAATTTATTGTAAAAATAGACACGGTATATATAATTTTGCTTCTTTTTACGATACAGAATCCTATCAAAAATTACCCCAAGAAATTAAACAAAATACTGATAGATGTCTAATTGATTGTATAATAGGGGATAACTTATCTGAGATAGATAGATTAATTCAAAGAAAAAACTTTCCTATAACAGATGAAAATGTGCAGGAAATAATTAAAGCATTAAGCAGTAATCAAGATGCAGTTTATCAGTGGAATATAAATAAAATCTGTGAGGAAATCGAAAAGAAATCGAAAACGCCAAAAGAGTATAGAAAAGCAAAACAATATACGGGGCAGATTCGTGATGCTCTAGATCCAGAAAAATTAGAACAACAACGTCAAGAATTGGTAAGACGTCTTATGAACATGAATGAGAGTCTTCAGGAACAAGTTCCTGGAAAAATGAAGATAAAAGATATTAAATTTCAGGTAAAAAATCAATAATATTATGTCATTAATAAAGTTTTTTATTAATGATTTTTTTGTTTTCTTTCTTTTTATGCTAAAATAAAAATTGGGAAATATATTTTTTCTTTCAGAGAACTAAGTTGAAGAAATAAAGAAATTTCTAATTTAAAAAAATAAAAATATAATTTAAGTAGGTGGTAAAATGTTTGAACATGCTACGAAAAGATTTAATCAATTTATTAAAGATAATTTCGATATTAATGATGAAAAAATAAAACACAAAGTAATTCATACCTATAACGTAGTCAAGATGGCAGAATATATTAGTAATGATTTAAATTTAAGTGAAGAGGATAGAAATCTTGCACGATTAATTGCCTTATTACATGATATTGGTCGTTTTGATCAGGCAAAAGAGTATGGTACTTTCAGAGAAGATGTAAAAAATATTGACCATGCTTCTTTAGGAGTGAAAATTTTATTTGAAGGAAATATGATTCGAGAATTCATCGAAGAAGATACTTATGATACTATCATAAAAAAAGCAATTGCAAACCATAGTAAATATAAGTTAGAAACAGAAGGAATGACAGAAAAAGAAATTTTTCATAGTAAATTAATTCGTGATGCGGATAAAATGGATAGTTTTCGTGCAAAGACAACGGACGCTATTTATACCATGGCAAATATCACAGTAGAAGAAGTAGAAAATTCTTTAATTACTGATAAAATATATAACGACTTTATGTCTAAGAAGACAATTCTTAGTAAAGATAGACAAACAGGAATTGATATTTGGATTTCCTATATTGCTTTTCTCTTCGATATTAACTATAATAGTGGACTAAAATATATTAAAGAACAGAATTACATTAATCGTTTAGTAGACCGATTTGAGTATAAAAATTTAGATACAAAAAAGAAAATGGAAGAAATCAGAAATTTTGCTCTTCACTATATTGAAGATAGAATAAAATAAACATTTTTCCATTATTTTCTAGAGCTGGGGAAAGGGGAATCATTTTACAAAAAAGTGATTCCATAGTATAATACTAGCTAGGAAAGAGGAATTTGTATGAAAAAAATAAAGGTAGGAGGCCATTATGTAATTCATTGTTATAAACACGATGGAAAAATTCATAAAATATGGGAAGAAGCCGTCTTGCTGGAAATAGGGGAGGAATATTTAGTCTTTGGAAATGATCGTACGAAAGTAATAGAATCTGATGGACGTAGTTGGAAAACAAGAGAACCAGCGATTATGTTCTTCTTTAAAAAGAAATGGTTTAATGTCATTGGACAATATAAAAAAGAAGGAATTCAATTCTATTGTAATATCGCATCTCCTTTCTTAATTGATGAGACAGCTATTAAATATATTGATTATGATTTAGACCTTAGAGTATTTCCCGATGGATCCTTTAAAGTATTAGATCGTGGGGAATATAATTATCATAAAAATCAAATGAATTATTCTAAAGAATTAGATAGAATTCTTCATTCAGAATTAACTTCTTTAATTGAAACAGTTCGTAAGAAAGAATGGCCATTCCGTCATGAAGAAATCAAAAAATACTATGAAATTTATAAACAAGAAAAAGAAAAAAATGCAGTAATGAATTAATAACCATTAAATTATGGTTATTTTTTTAAATATTATAAAAAAAGAGACGCTTTTCATAGAAAAGTCCTTTAAATATAATGGTAGAATTGGTATAATGTAAGTACAGGAGATGATAACATGGAATTTTTAAAAAAGCTATTTGACCATGAATATAAAGAGCTAAAAAAATTTACAGCACTAGCAGATAAAATTGAAGAATTAGATTCTACAATGAAAGAATTGTCTGATAGTGAATTAAGTTCTAAAACGGAAGAATTCAAAGACCGTTTATCAAAAGGAGAAACCTTAGATGATATTTTGGTAGAAGCCTTTGCAGTAGCTAGAGAGGCTTGTGATAGAGTAATTGGAGAAAAACCTTATTATGTACAGATTCTAGGTGCTTTGGCAATCCATTATGGTAATATTGCTGAGATGAAAACTGGTGAAGGAAAAACATTAACTTCTGTTATGCCAGCATATTTAAATGCCTTAACGGGAGAAGGAGTTCATATCATCACAGTTAACGAATACCTAGCAGATCGTGATGCCAATTGGATGGGTAATATCCATCGCTTCTTAGGATTAACAGTTGGAATTAACTTAAGAGATTTAACACCAAAGCAAAAACAAGAACAATATGCTTGTGATATTTTATATTCAACAAACAATGAGATTGGATTTGATTACCTAAGAGATAACATGGTAATTAGAAAAGAAGATCGAGTTCAAAGACCATTAAACTTTGCTATTATTGATGAGGTTGACTCTGTTTTAATTGATGAAGCGAGAACACCATTAATTATTTCTGGTGGAGAGATGAAAAGTGCTAACCTTTATATTGATGCAGATCGTTTTGCTAAATCTTTAAAAGAAGATGACTATATCTATGATGAAAAAACAAAAAATGTTTCCCTATCTGAAGAGGGAGTAAAGAAAGCAGAAAAGAGTTTCCACTTGGATAACTTATATAGTCTAGATAACTCAGAGTTAGTTCATTATATTAATCAAGCACTCCGTGCCAATTACTCTATGCACAATGATGTGGATTACGTAGTACAAGACGGAGAAGTAATCATTGTTGACCAATTTACAGGTCGTCTAATGAAGGGACGTGCTTATAGTGATGGATTACATCAAGCGATTGAAGCCAAAGAAAATGTAAAGATTAATCAAGAAACAAAAACCTTAGCTACCATTACATTCCAGAATTTATTTAGAATGTATAAAAAATTATCTGGTATGACTGGTACTGCGAAGACAGAGGAAGAAGAATTTAGAAATATTTATAATATGTATGTAATCTGTATTCCTACAAATAAGCCAGTTATTCGTGTCGATAATCCAGATTTAATGTATTCTACGCAAGCAGGAAAATATCGTGCGATTGTAAGCGAGATTGAAGAAAGATATAAGAAAGGCCAACCAGTACTTGTTGGTACGATTGCCATTGAAACGAGTGAATTAATTAGTAATTTACTAAAACAAAAAAAGATTCCACATGAGGTATTGAATGCGAAAAACCATGCACGTGAAGCCGAAATCATTGCGAAAATTGGATTAGGAAAATCAGTAACAATTGCAACTAACATGGCAGGACGCGGAACCGATATTAAATTAAGCGATGAGGTTCGCGAATTAGGTGGACTTTGTGTGATTGGTACAGAGCGTCATGAATCAAGACGTATTGATAATCAGTTACGTGGTCGTTCTGGACGTCAAGGGGATCCTGGATATACACAATTCTACGTATCTATGGAAGATGAACTGATGGTTCGCTTTGGAACTGACAGAATTAAAGTGATGATGCAAAATTTAGGATTTGATGAAAATCAGGCAATCCGTAGTAAAACATTTACGAAGGCATTATCTTCTGCACAAGCACGTGTTGAAGGAAATAACTTTGATATTCGTAAACAATTACTTCAATATGATGATGTAATGAACAATCAAAGGGAAATCATGTACGGAAGAAGAAATGAAATTCTAGATAGTGAATCTATTCATAATACCGTACTAGATACGATTAAAAATCACGTTGCAGATATCGTAAATTCTCATATTTATCCAGAAGGACGCCTTACAAATGATGATGTCGCTGATATTACGACTTATGTAAATGAAAACTTACTGAAAAATGATTTAGATAAAGAAGAACTTGATAATCGAACTGCTGAAGAAATGATTGATACAATCGTAGAAAAAGTATTAGCGGAATATGATAGTAAACTTTCTAAAATCCCATCAGAAGTTGCTGATGAATTTGAAAAAGCAATTAGCTTAAATGTAATTGATCATCACTGGACAGAGCATATTAATACCATGTCTCATTTAAGAGAAGGTATTTATTTAAGAGGTTATGGTCAAGAAGATCCATTACGTGCTTACACAATGGAAGGATTTGAATTATTCGATAAAATGATGCAAAGAATTGATCATGACATTACAGTTATGTTAGCAAAATCTGAAATCAATCAGAATGTAGAAAGAAAAGCAGTTAGTAAAAAGCAAGTAACAAATGATAGTGATGACACAAGAGCACGTACACCAAAGAAGAGTGAAAAAATAGGAAGAAACGCTCCTTGTCCTTGTGGTTCGGGCAAAAAGTATAAAAATTGCTGCGGAAAATAGCATATTTTATAGGGATTGTGAGTAAGAAAATAATCCGAAAAGGAGAGATCTAAATGAAAATTGAAAATATAAAACCAGAAGGTTATGTTATGAAAGGGGTTTATACTCCGGCTAAAAAGATTGATTTAGGGGATTCTTATTTAATTTTCGTTTCAGGAGTTCAAGCACCAGCAGGTGAAATGAATGAAGTGGTAACTGAAGACGTAGGAGAGCAAACAAGATTAGTATTTGAAGAAATTAATGATATCTTAAAGCAAGCAGGAGCTACATTAGATAACGTTGTAAAAGCAGTTATCTACTTAAAAGATATCAATGATTTTAAAGTAGTTTCACCCATCAGGGCAGAATACTTTAAAAATTCAATGCCAGTTTCTACTATGGTAGAAGTTGGAGGTTTTGTTAGAAAAGGTTCAAAAATAGAAATAGAAGTAACAGCAATATTGGATAAACAATCCTGAAGAGTTATTAATAAGTGTTGTGTCAAAAACAAAAGAATAAATATAATATGAGGGGTTGAATAATATAAAAGATACAGTAAAAACAGAATTAAACGTAATCAATAATAAAGTAAGTATAATGAGAATAGGTAATGTGGATTATATTTCTCTTACAGATTTAGCAAGATATAAAGACAAGGAAAGAACAGACTATATTATACAAAACTGGATGAGAAGTACAAATAGTTTGTTGTTTTTGGGGACTTGGGAGTATCTTAATAATGAAAATTTTAATTCCATCGAATTCGATGGGTTTAAAAATGAGTCTGGAACGAATGCCTTTGTAATGACCCCTAAAAAATGGATTAAAGCAACTAATGCAATAGGAATTATTTCTAAACAAGGTAGATATAATAGTGGAACATTTGCTCATCCAGATATCGCTTTTGAATTTGCAAGTTGGTTAAGCCCAGAATTTAAGTTATACTTAATAAAAGAATTTGAACGACTAAAATCTAATGAAGCTTACCAATATAATGTAGAGTGGAGTGCAACAAGACTTTTATCAAAGGTAAATTATGTAGTTCATACAGATGCTGTAAAGAAATGCATTGTTCCAACTTTAACGGAAAAACAAAAACAATTTGTTTATGCTGAAGAAGCTGATATCTTAAATGTTGCTTTATTTGGTATGACAGCTAAAGAATGGAGAGAAGGTTATCCAGAATTAGCTAAAACCGGAAATATGCGTGATTACACTGATTTGTTACATTTAGTGATATTAAATAATCTTCAAAATACAAATGCCGAATTAATAGAGGAAAAAGTACCTCAGACTGAAAGATTAGTTAAACTCAATAATTCAGCAAGAAGACAAATGAATGCATTACAAAATAATAAAAGCTTGAAAGATTTAGAGTTATTACAAGAAGAAATAAATAAACAAAATTTATTAATAGTTGATAATAAATAATATAAAAATAGTCAAAATGTTCCCATTTTGTTCCCATTGGATAAAACATTTATAGTAACAATAATACTGTAAATACCATAAATATCGAATACTTCGGAACCACTTTTTCCATGAAATACCGGTAATTAAAGTAATATTATAAATAATATATATTGGATTTGGTAGAATTTATGGTTCGGGCAAAAAGTATAAAAATTGCTACGGAAAGTGATAGATTTGAAAAAAAGACGAAGTAACGGCAATGTTAGAAAAGTAATTAAGTTATTGCAAATAAAAAGTATTAGCATGAGAAATGTTAGTACTCTTTTTTATTTAAGAAAAAGCTAATAATTTAATTTGAAATTTTTTATGTTTTATGGTAGAATAATGAAAATATTTTAAATGAGGGGGAATTTTTATGGACGGGAGATTATTAATTCTATGCGATGAATTACCTAAAGATTATGAAAGATACAGTGTGAAAGATGTATACTATTTAAGAAGTGAGATAATTGATCCTGATGATAATCCTGATCAATTATTTGTCTGCTGGGATGCTATTATTCCACAGGATCGTTCCTTTATTGAAGGTTGTATGCATTATGCTACGACCTATGAACAAATGCCAGTAGATTTTAGATTAAGAGAAACTGGTAAAATTGATGGGAAGCATGGAAATATTAAGGGAAGCATTCAAGAGGATAGTTATATTCATGCCTACGATCGTAATATTGCATTAATTCGTTCTGCTGTTCAAAAAGGGGAAGATGCGAGTGGAGAGGCTATGGATTTGGCAGTACAATATCCAATGCAAGCAACGCAACAATTTTTAGAAGATTTTTCTTCTATGTTAAACCGTAACGGCATAGTAAGAGTACTAGCTACGCATAAACATGATGTTGATAACAAAGTTGTACAATATCGTAATGCCCTTTTAGAGGCATGGCAAAATCAGGATAGATTTATGAGAGAGAATGCATCATATGTTAAATTATTGAATCCAATGGTTTATGAAGATTTTGGTCAAGTATATGTTCGAGCTTTAGATGAAATAATGAAGATATATTCTTTGCCAATATTTGGAGAAGAACAGAGTGAAGAGAGAAGATACGTTTAATCGTATCTTTTTTATGTTATAATTATTAATAATGATACTAATGAATACCAAAATCGAATTTGCGGAGAAATATAAAAACTAATTAGTAATAGAAAGGAAGTGCAAAATGAAAGAACTAGGATTTTTTATGGATCATGAAGGAAATATACTTTACTATGGAGAGTGGAAAGAGCAATATGATAAGAACAATCGACATCAAATCCACAGCTCAAGTTTTGAAGATGAAATTGAAACAGATGAATTATTCCAAAGATTAAATTTGCAATATAATAAAGAAATGGGTCTATTTGGAAAAGCAATCGCATTTGCATTACAAGGAATGGTTCTCATGCAAAATTTAACCAGTCAAGGAGAAAATAAAGCCATTATGCATGTACCACAACAATTAACAGAATTTCAAAAAAAGAGTTTTACGGATTTATACCCTATCCTTTCTTCTTTCGATACAGTAACTACTGTAATACCGAAATCTATCTATATAAATGAAGAGGATAAAATAGGGGATATAGACACCTATTATGAGATGCAAGGAATTTCTAAAGAAAAGGGAAAATCAAAATAAAAAAACTATTACTTTATAAAAATAATAGATAATATATTTTTAATATAAGAAGGAGAAATTATATGAAAACAGATCATCCTTATGTTGGAGTAGATGGGATTATTAGAAATGAAAAGGGAGAAATATTATTAATGCACCGAACCGCTGGTGCTTATAACGGATATTGGGGATTAATCGCAGGCGCTATAGAATGGGGAGAAGAAGTAGAGGATGCCTTAAAAAGAGAAGCTATGGAAGAGATTGGAGTAGAGCTTGGTAATATCAAATTTACTGGCAGATACTATGATAAAATTGGTCGTCATCCAACAAAAACATTTATATGTTTACCACATACTTGTGAGATTGTTAGTGGTACGCCATCTCCTGTTAGTGAATGTGATGAGGTAAAGTGGTTCAAGCCTGAAGAAATCAAGGAAATGGACTTAGCTTATGATCATAAACAAATGCTAGAAGATCTAAACTTAATTTAATAAGACGAAAAAGCCCTTTTATAGAGCTTTTTTTGATAGCATTTTTTGGTTTTTTTCTAAGCAATCTTTGAATTCTCTTCCAAAAAAGTTAAACTCCATTGGTTGTAATGTTTGTAATCCAGCATCAAAAGCAACCGTTTGAATAGCCTCTCTCATATCAGAAGCCTCGGTTCTAGAAATCACTACAGCTCTATATATTTTATAATATTTTTTCTTTTCCATACATAGATTATGATTAAAATCTAAAACATACCATTTTCCATCCATCAAAAGTTCTACCCAAGAATGATAAAAATATTCCTTATCGTTTGAAGAAATCTTTCCACCTACGATATAAAGAACATCCTTTTTATTAGCAGATAGAATCATAGCCAAGCGTTGAGAATTCTCATGACAATGTTCATATCTTTCGTTAGAATGAAGTGTCTCTACCTCAGGTGCTTCAGGAATAAAAAAGTCAGAAATACAACTAAATTTTGTTCTTTGTACTTGATAAACTGGTAAGCCATTTCTTACAGAAATAGGAGATTGTTCTGTGAGTGTAAATTCATCTATCATTTCTCTCAAAGAGTCGTATTTTGTATCATCATAATCTTTATCTAAAAAAAACATATTATCACAATGGTGACCAAATAAAGTATAATTTCTATAATTAAATCCATTAGAATCAAATTTTTTATTAAGAAATTCAAATTCTTTAAATTGAGACAATTCTTTTAACATCTCATTCGGAAATAGTAGCAGGGGATAAAGGAGTGAAGGCTCCTGAATTCTTTCTAGGACATACCAAAGACAATACAAATTATAATTGTCCATATTACTTATTTCTTGAAAGTGAAATAATTGATAATAATCATCTTTTGCCATTACCAAATTTCTATTATAATCAATTACTTTTTGTTGATTATGATCTAAAAAAGTAATAATAGGGGAAAAGGCTTGTAGTGAGGATTTCCCAATTACAACGTGGGGATCTATTAGATCGATATGTTTAGAACATGCCAACTTTAGAGTACGTAATAGGGAATGTTTACGACGTTCTTCTTTATTTTCCAAGATTTCCAAATCATATTTTTGTAAATCCCAATCTGATAAAACTTCAAATGGATATTTTTTATGATGATAAGAAAAAATATAATGCCCTAATTTTGGATATACCTTAGTAAAAAGAGGTGTAATAAAAGAAATAGTGATAAATATTCTTTCTCTTTTAGGTAAATCAGTGAATAACAATAAATTAAGCAAATCATCATCTAATGGTTCTACAGGAGATATATTGTTTATTAACATTTCCAAGATAGAATATATTTCCATAATTACTCCCCCCCTTTTTTTGTGCTTTATAATACTATTTTAAGTTAAAAAAGTCAAGGAAATAAGTACTTTAACGAGTCAAAATCTAGGAATTAGTACTAATTTATTTACAAAGAAAAATAGTTATAGTATGATAAAATAAATATTTATCAAACGGGGGATTTTATGGAAACAATAAGGGTGAAAGATTATGTTGATTATTTAGAAATGGCTTTATATCTAAAGATTAATACTCAAATCAAGTCAATTGGTATTGGTGAAGATGAAATTGAAAAATGTTTAGAGTTCACTTCTGATCATAATGGAATATGCTTAACGAAAGAGCAACTGGATGAACGAGTTTTAAATACATTGCCACTACTAATGAGTAAACTAAAAGATGGTACTTTTGATTATCAATGGACAATTCATGACTTTTACTATGATTATGAAATGTTAATGCGTGAACCAAGACTAAAAGATATTTATAAGAAATATTTAAGACTTCAAAAGATAAAAATGGCAGGAACAAACAATCCTATCTATTTTGATATTGTACGACTTGCTATCCGTGATAAAAATTATGTTCCATATACACATGAGTTGATAAAAGAAGGATTATATGATCCAAATCAATGGGATGATTTTGTTTCACCAAATCCTTTCTATCGTCTTTTTACATATGGTCATCCAAATATCGATAGTGAAGAAATGGCAAATACAGTATTACTAGATGAAAGAACTGATTATAATTGTTTACTGAATGGTAGCGATTGCATAGATTGGTGGATACGTAAAACAGGAAACCACTGTAAAAATGGAGAATCTCTTCCATCAGAATTCTTTTTACTAGAAAGAGTATTGAAAGAAAAAGATGTAAGTATTATAGATGGAAAACGTCATAATGATGCACATTATAGTTATGATATGCTGGGTCATATCAATGAATTAGTTGGATTAGATTGTTATGGTACCAACGAAAATATCAAAAATTTTCTTGATTATATGGTTAGTGACGAATATATTCAAAAACAAGTAGCCGTCTCTAGATATCCTAGTTTATATAGAGATGATTCTATAGATATTTATTGTGATTATATAAATAAAAAAAGAGGATCAAATATTGATAAATTAGATAAACTAAAGCAATTGAAATTATTTTAAACGATAGAATAAATAATAGATATATCAGATTTAATAAAAATTATGTTAGATATAAAAGGAGCAATTTAAAAGTTGCTTTTTTTATAGTATAATAATAGATAGAAATTAATAAAAGGAGAGGATAAATATGGAAAAGCAAACAGCAGGTAGAGATAATCTAGGTAATTTAGCTCCAAAATTTGCAGAATTAAATGATGATGTATTATTTGGTAGTGTATGGAGTAGAGAGGATAAATTATCATTAAGAGATAGAAGCATGATTACCATATCAGCACTTATGGCACAAGGATTATTTCCACAATTGAAATCACACTTTATTTTAGGAAAAAAGCATGGAATTACAAAGGAAGAAGCAGTAGAAATCGTAACACAACTAGCATTCTATTCGGGATGGCCGAAAGCATGGAGTGCATTTGATCTGATCAAGGAGGTTTATGGTGATGAATAAGCAAGAATTTGAAAAGCAAAATATATTTGGTTTAGGAGAACCTAATGATGCCTACAAACAATATTTTATTGGAAATAGTTATTTGAATCCACTTACTGATCTAAATAAAACAAGCCTATTTTTAGCAAATGTTACCTTTGAACCAGGATGTAGAAATAATTGGCACATTCATCATGCAAGTAGTGGAGGAGGTCAAATCCTTGTTTGTACTGCAGGAAGCGGTTGGTATCAAGAAGAAGGAAAGAAAGCACAATCACTGAAACCAGGAGATGTAGTGACAATACCAGCAAATGTCAAACACTGGCATGGTGCGAAGAAAGATTCATGGTTTAGTCATATCGCTATTGAAGTTCCTGGAGAAGATGCAAAAACTGAATGGTGTGAACCAGTAAGTAATGAAGAATATGATAGGTTAGAGAGGTAGTTATGGACCAAATAAGAATATTATGTTACGGAGATTCCAATACATGGGGATATGTTTCTGGTAGTAATCACGAAAGATATGGAAATCAAGAAAGATGGACAAAAATACTATCAGAGTTACTAGGAAATGAATTTGAAGTAATAGAAGAAGGTTTAAATAGTAGAACACTAATTTCTAATGATACAAGACCAGGTAAGGAAGGCAAAAATGGATATGAATATTTAATACCTTGTTTGGATACACATGATCCAATTGATTTAGTTATATTAATGTTGGGTACTAACGAATTAAAAAGTACATATAATAAAACTTCTATTGAAATAGGAAAGTTATTAGAAGAATACTTTGTAAAAGTAATATTAAATAGAAAATCGCAAATAAAGGATAATTATCCTAGATTATTGTTAATAACTCCTCCATTAGTAAATGAAGATACAGACTATTGTAAAGCCAATAATAAATATTTAGGTGCAACACAAAAATCCAAAGAATTGAATAATATTTATAAAGATATTGCCGAAAAATACAATTGTTATTTCTTAAGTAATAACGAATTATTAACTGGAGTAGACGGAGTTCATTTAACAGAAGATAGCCATAGGAAACTTGCAGAATTATTAAATGCTAAAATTAAAGATATTTTTAAAAACAGGGTTTTATAAATTCCAGCCCCTATTAGGAAGAAGGAAGAAAGCCCAATCACTAAAATCAGGAAATTCCATGGGGATTTGAAGATTAACGATGATGAATCAAAAAAATTAGAGTGGTTCCATATAGAAAAAATTCCTAAGAATCTATCTCCTGTGACTGAGAGATTTATAGATAAAATAAAAGAATATTTTAGTAATAGAAAATAAGACTATATAGGAAAGAAATGGTCAGTATGAAAAAAAGTAAAATAAAACTTGGTGTAATAAGATGGGATGCTTGGGTTGGAAATCTAAATCCGGTTGGACTTGAAGTGGAAAAATGTTTAACACCTAAAAAATATCATAATCGGTTACCATTTTATGCATCTGTAAAGGAAGATAATGTTCAAATTAGATGTAATTCAAAAAAAATAGTTATGCAAGAAATTGACTATGCTAGTAAATATGGAATCGATTATTTTGCTTTTTGTTGGTATCCTTTTAATTCTGGACTGGATACAGCTAGAAACTTATTTCTAGAAATAGAACAGTCAAAAATAAATTGGTGTTTAATTATTGGTACGAATCCACTCAATAAAAATGATGCATTATGGTTAATTGATCAATTCTCAAAGGAGAACTACCTGAAAATCAATAATAGACCTGTTATTTATATTTTTAACATTAATAAAGATTTATTAGATATTGTTAATTATATTCGAAAAAGCTGCAAAGATTATAATCCCTATTTTGTCGGAATGGTTTGGAATGGAAATCAAGCGAAATTAATGAGTGGTTTATTCAAATTGGATGCGATTACACAATACTGTACTCCGGGAGAGAATCATATTAGTTATAAAGAAATAAGCAATTTAGAAATCTCAAAGTGGTATGAGTATCGCACTATAAATAAGGTTGTTCCATGGGTTACAACAGGTTGGGATAAAAGACCAAGATATGATTCTCCTGTATCTTGGGAAAATTGTGAAAATTTTGATACGCAATACATTCAGCAACCTACATTAATTGAATTAAAAAATACATTAGAGAAAGCAATTCAATTTCAAGAAAAAAATGGAGAGGAACTGATATTGTTATATGCGTGGAACGAATTTGATGAAGGTGGATTCATTGAGCCGACAAAGACAGAAAATGGCTTAATCAATACGGATAAGCTACAAGCTATTAAAGAGGTAATAGATCATCATAATATATGAGAAGTATGATATACTATAGAAAATACGATTGTTAAGTAATATAAGTAAATAGGAGGTTATTTATGAAGAAAAGAGTGTTAGTAACTGGAGCTTCTAGAGGAATTGGAAGAGCGATTGCTTGTAAGTTTCTACAAGAAGGATATATTGTTTATGGAACTTTTCATGAAAGTGAAGATAAAATCAATGAACTAATCCAAGAATATGGATCAGAAAACGTGAAAAAGCTAGGTCCTTATAATTTTAAAAAAATTGAGGATAGTTATAAACTAGTAAAAGATATTGCGGGGATTGAATTTGATAGTATCGTTTTAAATGCTGGGACCTTCTCAGAAAACGATGATTTTGTGAACTTTGACTTGGATGAATTTAATGAGGTTATGAACTGTAACTTTTATTCACAACTAATCATTGCGACTTCCCTTCAAAGTTATATTAAAAATGGTGGAAATATTGTTTTAATGTCTAGTAATGATGCCTATAGTGGAGCATTTGGTAGTATGTCCTATAGTATCAGTAAGAGTGCTGTTGTTAGTTTAATGAAATGTCTTTGTGTCAATTTTGGTAGGAGGCATATTCGAGTAAATTCAATCTCTCCTGGAGCAATTAATACAGATATGAATACACCAGAACAGGAATTTGAAGCACCTTTATGGACCCCGATTGAAAGAATTGCGCAACCGTATGAAGTAGCGAATGTAGTTTATTTCCTATCTTCTTCCGAATCAAGCTTTATCAATGGAGAAAATATTACGATTGATGGTGGGTACGGAAATATAAGTATCTTATTAAAAGATGAAATCGAGAGAGCTAGAAAAGTGGTAGGATATGATTGGTTAAATGAGAGAATGAGCAGTTTAAATGAAGGGGATAAAGTTTACTGTTTAGATACAGTACCTGATTATGGATGGATAGAAAACCCACAAGAAGAAACGTATGTAGAAGAACATATTCGTGCCCTAGAAAGAGGAGTCAACGTATATAGAGTGATTATGGCCTCAAAACAGAAAAAGACAAAAGTGTTACAAAATGATTTGATTAAGAAAACATTAGAATCTTCAAAACAAGCAAAATATATAGGAATTGTTAAAGAAGAGGATGTAAAAAAATATAATAGAAATGATTATTTTAAAATCGGAAAAGGATTTGAAATTTTTATCTTAAAAGATGGAACAAAACAATTATTTATCGATTCCTTTAGTGATGAAAATTCTATGGGATATGTGATAGAAAATGAAATTATGATAGATTCACTACTAGAGGTATTTGAAAATATCTATAAGAATATTGAAGATAAAAAGATAGGAACTTACCATGTTGAATAAACCAATATTGATAGAGATTAAGAAGAGGTGAAAAGTATGAGGAGTATGGATGAATTAATAATTGCAGTATCAGAATCAAGTACCGATTTAAAATTAGTGACCCAAAATGCCAAGAGAATTGTATGGTCAGGTCCATATAATATTTGTAACTTTGCTGAAGACGTAACTCTTGCAGATACAGAAGAAAATATGAAAACATTAGAGGATGGAATCAAAAGGTACGAAGATATTCTTCATATTTATGAGTTTATGCATCGAATGACACAAAGTAAAAAGGAACATTTTCATTTGAAAGATTTTGAAGAGTTCATTCGACAAAGTAGAAATCCAAAATTAATGTTCTATTGTTTAACACGAATTCCTGGAATTGACTTTGAAGCAATGTTAGAATCCCTCTATGAAACGAAATGCGTGAAATATATAGAAAAATTAGGTCAAGAAGAATATGAAATCAGTGAAAATGAAAAGATAAGTGTAGAAACACTTCCTAACTATCAACAAAAATTAAAAGAAGCAAGAGAATATGATTATTTTCCTTACTGTTTGGAACCATTTGGTACTCGAGATGTCAATCAATTAATTCCTTTAGTAACGGATACAAAAAGTCCTTATTTAATTACTGAATTAGCTGATTATATAGAATATTTAAGAGATTATAAAAATATTTTTGATTATGATCCTACACCATTACAACGAGAACTAATCCTTTGCGCAACAAAGGAGCCTCTCTATATATATGAATATGCTGCTTCTATCAGTAGTTCAGATAAGAAATCTGCTCAAGTGGTTCTTATAGAGCAAGGTGACCCTAAATACATGTATTATTTATATAAATATGTTCCTGATGTTGACAAAGAAGAATTGAGAAAACAGATTGACTTTTCAGGAAATGAAAAATATCGAAATAAAATTGGTTTATCAAAATAAAATAAATATTAAGAGAACACGTATTCTCATTATCTGGATACTAACCCTTTGTGTTAGTATTTTTTCTTGTGCTTTTATCGAATTTATGTTATAATACAGGCCATAAAAAGAGGGGTTGCAATGGAAAAACTAAATTTAAATGAATACCTATTTCATGGGATAGAGCCATGGAAGGACATATTAGGTAGTAAAATGCTTATGGATTCAATCGTAATTTTTCAAAAAATCTTAAATACAGGATATATTGCTTCTAGAAATCTTCTAAAGGAAACCCTATCAGAAGAAGAATATAAATTATTAGATATGAG
The DNA here is from genome assembly GCA_947564265.1 of uncultured Caryophanales bacterium. Taxonomy (GTDB): domain Bacteria; phylum Bacillota_I; class Bacilli_A; order RF39; family UBA660; genus Alloscybalousia. The sequence goes on from CANOBK010000005.1 coordinate 17,215, forward strand.
TGGAAGAATGAATTGGAATAAAGATGATTGGGTCTCTGTTGTCCCAACTCTTCATCCTGAAATTGAGGGGATTCATTCGATTTTAGAAGATTTCGAATATCTTCCCGAAGATTTTCATGGACTTGCATACAATTTTTATGTACAAGAATACCCAGCGATTGTATTAGATGCTAGATTATTAAAAGAACTTCAAGTAAATGGGGATTCTGGACCGAGATTTCTTGGCGAAATTCAAGTAAAAGAAAAAATTTCTAGTGAATATTTTGTTGGTGTTACAATCCCGGAATTGATACAAACAGATGCCTTTTTAAATTGGTTACTTACCGATGATAAGAATATTAAAATAGGATATCACCCATGGTATGAAAAAGCTCAAGTAGATGTATTTGATTTAACAGAAGAAGAATTTGTTCAGAAATATTATAAAGCAGTAATCCTATTTGAAGAAGTTTTAAAGGAGACAAGTCCAAGATTAAAACTATATCATAGTGAAACAGGACAGCCGATTGTAACATCGACTGAAAGAAGGGAACAAATAGAAAAATTTAAAAAGAAGAGAAGATAATAAAAAACATTCTAAAAATATAAAAGAAGGGAGGGGAAAACTTGGAAAAACTAAATTTAAATGAATACCTATTTCATGGAATATTTGCTTGTGCTCCAGAACGAGATACCAGTAACATGGAAGCAGAGATTATAAAAAGCATATTAAATTCTAAGATGATTGCTTCAAGGGAACTTTTAAAAACGTTATTAACTGAGGAAGAATATAAAAGAATAGTCATGACACCTACTGAGAATTGGAATGGAGATACCCATGTTTCTGTTTCTGCGCATATTAGTAAGGTAACGTCATTTCCAGGGCACTTTTCTGGTAAAATTAATCACGAATGCACCCCTGCCTATACCTTATATATTAAGTTTAAACCAGCCATTATTTTGAATGATAGACTTCTAAGAGAATTACCAGTATGTCAAAATCCAGTAAATAATATGCCTGGAGAAATTCAAATAAAAGATAAAGTATCAAGTGAATATTTTGAGGGTATCCTTCTTCCTTACGGAGGGTCTTTAGATTTATTTCTTGATTATATTAGGAAAAAGTACCATCCAAAGAATGAGTGGGAGATTCTTGATTATTATAGGTGGTATACGGATGCAGAAGAGGATTTATTTCAATTGAGTGAAGAAGAATTCGTACGCAAATACTATCAGAAGGTCATGCTGTTTGAAGAAGTTTTAAAAGAAACAAATTCCAATTTAAAATTATATCAAATAGATGGAAGTCCAATCCTAACATCAACGGAAAGATTGGATCAAATAGAAAAACTCAAAAAGAAATGTCTTTAGCCTTTTAGTTTGTGATAGATACTGATCCATCCCTCAAAAGAAGTACAAATTCTGGTTGTGATTTGTGCTTTTTATTGTATAATAAAAAAAAGAATCATTGAGGAGAAATTGTATGTCAAAATGGGGAATAGAAGAAAAAGAAACATTAAATGCCATAAATCAAATGGGTATACATGGAAAAATCCTAAATATAGCAGCAGGGGATGGTAGATTTAATACAGTATTATTAGAAAAATCAGATAAAGTAATAGCCATAGATAAGGATGATTTAGAATTACAAACTTTAAAGAAAGAATGCCCCAATGAATTAAAAAATAAGCTAGAAACTATGAATGTGGATATAACAAAAGAATTCCCTTTTAATGATGAAACTTTTGATGGTGTTTTCTGTACTGGGACACTTCACTTATTCAAAGAAGATATTGTGATTAAGATATTAAATGAAATAAAAAGGATCTTAAAAAAGAAAGGAATCCTAATATTAGATTTCGCAACTGAGATATCAAGATTTGATAGAAATGGTAATCAAGTAGTAATCGAAGATGAAGGAAGCTACAGTAGTGAAAGAGCGATTCAATTATTCAAGGAAAATCTAAAAGAATTTGAGATAAATATTGAAGAGGCCTTTTTTAAAGAGGAAAATTTAGAAGATGATGCAGGATACCAATCAATAGAAGGACATTTTCTTGTAGTTTGTGGGAAAAAGAGTATAATAAAAGAAAGGACTATAAATACACTATAAAATAGGAGGACTCAAATGAAAAAGAGAATGATTATTATTGGATCGAATGGAAGCGCCTATAAAAGAACAATACCATCATTAAAAGATTCAAAAATCTGTGAAGTAGTCGCAATTCAGTCAAGAAATGAAGAAAAGTTAAAAAGTATCTGTCAAGAGTACAATATAGCAAATTATTACATAGATGTAGATAAAATGTTACAGGAAGAAACTTTTGATTTAATTTATATTGCTAACCCACCATTTTTGCATAAAGAAACAATTGAAAAGTGTATTAAGACAAACCGAGCAATTATTTGTGAAAAACCACTTGCAAGAGATTATAAAGAGGCTTTAGAAATTGAGAAAATTTTGAAAAATTATCAAAGCCCATTTATGATTGCACACCATATGAGACATCAAAGAGCTTTTAACGATATTAAAGAAATTATAAATCAAGGTGCAATTGGGGAGGTAATTGGTGGATATGGTCAATGGGGATTTAATATAAAACTAGATGCACCATCTTCTACTTGGAAACTAAATAAAAATTTAGGTGGTGGAGGAACTTTATCGGATAATGGAATTCATGTTATAGATTTTATTTTAGGTATCTTTGGGAATCCAATTCAAGTACTTGGACATAGCAGATTAAATTCTTTTAAAGAAACCTACAGTAATGAGACCATGATGCTAGTCTATGATGATAAGGATATTGTTATAAACTCTTCTCATACGATGCCATATGCAGGAAATCATTTACTACTTTACGGAACAAAGGGAAATATTGAAATTAAAAATGCAATATCTGAAAAGTCCATCAAGCAGATTGTTATAACCAATGAAACTGGTGAAAGAATAATCAACTATGAGGAAGAAAATCTTTATAAAAACGAAGTGGAAAATTTTATAAAACATTATCTAAATAACGAGAAAAAAGTAAATCAAGGAACAACATTAGAAGAGGGAATCACTGCACTTAAATTAATTGATGATATGAGAAGTATGTAATTTTTAAAATGGCTTAGAAAATGAGCCTTTTTCTTTTGATAAAAAATACGGATGGATATGCTATAATAACAACAGGAGATGATAATATGATAAAACCAGAAGTTTTAAAAAAGGGAGATAAAGTTGCGATTGTAAGTTTATCAAGAGGCTTACTTGGAATGCCATTCTGTAAACATGAATTAGATCTTGGAATCAAGAGATTAAAAGAATTTGGATTAGAACCTGTGATTATGCCTAATGCCTTAAAAGATATGGATTATTTGGAAAGCCATCCAGAGGAACGAGCAGCAGATTTAAAACAAGCATTTTTAGATGACAGTATCAAAATGATAATTAGTGCGATTGGTGGAATTGATACCTATAAATTAATTCCTTATTTAATGGAAGACGAAGATTTTATTGAAGCGGTAAGGAATCATCCAAAAATATTTACTGGGTTTTCAGATACGACAAATAATCATTTAATGCTAAATCGAATTGGATTATCTACTTTCTATGGTCCTTGTCTATTAGTAGATTTAGCAGAGTTAGATAATGAAATGCTTCCCTATACAAAAGAATATTTTGAAAAATTCTTTGGAAATGAATCTAGTTTTGAAATTACTTCCAGTAGCGTTTGGTATTATGATAGAAAAAGTTATGGGGAAGAGGAATTAGGAAAACCTAGAGAATTCCACAAAGAGGAACATGGATTTGAAACGATTCATGGAAGTGGAGTTGCAACAGGAAAATTATATGGTGGTTGTATCGAAAGTATTTATGATGCTTATACGGGGTCTAGATTTGAAGATGAGCCAGAAATCTATGAAAAATATAAAATCCTTCCAACGGAAGAAGAATGGAAAGAAAAAATTCTGTTTTTAGAAACGAGTGAGGAGAAGATGTCTCCAGAAATGTTAGAAAAAATACTTTTAGAATTCAAAAATAGAAATATCCTTCAAAGTGTAAAAGGGATTATTGTAGGAAAACCAATGGATGAAGTCTATTATGAAGAATATAAAGAAGTCTATAAAAAAGTATTTGCTGATTTAGATACTCCAATTTTATACAATGTAAATTTTGGTCATTCTGTACCAAGATGTATTTTACCTTATGATGCGGAAACTACCGTAGATTACGATAACAAAAAAATAATAATTAAGAGTCCAATTTTTCAAAACGCAGATAAATGATTGGAGAAAAATATGAAAAATGAAACGTTAGAAATACTAAATCAATATTTAGAAGTGTTTCCAGAGGAGACAGAAAGACAGGCAAAACTAAAAAATTACTTAGAAACGCATCATTATAAAGAAGTAATAGACTGGAATAATTTTGATGGTCATGTTGTAGCAAGTGGATTTGTGTATTCTAAAAAAGAAAATAAATTTTTAGTGTTATATCATAAAGATATGAAGCGGTTTCTTTATCCAGGAGGGCACGTAGATTCTACGGATGCAACAATTTTAGAAGCTGCCAGAAGAGAGGTAGAAGAAGAAACAGGACTTTCTAAGTTACAGGAAGTAAATATTTCTTCTAATCCTTTTGTTCCCCTTGATATAGATACACACTTAATTCCTTATAACGAAAGATTAAGACTAAAAGAACATCTTCATTTTGATTTCCGATATTTGTTTTTAGTAGAAGAAATTCCTAATATTTTGATTGATTCTAAAGAATGTTCAGAATATCAATGGGTAACGATGAAAGAATTAAAAGAGAAACTTGGCAATCAACTCGTTTTAGAAAAAATAAACCAGTTCATTCAAAATTTACAAGAGGAAAAATAATCATATAACGATTTTTCTTGCATTTTATCAAAAACTCGTTATAATAATAGCGTTAGGAAGTGATGTCATGGAACCAATAGAATTCGAAGAAGTACCATTTAACTATTTTCATCAATTATTTTTAAGAACTGTAGCAAAAAAGAAATTAGAAAAAGCAAGAACTATGATTCCTGAAGGAGAATCTGATCCCGACGATTTAGTAGAATTATTATTATTTCAAGAATTTTCAAAAGAAGAAATGTTAGCAATACACAATGAAACTTTATGGGAAATTTGTAATAAATATGTCATTCTTTCAAACACAAAGTTAGATGATGTGCCAGAAGATACGTTTGAGTTTGTAACTTTGATTTTAGACACAATAGAAAAAAATCCTTACCAGTTTAGTTTCTTAAGATCATTACAGCATATTTATCAAGAATACTATGGATGCTTTGGAAATGGAGTTCCTTATTTAAAGGGATCACCAGATAAAGAACGTATTCCGTGTTTTACGATCAATCTAGATCATTTCTATAGAATAAACAATTTCGACATTGACAACATAGGTTTAATAGAACAAGATCAAATTATGACAAGACTTGTATCTATGGAATCAAAAGGACAAATAGGACCAGTTCCTAAAGTAAGAATGTTAATTGAACCAGACCCAACATTAAAAGTTATTGTTCAATAATGGAAAGAACTTTGTTATACTTATTATAATAAAAGAAGTATAATAGAGTTCTTCTTTTTATGTGGATAAGAAAGATTAGGATAAGGAGTGAGCTACTTGATAGTAGAAATAGGATTTATTATTATAGGGTTTGTTCTTTTGATTAAGGGAGCAGATTTATTAATTATGGCAGCAACTAGTATCGCTAAAAAGTTTGGACTATCTGAGATGTTAATTGGATTAACTATCGTTGCGATTGGAACATCACTTCCAGAAATATTTGTGACCATTACTTCTGCGATTGATCATCATTCAGATTTAATTATAGGAAATGCAATTGGTAGTTGTATCTGTAACTTTTTACTAGTCATCGGAATTACCAGTTTAGTAAGACCAATTAAACTAGACCGTAGAATTGTAAAAAGACATCTTCCTATTGGAATGGCTGCGATGGTATTACTGTTATTGTTAGGAAATACAGCTAAATTAGGAGGTTCTCAGACAATTACGAGATGGCAAGGAATTGTCTTGCTTTTATGCACAGTGATATATATTCTATATACAATTTATGAGGAGAAAAAAGTTAAAAACAAAAAAATAGATGCAGAAATTATCAAAGATGTAGAATCAAAGGGAGAATATTCAATTGGAACCATTATCATTTACCTGATTCTTGGAATTCTAGGGCTTAAATTCGGGGCGGATTTTGTAGTAGATCATTCCATTTTAATCGCGGAACGGTTTGGACTTACTGAAAAATTTATCGGAATGACCATTGTAGCGATAGGAACAGCCTTACCAGAAATCATTACAGGAGTCATTGCAGCCAAACAGAATGAAACAGATTTATTATTAGGAAATATCTCAGGTTCTAATATTTTAAATTTATGTTTGTTAATTGGATTAGGAGCTGTGATTAGTCCATTAACCTTTACATCAGATTTTAATATTAGTATTCTAGTATTAATCGTAATTACGATTCTAGTGCAGTTAATCGCGAACATCAATAAAAAAAGTGAATTGGATGGAAAAAATGGAGCGATTTTAATTATTGTATATGTACTCTACATTTTGACGATGCTTTAAAAGAATCAATCATAAAAGGTAATAAACAAACAGGATGAAATAAAATTAGGAACGATTACTCTAAAAAATCTAATCATATAAGGGAAATAATTCTCTTTCTGATAGATTTTTTATTTTTAAATCAATTGATTTATGATATAATAAACAGAAATTAATGGAGGAATAAAATGGAAAATTTGAAAACAGAAAACACTCAAGAAACTTATGTATTATATGATAGAGATAGAATGAACCCTGGATATTTTATTATTACAGAGGAAGAAGGTGAAATTGTTCAATTTATAAGACTAGGAACTTTGTCTACGAATTGTACAAATTCTCTTCCTGTATTTTGTATGAGAGGTTATCACCAACAAAAATGTATGCCAGAGTGGTATGCACCATCAAAAATAATTGATTTTACAGTAGAAAATGGCCATCCTTTATATGAAAGTCTATATAACTTAGCAAAATTTTTGGAGGAACGTCCTTTATCCACAATGGATACTCTTGATCAAAGAAAAGATACGCTAAGTGCTTCCGTTAGGAAAGATACAGTTACAATCACGATGAGTAAGAGTCCTTATAAATTAAAAGAAGCAACTCATTTCATTGATATTTTATTAGGTGATTCTTATACATGTGGATTTTATAATGAGATTTTAGATTTCTATGGGAGTCTGTCTTCTGTTTCAATTGGAGAAACGAGTGAAAAAGGTATAGAAAAAATAATCTCGATGAAATAAGAAATCAACAGAATTGTGGAAAAAACTAATTTTAATTCTCCAAAAAAGAAAAATATCCACAGAGTTGTGGAAAAATGATAAAATAATAAGGGTGATTAGATGAAGATTGATTTACATGTACACTCTAATAATTCCGATGGAACAATGACAGTCCAGGAATTAATTGAAGAAGCTAAAGAAAAGAAAATAGATTGCTTTGCTTTAACAGATCATGATACAGTTCAAGGAATTGATGAATATAAAAAGTTAAATACGGATTACCCAATGATCTATGGAATTGAATTATCTACTTATCTAAATGGAAAATCAGTTCATATTTTAGGATATTTTCCTAATCCTCTTCCTCAAATAGAAGAGTTAAAATCTTATTTAGAGGAAATTAAGGAAAAAAGGGAAAAGAGAATTCAAAAGATTTTAACAGGGTTAAAAAAATACTTTGATCTTGAACTTGATTATGAAGAAGTAAAGAAAAATAGTCATGGAGTGATTGCACGTCCTCATATCGCAAGAGCAATTGGTAAAAAATATGGCTATACCTATGAAGAAGTATTTGAGAAATTTCTGAATGACAATTCTCCTGCTTACGTTGAAATCAGTCGTTTATCAACCAAAGATGGAATTGGGCTTTTAAAAAGAAATCATGCGATTACGGTATTAGCTCATCCACTTTACTTAACCGATGAAATGGTAAATGAAATTATTTCTTATGGAATTGATGGAATCGAAGTATATTATCCAGATCAAAATAGAAAAAAATACCATAAAATAGCAGAGAAAAATCATTTAATAGAAACGGGTGGTAGTGATTACCACGGAGACATTCACGATTCAGAATTTGGAATTCCAGCTGTACCGCAAGAAAGTTTTGATTTATTGAAAGAAAGATTGGAAAAGTAGATTAGAATTAAGGGTTAAAAGACTAATGTTTAAAAATGCTAATTAAATTTTAAAATACTTGATGAAATATTTAAAAAGTGAAAGAATAGGAAACAAATTTAGGAGATAAATATATGAAGAAGATTAAAAATTTAAAATGTTATAGCTCAATTTTAGGATGTACAGCACTCCTTACATTATCTGGATGTGGGAGTAAAGACTATTATCTAGAAGATACCATATTAGATGGAGCATTCATAGCGGACGTCGATGGTGATGACTGTATTCTGAAATGGCATGAGAGTCATTATCTTTTTGATGAAAAACAATTTCATGCACACTATATTGATGTTATAAGTGGAGAAGAGATTACGGATAATCCTGACTGTGATAAAACTATAGTAAGACAAGTAGGTGAAATAACAGGAGAGAAAAGCCTTGCCGCACGTATGACAGCAGAGGATTTACAAAAAGCGATCGATGGTGAGCTTACAATTGAGGATCTTATGAATGTATTGGATCAGAAAAATCAAGAAAATGAAGAAAACCAAAAGAAAAAATAAAAAACATTGAATAATGAATAAGAAGGATAAAAAAACAAAACCTTCTTTTTCTTTACAGGGAATTGTACCTATGATAAAATGAAAACAATAAGAAAAGAGGAGTAATTTATGTATTGTAAGTATTGTGGAAGCAAAAATAACAAAAACGTAAAATTCTGTGCTAGTTGTGGAAAAGCAATTGGAGAGGAAGAAGTGGTAGAGACTACTGTAAAACCAGTTTCAAATACCAATGGAGAATCTTTCTTTCAAAAAAATAAGGGAGTCATCGCTGTAGCAGCTGTTATTGTGATTGTACTTTTCCTACTTGGAAATGGTAATGGAAAGGGAAATGGTAGTAGTAGCCCTGAAGCAGCATCAAAACAATTTTTAGAGGGATTAAAAACTTGTAATACGAAAAAAGTATTTAATAGTATCTATTCGGAAGAACATGATGTAAGTGAGCTTACTGCAGAAGACAAGAAGCAATTTATGGATAATATGTGCGGAATGGTTGATGGGTATAAGATCTTAGATTCTGATATCGATGGGGATGAAGCAGAGGTAGAAGTAAGAATCACTGGAGATGGAGATAGTGATGAAGGAACTTTCTATTTAGTAAAAGTTAGAGGAAAATGGTACATCGATATGGATAGAACATTCTAAAAAATAATAGGAAATAGGTAGAATTGCTGGAAAAAGGTAGAATTTACCTATTTTTCTTTTGCACTTAAAATGAGTCATGATATAATAAAAAAGAAAATAATATAAGTGAAAATATCAATCTAGGAGGAACTTTCATGGAATTAAACGAGATTAAAAAAATATTAGAATCCAACAAACAAGAAATTAATGACTTATGGAGGTCACTTTGACGTTGATCAGAAATTAAATGAACTAGAACAAAAAGAAAACCAGATGAATCAGGCCGATTTTTGGGACAATAAAGAAAAAGCAGATCAAGTACTATCGGAAATTAGTTCTTTAAAAAAAGAAACGGGAGAATTAAAAGAATTAAAAGAAATCAATGAGGGTAATCTAGAAATGATTTCTCTATTACAAGAAGAAAAGGATGAATCGTTAGAGCAAGAAATAGAAAAAACTGCTAATGATACAAAAGAAAGACTAGAAAAATTATCCGTTTTACTTTTATTAAATGGTCCTTATGACAAAAACAATTGTATTTTAGAAGTTCATTCTGGTGCTGGAGGAACAGAAGCATGCGATTGGGCGATGATGCTTTATCGGATGTATTTAAGATATTGTGAGAAAAAAGGTTATAAGACAGAAATGGTAGATTATCTTGAAGGAGAAGAAGCTGGAATTAAAAGTGCATCGATTCGAGTCAGTGGTGCGCATGCTTATGGTTATTTAAAATTTGAAAAAGGAGTTCATCGGTTGGTTCGCTTATCTCCCTTTGATGCGGCTAATAAAAGACATACTTCTTTTGCTTCTATTGATATTATTCCAGAATTTGATAATACTATAAATATAGAGATTAATGAAAAAGATTTAAAGATTGATGTATATCGTTCGAGCGGATGTGGTGGACAAGGTGTTAATACGACAGATAGTGCAGTTCGAATTACCCATTTACCAACCAAAACAGTAGTAACTTGTCAGAATGAGAGAAGTCAAATCCAAAACAAAGAGCAAGCAATGAAGATGTTAAAAGCGAAACTCTATGTGTTAGAACAGGAGAAAAAGGAACAAGAATTAAATCAAGTAAAAGGAAAGTACCAAAATATTGAATTTGGTTCTCAAATTCGGAGTTATGTGATGAACCCTTATTCTATGGTAAAGGATCATCGAACGAATTATGAAACAAGTAATGTAGGAAAAGTTTTAGATGGTGATTTGGATTCCTTTATTGAGGCTTGCTTGAAAGGAGAATAAAGATGGAAGAGTCAGTGCAAAATGTGCAATCGATTGATGGAATTATTCAAAAAATTTATAAAAAAGATCGATTTCGTCGTTATTTAAGTCTCCTTGCTGGTCTTTTACTGATTTCTATCGCTTTTAATCTATTTCTTTTACCCAATAATATTGTCTTTGGAGGGGTTAGTGGAATTTCTATTATCACAAAACAAGTTTTTGGTTGGAATCCCTCGGCAGTGATTTCAATTGGCTCTATTCTACTTTTAATTGTTAGTTTTCTAGTACTTGGAAAGAATGATACGACTGGGTCTATCTTAGGTTCACTGCTCTTTCCAGTTTTTGTCCAAATTACTGAAAATATTGGAGAATGGATTCCAATAGGGGAGATAGAAACGCTGCTTGCTGTTTTATTTGGTGCTGTAATCTATGGATTAGGAGCAGGTCTCGTCTTTAAAGCTGGTTTCACTACAGGCGGAACTGACATTATCAATCAAATCATTTCTAAGTATGCGAAAGTGAGTATGGGAAGTGCTATGCTCATGAGTGATGGTTTGATTGTACTAAGCGGAGTAACTGTATTTGGAGTCAACAAGCTCATGTATGCAATTATCGTTGTATATCTAATTGGAATGTTAACCGATCGAGTCTTACTAGGGATTTCTGATTCCAAAGCTTTCTATATTATCGCAGAGAAAGAAGAAGAAATTAGAAATTATATTATCAATGAATTAGGACATGGAGCCACAATCTTTGATGCGAAAGGCGGTTATCTAGGGGAAAAGGAAAAAGTATTACTTTGTGTAGTTCCAACAAGCGAGTATTATCGTTTGAAAGAGGGAATCCACGAGATTGATCGTAAAGCATTCTTTGTTGTGATGGATGCTTATGAAGTATTTGGAGGGGAATAATATGGATATTTTAGAAAAAGGAAAAGAAAGTACTAAAAATATCGTCGATACGATAAAAAAGAAAAAATTAATTAGACGATATGCCATTTTAATTGCATCACTCTTTATCTCTGCTTGCTACTTTAATTTGCTTCAATTACCAACGCAGATTGTAACAGGAGGAAGTTCTGGAGTAGCAATTATCTTAAACTACTATTTTGGAATTAATCCATCAATTGTCATTTTTATTATCAGTGCTGTTCTATTAATTGTTGGCGCCATATTTCTAGGAATTGAAAAAATTTCAGGTGCGGTAGTTTCTACCATTATTTATCCAATTTTAGTAGAATTAACGGCAAATATTGGAACTTGGATTACCGTAGATTTATCAGATAAAATTCTAATTTCAATTTTCATTGGTGTTTTATCTGGAATTACGACAGGGTTGGTCTATAAAGTAGGATTTAGTAATGGCGGAATTTCTATTATTAGTGAAATTATTTCAAAATATAAGAAAACATCACTTTCAGGAGTGAGTTTCGCAACGAATATGATTATTGTTTTCTTTGGTGGTGCCGCTTTTGGATGGAATATGGTCATGTATGCAGCCATTATTCTATATATCTATAGCGTAGTTTTGGACCGTGTATTAATTGGAATTTCTAAAAATAAATGTCTCCATATTATGACAAGCAAAGAAGAAGAAATCAAAGACTACATCATCAATGAACTTCATCATGGTGTTACAATCTTTGATGTAAAAGGTGGATTCTTACAAAAGAAAAGAAGAGTATTAATGACAGTAATTCCAAATCGAGAATACTACAAACTAAAAGAAGGAATTAAAGAAATTGATGAAGATGCCTTCTTTATCGTAACAGACTCTTATCAGGTTTCAGGTGGAGCCTAAAAAAATAAATATTTCTAGAGAAAACGTAACAAATCGTTACGTTTTTTCCATTTGTTTCCAATAAAAAAACACCACTACAAAAAAGATGTCAAGAAAAGTCAGAAATTTGGGAAAATACTATAAAATTGTAAAGAAGAATGATATAATACTGTATATAAAAATATTGGTGAGAATAAATAGGAAAGGTGGTAAAAAATGGAATTAATAAGAATCAGAGATGTTAGTATGCAATATAAAAATGGTGTTACGGCTATTTACGACCTTGAATTGAAAATCAAAAGGGGAGATTTTGTATTTATTATTGGTGGAACAGGATGTGGGAAATCAACCTTAATAAAAATGCTATATCGTGAAGTAAAACCAACAAAGGGTGAAATTATCGTAGGGGGATTAAATGTCGCGAGACTTCGGAATAATAGAGTGTATAAACTAAGAAGAAAACTAGGAATTGTTTTCCAAGATTATCGTCTTCTACCAAAATCCACTGTTTATGAAAATGTAGCATTTGCTTTAGAGGTAATTGGCGCACCAAAAGAAGAGATTAATAGAAAAGTACTTCGTGCGTTAGAACTTGTTGGTCTAAAAGGGAAGGTGCGTCAATATCCAGATCAGTTATCAGGTGGGGAACAACAGAGAGTAGCAATTGCAAGAGCGATTGTAAATGAGCCTAAAATATTACTTTGTGATGAGCCGACAGGAAACCTTGATCCAGAAAAAAGTATCGAAATCATGAAAGTGTTAGATACCATCAATGCAACACTCGGAACTACCATTGTTATGGCAACCCATGATAAAGAAATCGTTAATAGAATGAAGAAACGAGTTGTCATCCTAAAAGAGGGACGTCTAGTAAAAGATGTAGAGAAAGGGGTGTATGACGATGAAGCTATTTAGAATGTTTTTTCGAAGTATTCGAGATGCCTTTAAAAGTGTCATCAGAAACTTCTCATTATCTCTAGCCTCAATCTCTTGTATCAGCATTACTCTAATTATTGTTGCCATTGGTGTTATGGCTTCTCTCAATGTAAATAACTTCACAAAAGTAATAAAAAAAGATGTAACAATCGTTGTCTTTGTAAAAAGAGAAGTAGAAGAAAAAGATTTGGGAGTCATTAAGGCAAAATTAGAACAAATTGATAATATTGTAACCATTGATTATAAATCTAAAAAACAATTAAGAGAAGAAATGCAAGCAACTTCTAGTACCTTAGACGCTACAATGAAAGAGTGGAGTGATGAGGATAATCCTTTAAAAGATACTTTTCAAATTAAAGTGGATCAGATTGAAACAATCGCGGATACTGCCTCTTTAATTTCTAAAATTGAAGGGATTGATTCCGTAAACTATGGTGAAACCATGGTAAATAAATTTCTATCTGCCTTTAAAATCATTGAAAAAGGTACTGTTCTTGCAGTAGCCCTTCTAATTCTAGTAACCGTTTTTCTAATTATTAATACCATCAAACTAACTATTTTCTCAAGAAAAAGAGAAATTTCTATTATGAGAGTTGTGGGAGCAAGTAATTTCTCCATTAAAATGCCATTTGTAATAGAAGGAATGGTTCTTGGGATTTTTGGTTCTATTATTCCTACGATTTTAATTATCTATGGATATTATGCTCTTTATGATCATTTTGGAGGACAGATATTCTCTCCTTTGATTCAATTAATTAAACCAGAACCATTTGTATACATGGTTTCTCTAATTGTATTATTAATTGGAATGTTGGTAGGTATGATAGGAAGTTATCGAGCAGTAAGGAAGTATTTAAAAGTATGAGAAAGAAAATAATAAATATTAGTTTGATCCTTTTACTTACGATTAGTATGATAGTGCCAACTTCTGTTTTTGCAGAAGATGTAACTTTCGGTCAATTTCAAGATGATTTAGCTAAGGCACAAAAAGAATTAGAAAAAAACCAACAATCCATTAATAATAGTCAAAATCAAATTAATGCTGATAATGCAACCATCAGAAACTTAAAAAGTGAAATTGAAGCAATGGGAGTAGAAACCAGTGAATTACAACAACAGATTGCTAATTCCAATATTAGTATTGCTGAAAGAAAGCAGCAAACAAAAGATATCGTTAGTTATTATCAAATGAGTCAAGGAGAAAATGTTTATCTAGAATATGTCTTTGGAGGAGAATCCATTACCGATTTAGTATACCGTCTTTCTATTGTAGAGCAAATTACAGAGTATAATGAAAAAGTAATGGATGAACTAGAAAATTTAATTAAGGCGAATGAACAAAGAAAACAAGAACTTGCTGAAAAAGAGAAAGAATATGAAAACAAAATCAATAGCTTAAATGCAGAAATTGGAAGGCTAACAAACTCGGTATCTAAACTAGGAGAACTATCTCCAAGCTTAGAAACGGAAGTAAAAACAAAAAAAGAATTAGTAGAGTCTTACAAGGCTCAAGGTTGTAAGAATCGTAGTGATGTGATTGGAAAAGATTGTGCTGTTGGCTCTTCAAACGGACAATTTTCAAGACCAATTAAAACAGGCTATATCACGAGTTTTATTGGATATCGCTGGGGAAGTCTTCATAGAGGACTCGATATGGGAAGCTCTTTAGGAAGAAACACACCACTTTATTCTATTGGTTATGGAAAGATCACCTCTATCTGGAAAGATGGAGCAGGTGCAAACAACGTAAATGTAGAATATAAAGGAAGAGATGGAAAATACTATACAGCAATTTATGCTCATTTAAGTAGATATGGAAATATTTATAAAGGAATGGATGTAACTCCAAATACCATTCTAGGATATATGGGAGACACTGGATATGTAACAGGAGTTCATCTACACTTAGAACTATGGCCATGTAGACTTTATGTAGATAAAGAATGTAAGACTTGGAATTTATATGTAGACTTTGTTAGAAAGAAATATAATGAGGGATTTAAAGGTGCAGAAAGTGTCATCAATTTCCCAAATAGAACTTATCAAACTTGGTATACCAAATAGGGACAAAAAGAAATTCAATCATTGTTGGATTTCTTTTTTTGTGACAGATTGAATTTCTATGGTTTTTACGGTAAAATAGAAACATTAGTAGGGGGTATCTATGAAGGAAGTACTATTATTATATTCTGGAGGACTTGACTCCATGTTATCTGCCTGTTACTTGGTGGTAAGAGGTTATCATGTGAATTTAATTCACTTTGATAATGGCAGTTCTATCGGAACAGAAAATATTATAAAAGGTGCAAAAAAATTAGAAGAAAGGTTTGGTTCTGAAAGCATCACTTATTTAGGAATTGTACCAATCGTAGGAGTCATAAGACGATTTCATAAAATAGAAAATCTTAAATTTTCAGAGGTTACAGAACTCTATGGCAACACTACAATATCACAGTATCAATGTTTAACTTGTCGAAGTGCGATGTATTACTATGCCGCAATGATTGCACGAGAAAAAGGAATTTCAATCATCGCAGAGGGGGCTAGAAAGAGTCAGCAATTTGCCATCGAACAGCCACCTATGATGGAGGAATATCAGAAATTTTTAAATAAGAATGGACTTACATTACTCACACCAGTCTATCAATTAGAAGATGATTATGAAAGAGGGTGCCAATTAGAATGCTTTCATTTAGAAGAAATTGCTTACGAGGGAAAATGTCTTCTAGGTCACCCTTTAGAAAAAGAACATCCAGTAGATGAAGAAGTCATAGATGCGACAGTTAAAATATTTCAAGAAATGATTTTGCCAGAAATGGATCAATTAATGGAAAGTGAAGTTGAAAAAAATATAATTAAGAACTTAAAATATGCTAAGAAAAAGTGGAAGTGGAGTTAAAATCTAGGAAGTGAAATTATGAAGGCGAATTTAATGAATGAAATGATAGATTACATTGAAGCAAATTTAACAGAAAAAATAAACTATCAAAGACTTGCCAAAATCGTAGGAATGAATGAATTTCTCATGCAACGAGTGTTTTCTATTGTCACAGGAATCTCAATTTCAGAGTACATTCGTAAAAGAAGACTGTCGAAAGCCTTAGAAGAGATTCAAAATACAGATCAAAAAATTATTGATATCGCAATTAAATACCAATATAGTTCTGCCATTTCTTTCTCTAGAGCCTTTAAAAAAGAATATGGAAAATCCCCTAGTGATTATCGAAAGCAAAAAGAAAAAAGTAGTCAATTTCTAAAAATTCATTTTGAACAAAAAAGCAATCAAGAACTCGAATATGAAATTACAGAGAATCCTGCAATCACTCTTTGGGTTAAAAAGATAGAATCCGATACTCTAGAAAATCTTCATTATCAAATTCGAAAATTCTATAAAGAGGCAAAACTTACGAAAGAGTATCAATTATGGAATCAAATTGGTATGTATGCCATTTACAATCATAAGAAAAAGGAATATTGCTACTTTGTAGGTTCAACTAAGAAAATACCAGGAACAGAAGAATTCCTCCTTCCCGCAGGTAAGTATGCTATCTTTTCAGTTGGTTCTAGAGAACAGAAACAAATCATTGGGACAGATCAAATGATCTATCATGAATGGCTTCCTTCTACCAATTTTCGTTTAGAAAAAACACCATGTTTTGAATATTATCAACAAGAAAATTGCTTCATTGGAGTTCCAATTACTTTTAAAAATTCCATATAGAATAAACTTTTCTCATATCAGAAAAGTTTTTCTTTGGAAAAAGGATTTCGATATACTTATCCTAAGTGGTGATAGGATGACAAAAGGAATTGTAAAAAAATATTTTCAATTATTGGGGAAAGTTCCAGGATATCTAATTTTATATAGTATTTGTGTGATTATGAGTGATGTAATTTCTTTGGTGATTCCGGTGATTAGTTCTAGAATCATTGATTTAATTACTGTTCAGGAAGTGGATCAAACATATCAATTTGTTTTGTTTTTGAGTTTATTTTATTTAATTCAAAATCTCTGTGCGTATGGAAATAATTACTTTTATGCGAACTTTTTTAAAAACTGTTATGTAGACCTCCATCGAAGAGTAATTGAATCGATTTACCAATACGATATGAGAGAACAAAATGATTTACCTAAGGCTAAAATTATTAATACGAGTAACTTAGATTTAATTTCTATTTGTGAAATGCCATCTCACATGTTTCATATTTTTATGGAATGCTTCAAACTAGGTTTTATTATTTTCATCTTCCTAAGGCAAAATATTGTTCTAGGATTATTGGTAACGGTTATTCACTTCCTATATTTTAAACGACTCAATCAATTAAATCATAAGGGAGCGAAATATTTTAAAAATCAGAGAACACATGCGGATACCTTAACAGGACTTCTTTCTCAAATTTTAAATGGATTAAAAGAAGTAAAGGAATTGAATCTACTATCTTCCTTAAATAAAAAATTAGAAACAGGTAGAAAGAAATGGCAACAGCAGTATTACTTAAGAAGAAAGTGTGTAATGGAAAAAGAAGCGATTACCATTCTGATTGTTCAAGTAGGAAAAATCGCACTTTATCTATTTTTAATCAAAGAAGTATTTTCTTCCTATCTATCAATTGGAGCCTTTTTACTTCTCCTTTCCTACTATGAGAAAATGACGACATCTGTTAAACAAATTATGGATTATTCTATGAATGTACTGGACGAAGAAGTCTCTTTTATGAGAATTGAAAGTATTATTAAACCAAAAAAGAAGATTTCTAAAGTCGAAGGAACCTCCCATCTAGTTCCATTGGAACATCCAACACTTTCTTTTCAAAAAGTAGCATTTGCCTACCATAAAAAAAATATCCTAAAAAATGTAACAATGGATATTCCATTCGGTCAAATCACGGTATTAACAGGTATCAATGGTGTAGGGAAAACGACAATATTTCATTTGATTGCAAGAGAAATCGAACCCAAAAAAGGAGAAATCTTTCTTTCTGGGGAAAAAATTGAAACCTATGAATTAGAGCACTATTTAAATCAAATTACGATTGTGACACAAGATCCTTTTATTTTTAATATGAGTATTAAAGAAAACTTTTCCTTAGTTAATAAAAATCAAGAGACGCAGATAGAGGTCTGCAAGCGAATTGGATTACATGAAATGATTCAAAAATTACCAGATGGATATCATACGACGCTAAAAGAATTTGCAACCAATTTATCTGGAGGACAGAAACAGCTCCTTTCTTTAGGAAGAGCGTTAATGAAAAAATCGAAAATTCTTCTTTTAGATGAATTTACCAATTCTCTAGATCAAGAAACAACGGAAAAAATTATTTCCATCTTAGAAGAAATAAAAAAAGATTATCTCATTCTAATCATTTCTCATGATCAAAGAATTATTGAAATAGGAGATAAAGTTCTTCTATTAGAAAGGGGAATTGTAAAGGATGTTACAAAATAAATAAGAGATTCGATACTTTTCCTTTATTATATGTTATAATTTCTTTAGAAAAAAAGAGGACTAGAAATGAGGGACATAGTATGAAAAAAGTAGAAGCAGAACAGATAGCGCCAGAAGTATCTAGAGTAATTATGGAATACATTACCAATATTTTAACAGATAGTGTATCAGTAGATGGAACCATTCAATTTCAATCAGAGAAAGTAGAAGGATATCCTGAAAAAATGTGTGAGATTTTAATTTCCGTACCACAAAAGGATTTTTTTAGACCGATTAATAGTAAAATTCCAAGTGTTCATAGTATTTTATTTTATACGCAAATTTTACGAGATTTAACGGAACATGTTTTATATTCTGATACGATGTCAGTAGGACGGTTTTATAGTGTGAAACCATTTGTGGGACCTTATTTTAATGGATTAGATGCAACAGGACCTACTGGGAATAGACTAAAGATTAATTTTGCCAATATTGGAACGGAGCTTTCTGATGCGATTGATGAATATAATGAAAAATTTGAAGCGTATAAAGCAGAACAGGAAGAAAAAGATGCTTCTGAAAAAGCTAAAGCCAAATAAAAAACACGATTTTCGTGTTTTTATTTTTGATTTTGATACATAAGACCTTTAGAATATTTCCAAGCAAGAATTCGGAATGCGTTTTTCTCAATTAAGTTTTCATCCAGTGTTCCATCTTCTACTGCTTTTTTTATAGAATTAAAGGCTGCTTCATAATCGGTAACCATAATAATATCATTTCCTGCAAGAATTGCTTTTACAACAGCATCATCAATCGTAGAAACAGCGCCCATTGCAAGATCATCAGTCATAATAATTCCTGTGAATCCAAGCTCGTTACGTAAAACATTGTGAACACTTGGAGAAAGGGAAGCAGGGTTACTAGCATCAATATTAGTGACCGTATTATGACTAACTAAGATAGCTTCTCCTCCCGCATCAATTCCGGCTTGAAATGGAGGTAAATCATTTTTTACAATGTCGTCGTAAGTTCTTTGATCTGTCGTTCCACCATAATGGGTATCCGCATTATTCCCATATCCTGGGAAATGTTTCATTGTATAAGATACACCAAGTCCTTTACTTGCCTCAATTACTGTTTTTGCATAAGTAGAAGTAAGTTCTGTTCCTTGTCCAAAAGATCTTCCATACATGTAATCACTTGAATTTGTAGAAACATCGACAACAGGCGCTAGATTCACATTAATTCCTAAATCAGCTAGTAAGTTACTTTTTTCTATCGTATCATTCTTAATCGCTTCAAATCCACCAGAGGCATATAATTCTTTTGATGATTTAAACTTTTCTGATCGAAGATTTGGATTGCTACTGATTCGAACGACACTTCCACCTTCTTCATCAACAGCAGTTAAAATTGAGATTTTTGAAACATCTTGAAGTTCTGCCATCATTCCCTGTACTTGTTCTTTTATTTTACCGTTGAAATCCTTGGCAAAGAACACATAGCCACCAAACTGATATTTTTTTAATGCTTCTACTGCTCCTGTATCAGGATAACGAACTAACAATAACTGAGCAATTTTTTCATCCATTGTCATTTCTTTTAATTTCTTTCCAGCGAGAGTATAGTAATTACTGAAAATTCCTTTATCGAGCCAATCGGTTGAAATACCATTTTCATCAACAGACACTTTTGAAGTTTTATAATTCACGATTTTACTATCTTGAACATCCTTGTTCTTATCTAAAGAACCAGTGTATTCTATTTGAATATTAGAACCAACTTCCGCCTGAACTCCATCAATCGCGAACGTATAAATAATATGATTACTATCTTGAACTGTCAATCGATCTTCTTCGACTGCCATAACAGTTGCTTCCATATTGGTAGTTTTTGTTGTACTACTTGTTTTTCCATTTTTAAAACTATCGGTAATCGCAACTCCAAGAAAAATAAAAAGTGTTAGAGTCATAACGGCTGCTAGGCCTATCATGTATTTTTTTTCCATATCATCACCTATAATACATTATACATAAAATTCACTAAATTATGATAATATTTTTCATTGTAACAAAGAAATCTCTATGATAAAATAGAAAAACAAGAAAAGAGGAAGAACTATGCAGTTTGATTGGAGTATTTCCCATTATGATTATCGAAATCGGATCAGAAATTTAGATAAAAAAGCACAGGGTGTTGTAAAAAGTGATAAGTTCTTTCCTGTGTTTTTAGAAGATGGGAAAGAAAAGATATTTAAACCACTATCAAAAACAAAGCCGTTATCGACTCCATACTTTGCTTATAGTGAAGTGTTTTGGTCGACTGTGATTCATGAGTTCTTTGATCCAGAAACTCCGATCTATAAACTTGCTATCTGTCAAAACATAGAAGATGACTTTGAAAATAAATATCATCACGGGACAATTGTTGATTCTTTAGAAAAACCTTCTATGGAAATTATAAATCTATATGAAATATTTAGAGATAATCCAGATCCAGAAATTAATATTTTAACTTATCAAAACTGTTGTGGGCAATTTTATGATTATACAAGCTTTTTTGAAACAAAACTAATGAGAGAAAACAAGGAACTAGGACAACAATTTGCGAAACAAGTCCTTCTTTCGATTCTAAAATTAGATCAAAATTATCATTATGAAAATCCATTGTTTTATATGAAAGATAACAAAGTTCAAAGAATGACACCAATGATTGATCATGAATTTTCTTCTATGTTTTTATTTTTAGATGCACTCCCTCTCAATCTAAAGTACTGGAAAGATGGAATGGACTCTTTGATAATGCCTAAAAGTGATCCTTCTGATATCTTTCAGGTATATCGTTATGAAGCATTTGCTAGCTTATCAAGGAATCTAGATGTCATTTTATCTACCTATCCAGATATTTCCTTGGAATTTCTAGAAAATCTAAAACGATTGATTCAAGAATTTCAAACAGAACCTTTTCAATTAGAAGATCATCAATATTTAACACCATTCAGCAGTGAGAATTATAAGATTGGAAAGGCAGAATTTAAAAAGAAAGATAAAGAACAAGCAGAATCTTTCCGAGAGACGATTCCACAGTCGAGTCCTAAAATAGAGGAAGTAAGTGTGCTGATCTACCGAGAAGTTCTAGAAACTAGTAAAATTTTAAAGCAAGAAATGGAAAAGAGATTAATCAAATAAAGAAAGGAGAAGAAAACTATGAAAAAAATGCTTACAGGAGACATCTTTAAATGTACGGATTCATCAAGAAATCAACTTCAAGAAATGCGAATAGAAAACTACTATTATTTACCTATGGTAGAACAGATTAGGCTCAACGCTAACGTATATAGATGGAAAAATCAAAAGGAACTCTATAAAAAGGATGCTAGATTGAAAAAAGTAGCAAGTGGGATTTATATCGATTTAGACTCTATTAAATCTCTGTTTGATTACATTCATCTTCTTCTTCATAGAAATCATCCATCAAAACTGAGGTTTACACTAATCTCTTCCTTTCCTGTAGGATATGGAAGTCTATTTGTAGACGAAGAAAACTTGAAGGAAAAAGGAGTGCCTCAGAAAAATCAGTTGCATTTTAAAGGAAAATAGGATAGAATAAGAAAACAATTAGGAGGATACTATGAAAAAAAATAGGATTAATAATGACAAGTCTAATGAATTAGCAATAACAATTACTAGTATTTGTAGGGATTTAATTCAAAAAGGAAACGTTACAGGTATTTACTTAAATAGTTTCCTAGACAGAAAAAATCAACAAAATAAAATAGAAATCATATGTGTAGTAGATCAAATAACAGAAGAATGGAAGAAAATACAGGATAGAAGAGGAGAACCCACTATCTACTCCAATATCCATAATCTTAAGGTATATTTCTCCAATTCGTTCATTATGAAAAAAGATGATTTTACAAAATGTTATATGACACGCTTTGAAATGATGCGTGCGCAGGAATTAAAAAATGGCTATATCGTTTATGATACGGAGGGAAGGGAAGCTTATGAAGATGCTAAGATTTTAACAGGACTTCAAAAATCCTTTTTAAGTGATCAAAGTCTACCAAGGTATAAAAATCATGTAGAAATTTCTCCCGCAATTCTTCGTAGAATAAAAGAAGGAATCTTAAGTAAGGAACCAATTCATTTAACAAATAATGTGAAACATAGAATCGTAAATCAATTTGAATATCCAGTAATTCAGAGAGTACTTCAAGTAAAAGAGCTGTTGGATCAATATCATCGTTATGAAACAAAAGATGGAGCTCCAAGCTGGGACTTTAATGATAGAACATCCTACTCAGAGTATATTGTTTGTAGTAATGAAAACCTACAATTATTTAAGAAAAGCTTAGAAGAACCAAATATTTACTATGATTATGAACTAGGAACAGTATTTGATAAAATGGAAAAGACGAAAACAAAACCAGTAGAAGAAGATCAAGTTCCGTTCTTTCAATCTTGTTTAGCATTCTTAGAAAAAGATTTTATTCATGGTGCGATGGAATATTTAAGTGACGAGGAAAAAGAGATTTACTTAACATTATCAAACTCATCCCAAAAACAAAAGAAAATCACAATGTAAAAGATAATAAGAAATATGAAGAGTAGAATTATCATATTTCTTTTTTTAGAAAAATAGGTGAGGTCGTATGAAAGATAGAACAGAAGCATGGTCTAAAATTAAGATTAATCCAGATTGGTTATATCACTGGATATTAGATGAAGAAATGATGGATAAGGTTTATCGATTTGGAATCCTATCAAAAGAGAATTTAAGAAAGAATAACATCCCATTTATAAGAGATAATTCATCGAATGTAGGTTGCAATGGAACAAATTATATATCTGTATGTAAGCGGTTAGAAAGAAATAGTTTTGCCTATTATCGATATATCATTGGGAAATGTGCTTTTATTATTTCACCCGATGTTGAAAAAATAAATACAGAAAAAATTCAATTTGAAGTAAAAAGAAATGGGGTTTTTGGAAAATGGAGAAAACCCCAAATAGTAGTAGAAGAAAGATCAATTGTGAATACACCCGATGAGTATTTAGTAAAAGATCAAATTAATTTTCAGGATATTATTGGATTAAAGGTACCATTTTTTTGGGGAGACCACGATTTAGAAATGTATTTAGATTTCTTAGAAACTACGGATACAGACTTACCAATCATTGATGTAGAACATGGATTGGTAACAGAAAAAGACAAAATAAAAAGATATTTACAAGATAGGTAATATAACTATCAAGATTTTTTATTCATAATGATTGGGAAAGGAGAAGGTGATTTTATGATAAGAATAGATATGTTAGATAAGTGTTCGTTATCAGATTTGTTTTCATTAGATGATACGATTCGAATTTTATCCATTTCTGAATATTATTCTTTTTTAAAAGAAAATAAAGAAATGACAGAAGAAGAATATTTTTTTGATTCTGAAAATTTAATGAGTTATTGTAATTATCGTAAAAATCTTCCTATCTATCAAGAAACAGAGTATCTGTACAACTGTTTATTAGAAGAAATATTAGAGTCAATAGATACTCTTTTCCCAAACAAAAGTCCATTATTTATTGCGAAATTGACTAGTCACTTAATTCTAGAAGGATATCTAAGTTATACGAAAAAATTTCATAGGTATAATCCAAAATGTATGGATTCTTTTTCCTTTGCTCATTTAGGATATTACATTCCTGCGGGTTATGGAGTATGTAAAAATTTTAATTCTTTTATTGGAGACGTTTTAGCAAAAAAAGGAATTCCTTCTTATAAAATTGGTTGTTGTATAGGAAAAGAAAGTGACGATATAGAGAAAATAAGAAATACGCGTGCAACTCATTTTGTAACAGGACTTATTCAGAATAAAAAGTTTTACTTAATAGATCCATATAATAATTTTTATTCTTGGGAGAAAAAAGGGAATGTATTTCTTGATTCTTATCATTGGAATGCGATAATGCCATGGTTTGATAAAAGTTTAATTGGCTTCCTACAGGAAGAAGAATATAGAAATCTTTTCCCACTTTCCTGTTCGTATGATGAGGAGGAAGTAGAATTATATAATCGAGAAATAGAAGAATTTATGAGTCATGGCGGAAAAGATATTTTTAAAGAGTTTAAAGACTGTCATTCTGGATTATTAGAAAAACTTGCTTTTTTAGTTCCTTTAGAATTTGAAAGAACCTTAGAGAAAGAAAATCAAAAAGTAATACGATAATATTTTCCCAAAAATCAAAGAATTTGTGTTATAATAAAATTGTTAATATCAATTTTTGGAATTTAATGATTAGAGGGGAGGGAAAGTTATGCAGGAAGAATATTTTGATATATTAGATGAAAATGGGAACCAAACAAATTTAATAAAGAAAAGAACAGAAGTTCATCGAGATGGAGATTGGCATAAAGCAGTACATATTTGGATTATTAACGAAAATGGTGATATTTTACTTCAAAGAAGAGCATCTAATAAAGATATCTATCCGAATATGTTAGATATCTCTTGTGCTGGACATTTAACTACAGGAGATGATTCTATTACTGGGGCTTTGAGAGAATTAAAAGAAGAACTGAATTTAGAGATAGAGCCTGAGGAATTAAATTACATCACCACATTAAAAAGAAGTCCCAAGGATAAGGAATTTATAGATAATGAGTTTGATGATTTATATTTACTAAGAACCACTAAAAAGATAGAAGAACTTACCTATCAAAAAGAAGAAATCTCAGAAATTTTCTTTGTACCATATAAAGAGTTTAAAAAGATGATAGATAATAAGCAATCAGATTTAGTAATCTATTCGGATGTATATCAAATACTATTTAATTTGCTAGATGATGAATTTGACAATGAATAACAATTTAGACAAGAATAACCTTGTCTTTTTTTCTTTTTCTTGTTATTATAGTCCGAAAAAGGAGGAGGATATTTTTATGTCTACCAAAACAGTTTGTGTTCACAGGTATGTAATACCACCTTTGAATTTGATTCAAAGAAAATACTATTTTCTAATTGCTTCATTATTATTTGAATATAGAGCAAATGAGTATTATCGAGATGATTTAGAAATATTTGGCTTTAATGAAGCAGAATCAAACATCATCTGTGAAATTTTTCCTGATTTTTATCAAGATGGTAAAGCTATAAAAACTGAGGATTTTACTTATACTAGATTAGGACAGATGATTTCTATTTTACCAGAAGATAAGAAGGAATTATTAATTGACCATATCGTTTTATCTTCGATTGATCAATCATTAGATATAGAAAGCTTATCATATAATTTAAAAATTAAGTTGTATAAAGTAAGAAACAGTATACCGCTTGAAAATTTTACTAAATTAGATTTTTATCAATTTTTTATTGGACAAGAAAGTACCTTTATAAATAAGTATTACCCTTCAGAAAATGAAAAAAATGAAATTCGTGCACAATACTCTTTAAAACATAGGAGTTAATTTATATAGAAATCCTATGTAATTTTTAAGAAAACAAAAATAAAAATTTTTAGTACTTGAGTTTCCTAACAAATCAAGATACAATAATATAAGAAAGGAGTAAGAAAAATGAAGAGAAGACTTAGTATGGTATTCTTAGGACTAGCTGCAATTACTTTAGTAACTGGTTGCGGGAGTAACGGATCAGAAAAGACATTAACTTGTACAGTTTCTGAAGAACAGGGAGGTATGGTCCAAGAACAAACAATTGCTATGACATTTAAAAATGATAAAATTAATCGTCTAACAATGGATCTAGATAACAGACTTACTGATAAGAGTTTACAAGATGAATGGGAGCAATTTACTGAATTAATGGATAGTCAAAAAACAGAAACAAAAGAAGATGGAATTAGTATGAAAGTAAGTAAAGACGATAAAAATTACTCATATAAAATTACATTAGAAGTTGATTTAAACAAAGCAAAAAAAGACGATTTAGAAACTTATGGATTATCTGAATTAGTTGGTGATGATAGTACTTTAGAAGACGTTCAAAAATCTGCTGAATCAGATGGATATACTTGCAAAGTAAAATAAAAAAATAAAAGTTTTATACCTGTGCTTTAGAAGCATAGGTATTTTTTTGTTATTCTAGAATCTATTGACAGAAAGAAGGGGAAGAAGTAGAATAAAAACAACTTTATAAAAATAAGTAGGTAGTTTGAAAAAGGATTGGTATTGATGGAAAATTTTTGTTCGTTTGTAGTAAGGCTTCTTATATTATTGGAAAGTTAGAACAAAAGAATAATTCCCAATTTGAATAAAATAAATTTGATCAAAGAAAATAAAAAATAAGGAGGGTATTTGATGCTTAACTTAGAATCAAAAGAGAAATCAGGTAGAGAACAACTAGAGTCTTTGGATAGGCTATTGGAAGAAAAAATAGAAATACGTCATCGATCTTCAATTGATATTACTGATATTCTATCTTATTATCAGATATTGTTTGAGCGAATGGAAGTACTAAGAGCATTAAATATTGGAACTGAACTAGCTTTACGAGATAGTAACTTAACATTTGACAATCATCCAAAAGAGGCTGTATTGCATTATTTAGATATTTTAAATGATCATGATTATCGGATTGACTATCACATATTTTGCGAACTACCACGTAAAAAGATTATAAACTATGACCCATGGTCTACAATGGTGACCTTTAGAATTTATAGAGATAGAATTGTGGAACCATTAATCTTGCTTTATCCAGATTTAAAAGAGTATTTAGAAGATACAAAAAGATTACTTACTCAGGCAATTGATGAGATAGAAAATCGAATTACAATCGTCATTCCTGGAAAGATAAAAATAGAAAAAGAGGGTTCTGATGGACATAACAAAAAACTGATTTTAGGAAAGAATTTATAAAAAATTTTATGAAAAGTCATTCTAAATAGAAAAGGAGAGACTAAATTATGTTTCAATTAGTATCAAAATATAAACCTAGTGGAGATCAGCCTCAAGCAATTGAAGAATTAGTCCATGGGATTAAAGAAGGAAAAAAACATCAAGTATTATTAGGGGCAACAGGAACCGGAAAAACATTTACGATTGCGAATATCATTAAAGAGGTTAATAAACCAACATTAATTTTAGCGCATAATAAGACATTAGCAGGACAACTTTACAGTGAATTTAAAGAATTATTTCCAAATAATAGAGTAGAGTACTTCGTCTCTTACTACGACTATTACCAGCCAGAAGCTTATGTTCCATCAACAGATACTTATATTGAGAAAGATTCATCCATCAATGATGAAATCGATGAACTTCGTCACGCCGCAACAAGTGCTTTATTATCGGATGAAAATGTAATTGTTGTAGCGAGTGTTTCTTGTATCTATGGAATTGGGGAAGTAGAAGAGTATAAAAATAAAATGCTTACTTTATCTGTAGGAGAAGAAATTGATCGAAATAAAGTCTTAGCGAAACTAGTAGAAATGCAATATGATCGGAATGATTTAGACTTTAAGCGTGGAACCTTTCGAGTGAAGGGGGATGTTTTAGAAATCATTCCAGCCTATCAAAGTACCAAAGGGTTTCGTATTGAATTTTTTGGAGATGAAATCGATCGAATTAGTGAAATTGATACTTTAACTGGAGTCATTCTTCAGAGTAAAAAGAATTTAAGTCTTTTTCCAGCGAGTCACTTTGTAACAAGTGATGAAAAGTTAAAAGAAGCGATTAAAAGAATAAAAAGTGAATTACAAGAACGATTAATAGAATTAAAAAATGATAACAAATTACTCGCAATGGAACGATTAGAACAAAGAACCAATTATGACGTTGAAATGCTAGAAGAAACCGGATTCTGTCATGGGATTGAAAACTATTCCAGACATATGTCGCTTCGTGGAGAAGGGGAAACTCCAACAACGCTAATTGATTTCTTTGGGAAAGATTTTCTTCTAGTCATTGATGAATCACATGTAACGATTCCACAGGTAAGGGGAATGTATAACGGGGACCGCGCTAGAAAAATGAATTTAGTAGAGTATGGATTCCGTTTGCCTAGTGCCCTAGATAACAGACCTTTAAAATTTGATGAGTTTGAACAGAAAATTAATCAAGTAATTTATGTATCTGCAACGCCAGGAGACTACGAACTAGAAAAAACATCAAATCATTTTGTAGAACAGATTATTCGTCCAACGGGATTATTAGATCCAACCATTGAGGTTCGAAAAACAGAAGGACAAATTGATGACTTAATTTATGAAATCAAAGAAAGAATGGCCAAAAATGAGCGGACATTAATCACAACCTTAACAATTCGAATGGCAGAAGAGTTAACTAATTATTTAAAAGATATTGATATCAAAGTAGCGTATCTTCATAGTGAGGTTAAAACATTAGAGAGAATGAAAATCATTAGAGATCTTCGTCTTGGGAAGTACGACTGTATTGTCGGAATCAACCTATTAAGAGAAGGAATCGATATTCCAGAAGTGAGTCTTATTGCAATATTAGATGCTGATAAAGAAGGATTCTTAAGAAGTGAGAGAAGTTTGATTCAAACGATTGGAAGATGTGCTAGAAATGCAAGCGGTCATTGTATTATGTATGGGGATAAAATTACTGATAGTATGAAAAAAGCAATTGACGAAACGGCTCGTCGTCGTAGTATCCAAGAGAAATATAATCTAGAACATGGAATTGTTCCACAAACAATTGAAAAAGAAATCCGTGATTTAATTTCTAATATCGATGAAGATAGCGATAAGAAGACCAAGAAGCCTACAAAGCAGGATAAAAAAGAAATGATTCAAACGATTGAAAATATCGAAGAAGAAATGAAAAAAGCAGCGAAAGATCTCGATTTTGAAAGAGCGATGGAGCTAAGAGACCTATTATTTGAAATGAAAGCAAGTATCGAGTAAAAATATGAAAAAAAGATTCAAAAGAATTTATATTGAAATTCTAAATACCTGTAATTTATCCTGTTCCTTTTGTACAAAGACAAAAAGAAAGAAAAGAATCATGACAGTAGAGGAATTTGAAGAAATTTTAAAAAAAATCGATTCCTACACAGACTATATTTACCTTCATGTAAAAGGAGAACCTCTCCTTCATCCAAAACTCAAAGAGATTTTATCCCTTGCCGAAAAGTATCATAAAAAAGTAACCATTACAACTAATGGAACTCTTCTAAAAGAAAAATTAGAATTTCTAAAAAACTCCTGTATCCGCCAAATAAATCTTTCTTTACATAGTGAAAATCAAAAGAAAAATTATTTGGAAGATATCTTTGATTGTGTAGAAACACTACCGAAAACAACTCAGATTGTTTATCGCTTTTGGACTTTAAAAGATAATAAGCTAGATGAAAAATCCACAGATATTGTGAATAAAATCATTTCTTATTATGGTTTATCAACAGAAATAGTGGATAAAATTTTAACGGAAGAGAATATCAAAATCAGAGAAAATATTTATGTGAATAAAGCGAATGAATTTCTTTGGCCTAAGCTTGATAATTGTTATTATGAAGAAACGGGTTATTGTCATGCGTTAAAAGATCAACTTGCGATATTAGTAGATGGTACGATTATTCCTTGCTGCCTAGATGGAGAAGGTATAATCAATTTAGGAAATATCTACAAAGAAAATCTGGAATCTATTTTAGAAGATGATAGGGTATTACAGATGATGAAAGGATTTAGAAGCCGTATAGTAACAGAGGAGTTGTGTAAGCATTGTAATTTTAAAGAGAAGTTTAACCGTCACGAAAAATAGGTACGAAAAATAAATTTCTTTGATATTTATTGTCTAATGATGTTAAATAAAAAGATTCCTCTGTGAGAATTAGAAAATCCATAGTATACTTAAAAAAAGGAGTGAAACTATGGATAAAACAATTTTAGAACAGTTAAAGGCCTATTTCTTAGAACTAGATAAAAAAAGAAAATTTAATCGTCTTCAGGATAGTTTAAAATACGCGATTAAAAGTTTAGATGCTGAAACAGTGAAGCAACTTTTAGAGAGTGGTGCGAGTATTGAACTCATAGAACAGGAAGAATCTACACTTGGGATAGCAGCAGATGAATATTATTCTAAGTTGTATGAAGTTCTAAATCAACATCGAAAAGAGAATCATAAACAAATAGATTTAGGTACTTATCATTGGCAAATTATAGAACAAGGAAAAGACGAATTAGAACTAGAATTGAATACCAAAATGGCAGAGATAACAAAAAAACTATTAGCAGTATCAGAAGTTCTATATCAATATGGCGCTAACATTAATCACAATACCTACTTAGGATATAAAGATCAAGGAATGTTAATGGATATAATTTCTGAGAAAAGAGAGATTGTAAAAATTGCTTCTGTATTTGAAAGAATGTGTGCTGGCGTAATTGGGTTTAGTAAAGATATCGAAGTATTAGAATGGATTGCTAATAAACCTGATTTTGATATTACTAAGTTAGAGGATAGCAATGTTGTTACTAATTTTCTTTATATGAATTGCCCAGAATCTATACAGGGATTACAACTAGTATCAGAAAAAGGACTTCGTTTGAAGGAATCAGAAGTATATGGAATTAAATTTAATGCTTTAATTGATTGCTTGATTCATCAGGATATAGATTATCGTCAAGAAAAATTTAATATCTTATGGAAAATGGCGACGGAAAGTCAGAAAAATAATCTCGTAGAAAACTTTAATACCGATACAATTGAACTTCCAGGAGAAGCTAGAAAAACTGAAACGGATTCTGTTACAGAATCTCCTAAAAACAGATAATAAAAGATAAAAAATAGGGAGGAGGAAGCAAGATAGGCTTCCTTTTTTATTGACAAAAAACATTTTTTTTAGTATAATATGCACGAATTTCAATTAAGGGGGATTTTTATGAGATGTTTTGATGACGATAGAGATTTGGATGAAAAATATGACGCGTTATTATGGGATTATCAAGAACAATCTATGAAGTTATTAGAACTTTTAATAGAGAAAAATATTCAAGCAAGAGATTCTTTTTCTATAGGAAGTAGGGAACGAAGATCTTTAAACTACGATGAAATCTTAAAACAAGCACTAGAGTTTGCACAAGATGGGATCAATGAAGAAGCAACAATTGATCGCATCATTGCGCCTACTTTGACGGATGCTTATAACATTTATGATTATTATCCAACGGATCAATTTCATTATGAAAATGGAAGTACAGGGGAAGAAAATGTGTTAAAATTAACTCGTTTTTTGAAAGAAGTAAGAGAAGAAAAATTTCCACAACTTCGAAAAGGAATTATAAAAGTTACTACGGCTGGGTCAATTAAAATCAATGTGCCTGGATTCCTAGCTGTTGATTGTTCTAGAAAGTTCAATTTACAGCACTTTGTGGAAAAACACTATGACGAGATATCACCAATTCTTCGTGAACAATTAGAGAAGAAAGTGGCAAAAAAAGAAGAATCAAAAAAGAAATATAAACAATATCCAAAGCGTTAATCCAGCAAGGCAGGGTTCCATTAAGGGAGTCCTGTTTTTTCTTGAAACTATTGACAAAAAACAGTTTTTTCTGTATAATAACCCTCGAAATTGATTGGGAAAAAGGAGGAAGAATTGTATGTTAAATTTAAAACTACCAAGTTACTTTGATACAGAAAAGATTTTCTTTGGTTTTGTTGATACAGTGAATCCAAATGCGAGTACCAGTGAAAATCAAATTGTACCTAAAGTTGTAATACTTGAAAAAAAATCAAAAGCAAAAAATGCAAAACTAGAACCAATTAAAACTTATGAGTACCATAATATCAATAAAGTAATACCATTAGCTTCTTACATGAAAGACAAAGAAATTGGTTGGTTAATCAGTAGTGATAAAGTAGAAAAGATAATCGAAAGAACTGGCTTAGAAGAGGCAAAGGTATTAGATACACAAAAACATGAGAAAGTATTAAAGAAAGCTGCTTAGTAAGTAGCTTTTTTTCTTGACATAATTGACGTTTCGTTTTTACACGTTTTATTGACAGAAAGTAGAAAAACAAAGTAAGATTGAGTTAATAGAGGAGGGGTAAGCATGTTTGAAGCGAGCCAAATACTAACACAGGAATATGTAAAAAGAGTATTATTGGACGATATCGATCGTTTAGCCTTTTTAAATTTAGTAGCACCTTATAGAAAGGATCGAATAGTAGACTTTGAGAAAATGAAACAAGATGGAATTATGGATGAATACAATTTGCTTGCCTATCTTACAACAGCATCTTCTTTAAAAAAGGGAGTTTTAGAATCTGTGATTGCAGAACATAGCCATAATCCAGAAAAAAAGGAAGAAGCAGATAAACAGGTTGAAAAACAATTAAGTAGAATTAAAAAACTCCAAGAAAAGACCGTTTTAGGAACACAGAGTGGTGGTTTTATCGATGAATTAGAACTATCCGAAAGTGGCGGATCTCACCAAAGTAGTATTATGGTTGGAGATTCTACTCTTGATACGAGTAATCAATCCGTAGAAGAGCAAATTTCTACCTATAAAAATGGAATCAAAATGATTCTATTAGGAAAAATGGGAAAAAGTGACGAGAAACTTGGAGAACAAGGAATGACTACTGTTTGTAGTACCGTTCAGGAAAGACAACCAATTATTAAAGAAGTAATAGAAGAAGAAGTAAAAGCCAAAGCAGCTTCTGAGAATAAAAACAAAGACTCTAATAATTATCAGAAAATATTGACACAAGAATAAAAGTAATAAGCTCCAAAAGGAGCTTTTTTCATGACTTTTTTTCTAGGTTTGTCTATTTTCGTATAAGAATCTCTATATTTCTTGCTTTTTTTTGGAAATTTGTATACTTAAAAATAAGAGATATGCTACTATGGATGCTTTAGAGAGAAGATATAAAGTTAGAGCAAAGAAAAAATACCAAAAAGAATTAGAAAAAAGTCAGAAAACTATTATATGGAATATTATAGTGCTGGGTTTAAATGCCATTGCCGTTTGTATAAATCCAATTCATCTCGCTATTTTACCTAAACTGTTAATTGATTTAGTTAGTAATATACGAAGTAAAAC
Source organism: uncultured Caryophanales bacterium (assembly GCA_947564265.1). Taxonomy (GTDB): domain Bacteria; phylum Bacillota_I; class Bacilli_A; order RF39; family UBA660; genus Alloscybalousia. The sequence goes on from CANOBK010000005.1 coordinate 50,992, forward strand.
AGTATTAGAAGTAAATATTGAAACAATTACTGAACAATTAGAAAAAAATAACCAAGAAAGTGTAGGTAAACGCCGATGATAGCAGAAATAAAAGATACATTAGAATTAGATGATGATAACGAATATGTAGTAGTTAGTAAAGTGAATTATCAAGGGAAGTTTTATTATTATTTAGTAGATATCAAAAACAATGGAAATTTAAAATTCTGTTACGAAGATGGAGAAGAGCTTGTAGAATTAGCTGATAAAGTTCTTACTACCAAGTTATTACCATTATTCTTAGAAGCGGCAAAAGGTGAATTAGATATTGATTTTGAAAATATGTAGATGATAACAAAAATAAAGAAAAGATAAATTCTATAAAGATGATAAAAAGGACTTTATAGATTTTTTTATTTAGCAATTGACGAACTTATGTTTGTATGATATATTCATATAGAAAAGAAAAGGCAAATCGTAGAATTTGTGTTATAATAGGAAAACGGGTGATAACTATGGATAAAATTATCGTAAAAGGGGCTAGAGAAAATAATTTAAAAAATGTTGATTTGGAGCTACCAAAAAATAAATTAATTGTAATGACAGGAGTATCAGGAAGTGGAAAAAGTTCTCTTGCTTTTGATACAATTTATGCAGAAGGACAACGTCGCTATGTAGAGAGTTTATCTGCTTATGCCAGACAGTTTTTGGGTGGAACAGAAAAACCGGATGTAGACTCTATCGAAGGATTATCTCCATCGATTAGTATTGATCAAAAAACAACGAGTAAAAATCCACGTTCTACCGTTGGGACTGTAACAGAGATTTATGATTACTTAAGATTGTTATTCGCACGTATTGGAACTCCTTATTGTCCAAACCATCATGTACCTATTAGCTCTCAAAGTGTTGAAGAAATGGCAAATAAAATTCTAGAAAAGGATATTGGAACCAAGATTATTATTATGGCACCAGTTGTTCATGGAGAAAAGGGAACTCATAAAGATTTATTAGATGATTTAAGAAAAGAAGGGTTTGTACGCGTTAGAATTAACGGAGAAAATTATGATTTAGGAGAGGAAATTACCTTAGAGAAGAATAAAAAAGATAATATTGATGTCATTATCGATCGAATTGTTTTAAAAGAAGATAGTCGCGGGCGTTTAATGGAATCGATTGAAACTGCTACCAAACTTTCTCATGGAAAAGTAGTAGTTGATTTTGTAGGAGATAAAGAAGTTGTATTCTCAGAGAACTTTGCTTGTCCTTATTGTGATTTTTCTCTGCCAGAATTAGAGCCTAGAATGTTCAGTTTTAATGCGCCATTTGGAGCCTGTCAGGACTGTAAGGGACTTGGAATCAAACTTAAGATGGACCCAGAACTTGTAGTACCAGATCCAAGTAAGAGTCTAAATAACGGAGCGATTAAAACATTAACAGATGATCCAGAAGCACTGGACTTTAAACGACTAGAATGTTTGTGTAAACATTATAAAATCAACATGGATAAAGCATTTTCTAAACTTACGAAAAAAGAACAAGATTATATACTATATGGAAGTGACGAACTAATTCACTTTAATTACCGTTCAAAGAGCGGAAACCAATATAATCAAAAGGATTATTACGAAGGAATTATCAATAATTTAGAACGCCGTTATATGGAAACCAATAGTGAATGGATCCGTGAATGGTTAGAAAATTACATGATTGAAACAGAATGTGAGACTTGTCATGGAAGCAGATTACAGGATAGTGTACTATCGGTTTTAGTAGGCAAGAAAAATATTTATGAAGTAACCAAACTCAGTATCAAACAAATTATTGAATTTTTTGATGGATTAAAATTAACCAAATCACAACAGGAAATTTCCAATCTGTTAATTAAAGAAATTGAGTCAAGATTATTATTCTTAAAAAACGTAGGATTAGAATACCTAACCTTAAGTAGATCAGCAGGAACCCTATCAGGAGGAGAAGCACAACGAATTCGTCTCGCTACTCAAATTGGTTCCAAACTAACAGGGGTACTTTATGTATTAGATGAGCCTAGTATTGGACTTCACCAAAGAGATAATGAAAAGCTCATTAAGTCATTACTGGAAATGAGAGATTTAGGAAATACTTTAATTGTTGTAGAACATGATACTGACACCATGCTTGCGAGTGATTTCTTGGTAGATGTAGGACCAAAAGCAGGGACAGAAGGTGGCTATATTGTGGCAGCTGGTACTCCAGAAGAAGTGATGAAAAATGAGAATAGTATCACAGGAAGATATCTATCAGGAAAAGAGAAGATAGAAGTTCCAAAGACGAGAAGAAAAGGAAATAAGAAATATATTGAAATTAAAGGAGCAGCTGAAAATAATCTTAAAAATATTGATGTCAAAATTCCACTAGGAACCCTAACTTGTGTAACAGGGGTATCAGGAAGTGGAAAAAGTACCTTAGTTAACCAAATCCTTTGTCGAGCTGCTTATTCTAAAGTTTATAAAAGCAAAGATAAACCAGGAAAACATAAAAAAATCTTAGGATTAGATCAGATAGATAAAGTAATTGAAATTTCTCAAAATCCAATTGGTAGAACACCTAGAAGTAATCCTGCCACTTATACAGGAGTATTCGATGAAATTCGTGACCTATTCACAAATACCAAGGAAGCAAAAATGTATGGTTATGAGAAAAACAGATTCTCTTTCAACGTAAAAGGTGGACGTTGCGAAGCTTGTCGAGGAGATGGTGTTAAGAAAATAGAAATGCATTTCTTACCAGATGTTTATATTCCTTGTGAAGTATGTCATGGAACTAGATACAACAGTGAAACCTTAAAAATCAAATACAAAAATAAAAACATCGCAGAAGTTCTTGATATGAGAGTGTCAGAAGCACTAGAATTCTTTGAAAATGTTCCAAAAATAAAAAATAAATTACAAGTTCTAGAAGATGTTGGAATTGGATATATTAAATTAGGACAAAGTGCTACGACATTATCAGGAGGAGAAGCAGGTCGTGTAAAACTTGCCAAAGAACTTCAAAAGAAACCTACAGGAAAAGCTCTTTATATTTTAGATGAGCCAACGACTGGTCTACATTCTGCAGATATCAAAAGACTACTTGCAATATTTAACAAAATAGTAGATAATAAAGATACCGTAGTAATTATTGAACACAATTTAGATGTAATTAAATGTGCCGACTACATTATCGATTTGGGACCAGAAGGTGGAGATAATGGTGGTACTGTAGTAGCAACTGGAACGCCAGAAGAAATTGCGAAAGTAAAAGATTCAGCAACCGGGGAATTTTTAAAAAGAATATTAAAATAATTGGGTGAGAAAATGACAAAAAAGAGGATGTTCGATTTTATTGAATGGTTATTACAAATTTTGGGGTATGCACTAATTTTAGTATTGGTCGCTACCTTTTTTGATACATTCCAAATCGATGATGACCATCTCTACTTTTATGGACTTTTGGCAACATTGATTATCTTTATATTAAATAAGACAATCAAACCAATTCTTTTCTTTTTGACAATCCCGATTACAGGAATTACCATTGGAATCTTTTATCCTTGTATCAATCTATTTATCTTAAAACTAACGGATTGGATTTTACGAGAGCACTTTCAAATTACAAACATCTTTATTGCATTCCTACTAGCTATTTTAATATCCGTTATGAATCAACTAGTAGAAATAGTTATTACAAAACCAATTATGAGGAGAATAAAGGGAAATGAGTAGAGTAGCATTAGATTTAGGTTTTTTACAAATATATTGGTATTCCGTATTTATATTTTTAGGAGTATTCTTTGGAGGATGGATGGTTCTAAGAGAATGCAAAAAACAAAATATTAATGAAGATTTTATTATTAATTTGATTTTTTATACCATTATTTTTGGACTAATTGGCGCAAGACTTTATTATGTCGGATTTAATTATGAGTATTATCAAAAATATCCATTAGAAATATTTGAAGTGTGGAACGGAGGACTTGCCATTCATGGAGGAATTTTGGCAGGATTACTATTTGTTGTAATTTACTGTAAAAAGTATAAAGCCAAAATATTAAAAGTTTTGGATATTATTGTAGTAGGATTAATTCTTGGACAGGCCATTGGACGTTGGGGAAATTTCTTTAATCAGGAGGCGTATGGTGCGGTTACCTCTTTAGGGAGACTACAAAGTCTTGGAATTCCACAACAAGTAATCGATGGAATGTTTATTCAAGGTGCCTATCGTCATCCCGCTTTTCTTTATGAATCCATATGGTGCGCAGCAGGGTTCATTGCCTTGCTGATGGTACGAAATTATAAATACCTAAAGACAGGTCAATTAACAGGTGTTTACTTAGCATGGTATTCTGTAGGAAGACTGATTATAGAAGGAACTAGAACCGATAGTTTGATGCTTGGACCTTTCCGAATGGCACAGATTGTATCAATCGTAGGCATTGTTTTCGGTGTTTTATTAATTCTCTTCTGTAAAAAAGGATCACGATTTGACAATCTATATAAAGAAGCAGAGAAAGAAGAAATCTTTTTCTAGGAGGAATCGATGGAAAATAAATATCAAACAATTATTATTGGAGGAGGTGTAGCTGGAATGACAGCTGCACTTTATTTAAAAAGAGCGGGACATAAGGTAGCGATTATCGAGAAGGAAGCACCAGGAGGTCAAATTACTAGAACATCTTCTATTGAAAACTATCCAGGTATTCTAAAAATTGATGGACCAGAACTCGCTCTTACGATGTATGAACAGATGACAGCTTTAGAAGTACCCTTTCTCTTTCAAGAAGTAGTGAATTTGAATTTAGAGAATGATTCTATTTTTGTTAGTACAAAGAACAATCAATTTGAGTGCGAAAATCTAATCTTGGCACTAGGAAGAAATCCGAAAAGATTGGAAATCGAAAATGAACAAAAATTATCTGGAAAAGGAATCAGTTGGTGCGCTGTTTGTGATGGACCTCTTTATAAAAATAAAGAAGTAGCTGTCATTGGAGGTGGACGTTCTGCGATAGAAGAGACAATTTATCTATCTAAAATGTGTTCTAAAGTTACATTAATTCATAGAAGAGAAGAATTTCGTGCAGAAAAGAGTCTAACAGACGAACTAAGAGCGATTTCTAACATAGACTTAAAAATTCCCAATCAAGTTTCTAAATTTATAGAAAAAGATGGGTACCTTGATCGATTACTTTTAGAAGATGGTTCTGAATTAAAGGTAAGTGGATGTTTTGAATTTATTGGTCAAGAGCCATCTACCAAAATATGTGAAAACTTAGGAATTTTAGATTCTGATGGTTATATTGAAGTAAATAAAGACTATCAAACGAAATATCCCAATATTTATGCTGGTGGGGATTGTATTAAAAAAGACTTATATCAAATTGTCACTGCCTGTGCAGATGGTGCTATGATGGCAGAACAGATTTTAAAAAAAAGTTCTAAGTAAAGTTAGAACTTTTTTGGTGTTTCCCCACTTTTTTGATATAAATCTCCAAAGTAGGAATTAGGACAATGTTTTAGACGGTATTCATTCGCCAGATAAACTTTTGTGTATTCAGCCTTTTCTCCTTTATGAAATGCATCAAAAAGCAAAATACCAATCAAGAAATTATTCATCACTGCCATATTTTGTTGTAAGAATTTCTGCTTTAAAAAATCTACTTTAATAGGAACATGTTTATAGCAAGTTAAATCTGTAAAGTAAAGATTTCCCCCACTATCAATATAATTATAAAATAGATCTTCAATTTGAAATCCACTAGAACTAAGAACAACTAAATCATCCATGATAGAGTTAAAATCAATATGACTGGGATCAAATTCTTGTTCTTCTAAAAATGGTTCTGTATAGCCAACAATGCGATCATCATCCATAATCATTGCGATTGGTTTGTTAAAACATTTTAAATCAAGTTCTGATAATAGAATCAGTCCATCATCAGAAATACGTGGAATCGTCGTTTCTCTATGTGGATGAAAAATCTTAATAACCTGTTCTCCATAGGGATATACACAAACTTCTTTCCCAGAAGAAATTAAATACTCCTCCGTAATAAATTGTTGAATATCGTCATAATCAATTTTTTTCATAATATACCTCATAAATATTATAACAAGAGAAGTGCAAAAAGATAGAAATTTTATAAAAATGTGGAAAAATTTATCCGCAGAAAGTGAAAAAGTGTTATGATAAAGAAAGATAAATACCATAGGAGAGTAAATACAATCAGTTAGAGAGGAAAAAGCCAATGAATAGGAAAGAAGAATACTATAAAAAATTAATAAGAATTCGTTATCATAACAAAGTTTTTGATATATTTAGTGGTGAAAATCATCAAAAAACCTTTCTAGAAGTTCGACTAGAAAATGGAAAGGAAGAATATTACTACCCAATATTAAAGGATTATATTGGTCTAAATAATATTTATAACAAATCATTTGATGGAAAAGTGCATTCAAAAAAATATAGTTTTAAATCAAAAGTAATTTTCGCTTCCTATTTAGCAGGGATTTCAATTGTTATTACATCCTGTGCGACAAAAGAAGAGGTAGAGTATCAACTACAACCACAACCTCTTGTGGCAGAACTTATAACGAGTAGTACCGAAGCACAGAAAGATTTTAATCGTTTATCTGAAGCATTAGAAACGATCGCTCAAGGAGTAGCAGAAGTCAAAATAGATCCAACTTTCTATTATCAAGATGGATCTGAAATCATGATTTACAATAACGATGCACTAACTGCCTTTGGAATGGAAGATGTTACCTTTGAGGATGTACGTAATACTCTTGCGCAAAACGAAAAAATTTCAGATAAATATCGATTATATATGGAAGAGTATCTAGATCGATTAGAAGAACGGATGCCACAAGTAGATTTAAGAGTATTAAATAATAATTGGAAAATTCTAGAGTATGAAGAAGATTTAGATAACGATGGCTTAGATGACGGGTACTTTGATATAGAAGATGGGAAAATTCATTTAAAAGAAGAATATATCAATCAGGAAACTGGAAAGCCAGATGAGAAAAAGTTAAAAGAAAAAGTTTGGCATGAATTAACACATACTCTAAATTATGGAAAAATTATCATAGAAGATAAGGATACTTCAAAAGAACTTACGTTATATAAATTTTTCCGTCGTTCAAACTATGGAGAAAGTTTTAGTGAAGGATTTACCACGATTCTTACAGATTACTTACTGGCGGATGATGTCGAAACCTATTTTGAAAATGAGAATCCTAAATTTGGATCCTATCAAATAACAACCCCTTATTGTTACCAAATTTTAAAAGGAATGGACAATTATGATTTTTACGATTTTATAAATAAAGATGTATTATATTTTGACCAAAAGGTAAAAGAATACGGGTTAGAAGATGCAATTTCTGTGTTAGATGCTTATTTCAAATCCTTAGATATGGAAATAGAAATCTTAGAAATGGAAGAATTAAAAGAATTAACAGAAAGTATTTTTAAAAATAGGATAGAACAAGAAATCAACAAAGGCTCTAGTAATTTTAAAATTCTAACCAATTTAAGTGAATTTCCTCTTGAATTAGAAAATCAATTTGATATCCTTCAGGAAATGTTAAGTACAAGAGAGGATGGAATGATTCATCTCCTCACAGAAGAAGAAAAGAGTACAGGACTTAGTGAAGAAGAACTTTTACTAAGGGGTTCTGCAACAGTAAAGATTTATAGGGATGGGGAACAAGAGTTACTAGAAGTGTCTCCAAGGATGCTTGCTATTTACCGGTCTTCTTCTCCTGAAGCAAAGTATCGTCTAGTTTATTTGGGAAAGGATCAAGAATATCATGATTGCCAAACTGATGAAATAGTAGAATTCAATCTGGAAAATCAACTAGAATTGATTCAAGTCTTACCACAAATAGATATGACGATTCAGCTGAGTCTTTTAAATAATCCTGACTTTGTGAAAGTTGTCGATGAGAAATTTGAGCAGCAAGATCAAGTGTTTCAACAACAGAAGGAAGAACTAGCTAGAATGCAAGCAGAAAAAGAAAATCTAAAAATGCAACTAGAACCTCTAATTGTAAGTGCCCTTGATGAGGGAAAAGGAGATTTAGAGATCTGCCGTATCATTTCAGAAAATACAGAAAACATTGATATGGCAATGACTATCTTAGGAGAGTACAAGGAAAATATTTTAATTCAGTATAAAAGTCCGTTTATCTATACAGAAGAAATGCCTAATACAATGATATCGATGATTGATACCAATGGACAAAGAGTATCAGATCAAATTAATGATTCATATGTAATCTACAAAATAGAAAATGAATCTGGAATCAGTTATCGCCTAGGGAAAATAGAAGAAGTAGACGGTCAGCAAACAATCTACGACTATCTAGGAAAACAAATGGTAGAACCTGGAGGAACTGTACTAAATTTGAAAGATATCTTACCAGAAGTAGAACAATATGGTGTTATCATAAAAGAAGAGTTCTTCTCTTCTCCAGAGTTTATCAATCTCATGAATCAAAAATTAGCGGAAAGGCAAGAAGTAATAGAAGAGGAAGCAGGATTTATGAAATAAGGGAATTGCTAAAATAAAGAAAGCAATTCTTTTTTAATAAACAAAGTGATGTATGGTATACTAATAAAAAAATTCAAATATATATAAAAGAAGAGGGTGATTTAGGTGAAGAAAAAAATTGTAGTCCTAGGTGGCGGGACAGGAATGTCACATTTACTTCGAGGTTTGAAAGACTTTCCTGTAGAAATTACAGCAGTAATTACTGTCGCAGACAATGGGAAATCAACTGGGAAACTACGGGAAGAATTCTCAACCCCAGCAGTAGGAGATATTAGACAAGTACTAACCAATCTCTCTCCTTTATCACCAGAAATAAAAAACACAATGGAGTACCGATTTGATACTTATAGTGATTTAGATGGTCATCCGATTGGAAATCTGCTTCTAACTGCTATGTTAAATCAAACAGGTTCTCTAAAAACGAGTATAGAAAATTTAAGTAAATTACTGCGGATCAAACATAAAGTTCTTCCCTTATCAGAAGATTATCTAACATTAGAAGCGGAGACAATCGATGGAGAAATTATTACAGGACAATCTCAAATTATGAAGTCCTATCAAAAATTTAAAAAAATCCAGTATAAAGAAAAACCCCATGTTTTAAAAGAAGTAAAAGAAGCGATTAAAGAAGCTGACTTAATCATCTTTAGTATGGGAAGTCTATATACAAGCATTCTCCCTCATTTAATCTGTCCAGAAATGATCAAATGCCTAGACAAAGCAAAAGCGCCTCTTATGTATTTATGTAATATTATGAATCAGCCAGGAGAAACGGAAGAAAGCTACGTGAGTCATTACGTTTCTATACTAAATGAATATCTTGGGAAAAGAAAAATTGATGTTGTAATCGCAAATCATCAGAAAATCTCTAAGAAAATGATTGAAAAGTATGAAAAGGAATTCAAAGAGCCTGTTAGAATTGATCAAAAAAATTTAGAGAAAATGAATATAGAACTACTTTCAGCTGACTTAATCACAGTGGAAGATGGAACGATAAAACATAATGGACTAAAGCTTAGTTCTATGATATTCTCTTACTTAATGAGGTGATAAAAGTGTCATTTACTACAACAATTAAAGAAGAAATTTCTAGAATTGAAAGTTCTAAGTCCGAAAGTATCGCGGAGTTATCTGGATTTTTAAGGAATAACGGAAATTATACAGATGATACAATTGATCTAATTTCTGAAAATGCAACAGTGGTAAAAAGAATTTATAAATTATTCAAAGATATCTATGATGTTAGTTGTGAATTTGAAACAAGAAAAGGAAATAATTTCAGTAAAAGTAATTTATACTTAGTAATGATCAATGAAAAAGTTGATTTTCTTTTAAAAGATTTATCGATTCTATCGGAAGATGGAGAATATTTAAAAGAACCAAAAGCCTACTTAGTAGATTCAGAAGAAGAAAAACGTGCCTATCTTCGAGGAGCATTTCTTGCGAAAGGCAGCATCAATGACCCGAAAACGTCCAGATATCATTTAGAATTGATCGTTGATGAAAAAGAAGAAGCTGATTTTCTTCAACAGATGTTAAATGAATTTTCTCTCAATAGTAAAGTATTAACGAGAGAAAAAGGATATATGGTTTATATCAAAGAAGCTGAAAAAATAGGGGATTTCCTAAGATTAATTCAGGCATCTAATGCTGTTTTATACTATGAAGATATTAGAATTTATAGGGATCATAAAAATATGACCAATCGTCTAAATAACTGTGAGCAGGCCAATATTGATAAAATTGTAGAAACGGCTACGAGACAGATAGAAGATATCGAATACTTAAAAGAAAATCTAGGAATTGAATTATTAGATGATAAAACAAAAGAAGTGATTTCTTATCGTGAAAAATATCCAGAAGCTTCTCTTTTGGAACTAAGTGAAATTATCACTTATGAAACGGGAAAACCAATCACAAAATCAGGATTAAATCATCGGTTTCGTAAAATAAAAGAATTAGTGAGTCGTATGAAGAGACAAGAAATGGATAGAATAGAAAAAGAATAGGAGTAAAAATATGAATCAAAGGAAAAATATGACAATTAGACCAATCAGTATCAATGAAAATCCATGTAAGGAATTTGCAAGTTGTAGTATGGAAGAACTATCCGTAATCACAGGAGGATATATCTTTACACCACGAGGAGAAATTATTCTAATCGGAGAAAGGGAAGAACATTGTAACGTATTTTCGGAGTATATTAATAGTTATTTAGAGAATGGATCTTCTAAAATATATGACATATACCAAGCAACTAAGATGTTATGTGAAATGGGCTGTTGTGTCTACTCAGGACTTAGGTATCAAGAATATATATCAAATAAATTTGGAAATGAACCGTTAGATGTGTGTACATTAGCATTTCCAATGGATTTATCTGCCATTACAGAACAACAGAAACAGCTATGCTTAAAACTAATTTCTTCTAATCAATCTGTATTAGGAAATCGAGAAAAAATATACATTCAATATGAAAGCTTTCCAGGCATTGTTCATACCAAAGAACAAGTAGAGGAACTATTAAAACCAAAGACAAGTGAAAAATAACTAGAAAAAGACATTGGATACAAAGAAAAAGATTAAATAAAACAGGCAAACCTATTTACTTAATCTTTTTTCTATGATTTTATCAACAAGTCCGTATTCTAAAGCTTCCTTACTATCCATAAAATTATCTCGTTCTGTGTCCTTTTCAATTGTTTCAATCTTTTGATTGGTATTTTCTGCGAGCATTTGATTGAGTTTTTCTCTTAACTTCAGAATATGTTCTGCTGCAATCTTAATTTCAGTTGCTTGTCCTTGGGCTCCTCCTAATGGTTGATGAATCATAACCTCTCCATTGGGTAAGATGTATCGCTTTCCTTTTTCTCCTGAAGATAATAAGAATGCGGCCATACTAGCGGCCATTCCTAGACAGATCGTTGAGACATCGCTTTCAACAAAATTCATCGTATCATAAATGGCCATTCCTGCGGTTACAGAGCCTCCTGGAGAATTAATATATAGGCTGATGTCATCGTGATTGAGAGAGTCCAAATATAAAATTTGTGCGATAATTGTATTAGCTGTATCATCCGTAATCTCTCCCGATAAAAGAATAATTCTGTTCTTTAATAGCCTAGAAAAAATATCATAACTTCTTTCTCCACTAGCTTCTTTATCTACTACGACTGGAACTAAGTTCATATAATCACCTAATTCTATTTTACATACCTTTCTTCTAACTCATACAAAAAATAAGAAGACAAATTCCGATAAAATAGTAATAAAAAATAAAAAAATATGTTACAATAGGGATGATTAAAAGATAAAAAGAATAAGGTGGATAAATATGGATAGTGTAAAAGTAACAGTAAAAGGAAATACGATAGAAGTAACAAATGGCACTTCCCTAGAAGAATTGTCAAAATTATATCAAGATGATTTTAAATATGAAATTATTCTCGCAAAAGTAGATGGTATTTATGAAGAGTTAACAACAACCATTCATAAAGACTGTACCGTAGAGTTCTTGGATTTAACAGAGAAGGGGGCCAATCAAGTCTATTTAAATGGGCTAATATACCTTGTAATCTATGCGACCAAGAAATTATTTGGAAGACAAATAGAAATTAAAGTAAATCATTCGATTGATAAGGGACTTTATATTGAAACAAGTCGTAGAATCAATGAAGAGTCAATAGAAAAATTAGACTTAGAAATGAAAAAAATTGTTCATGATGATTTACCAATTAATAAAGTAACAGTGACTCGGTTTGATGCGATGGATTATTTTGAAAATACAGGAGATTTCGTAAAAAGGGACATTATGACTTATATTGCATCGACTCATGTAACGCTTTATAAATTAGGACCTTTCTATAATTATTTATATAGTTTAATGCCAATTAATACAAAATGTTTATCTCATTTTGAGCTGACTTATTTACATAGAAATGGATTTGTATTAAGGTTTCCAACTATTTATATGGAGGATGGAATTAAACCTTATGAACATCGAGAAAAAGTATTTAACTTATTTAAAGAATCTAGAGAATGGGCAAAATTATTGCATCTAGAAAACGTAGTAGACTTAAATAAAAGAGTATCAGAAAGCAGAATCGAAGAAATTATTCGAATTGATGAACTTGTGAAAAATGCCAAACTGTTAGAATTGGCGAAAGCAATTGTTTCTAAGAAAAGCAAGGCTAAAATTGTGTTACTCGCAGGACCTTCTTCGACCGGAAAAACAACAACAACAAATAAGTTGGTATTGTGCTTAAAGAGTTTAGGATGTAATCCAAAGATGCTTTCGATGGATGATTACTTTGTAGATCGCAGTGATACGCCGCTAGATGAAGACGGACAACCAGATTTCGAACGATTAGAAGCCGTAGATTTAAATTTATTTGAAAAAACAGTACAGAAACTAATATCTTTTGAGAAAGTAGAAATCCCTACCTATAATTTCATTTTAGGAAAAAAGGAATTTAAAGAAACTATGAGATTAGAAGAAGATGATATTCTCCTAATTGAAGGAATTCATGCTTTAAATCCAAAAGTGTTAGAACATGTACCAAAAGAAGATAAAATAACAGTTTATTTATCTGCACTTACAGAATTAAATATTGATAATCATACCCGAGTATCTACTACTGATAATCGCTTACTTCGTAGGATTGTTAGAGATAATAGAACACGTGGAAATTCTGTAGAAGATACCCTAGAAAAGTGGAAAAAGGTAAGAATGGGGGAAGAAAAATATATTTTCCCATACCAAGATGATGCAGATTACACTTATAATACCGCTATGATTTATGAGCTTGGGGTATTAAAGACATTTGTTGAACCTTTACTATATTCCGTTTCACCAGAGTCCCCTTATTATAATGAAGCACTCCGATTAATTAACTTTTTAAAAGTGTTTTTGCCAATTTCTTCGGAAAGTATTCCAGAAGACTCTATCTTAAGAGAATTTATTGGTGGAGGATGTTTCAAAATATAAATATTCACACATTTTGTGGAAAAACAATGAAACAAGAGAAAATATTCACAAATTCTGTGGATATTTTTTTGTTTGGCCTTGCATTTAAAAATAACATACTATACAATAAAGACCGAAGGAAGCGATTCAAGTGGAAATAAAGAATTTATTTGTAAGTAATAAGGAATTTGCAATGGATGCAATCGAACATTTTTTATGTACTACGAATATTTCCTATGTAAAGATTGAAAATGAGATTCATTGTTCAGGATTGATCCTACGATTTTATAGTTTCAAATCTTATCGAGAAGGAACTCTATCATTAGACGTGCAGATGTATTTAAAAGATTCCCCAAGTATGGAAATATTGAAAATTCGAACAAGAAGCACGAGAAATTCAGAATTTTTATACCTTAGTACTTTTGAGGGTACAAAGAAAGAGAAGATTAAGAAAATCAATCGAGCAATTTGTTAATATATAACTGTTGAAAAGGGAAGTGTAGAAATTTAGATATTCACAATACTGTGGATATTTTTTGATAGATGGAATAATAGAAAAAGAGGTGCTTGTAAAGTGAAAATAAAAAGATTATTGGTAGAAGAAAAAGAATTTGTAATGGGTGAAATTGAATCTTTTTTATGTAGAGAAGGAATCTCTTATGTAAAAGTGGAAAATGAGATTCATTGTCCAGGATTGATTTTAAGATTCTTTGATTTTGAAGAATGTCAGTCCCTTTATTTTTTAGATTTAGAAGACAAAATAGAAAGTTTTTCATTAAGTGGTATTTACTTTGCAGAAGTAAAGAAGGATGAGACTGATTCAAGATTTTTATCCTATTTTAGGCATGAAAACATACCAAGTGAAATGATGATAAAGGCATTGGGAATTTCTAAAAAAGAAAAGCCTTCTCCTTACCCACCGATTAGAAATAATAAGAAGAAGCAACTACAAATGGAAAACGGAAGAATTATGAAAAAAATAAAATGATAAAAAAGTGACAACTGAAAATAAAAATCCTTTAATAAATTGACAAGTACTAGTAAAAACTATATATTGAAAGTAGAAAAGAGGATGATATGAATGAAAGTTGCAATTAATGGATTTGGTCGAATTGGTCGTTTAGCATTTCGTCAAATGTTTGGAATGAGGGACTGTGAAATTGTTGCGATTAACGACTTAACAAGTCCTGAAATGTTAGCACATTTATTAAAGTATGATTCTGCTCAAAAGAAATATGAATTAGCAGACACTGTATTTGCCAAGGAAAAGGGAATCGAAGTAAATGGGGTAGAAATTCCAGTTTATGCAATTTCTAATCCAGAAGAACTCCCTTGGAGGGAACTTGGAGTTGATGTAGTACTTGAATGTACTGGATTCTTTGCTTCTCGTGAAAAATCAGAAGCGCATATCAAAGCAGGTGCTAAAAAGGTTATCATTTCTGCCCCTGCAGGGGATGATTTACCTACCGTTGTATATGGGGTAAATGAAAATATTTTAACAAAAGAAGACTCCATTATTTCGGCAGCTTCTTGTACGACAAACTGCTTAGCGCCAATGGCAGATGCACTTAATAAATTTGCACCAATCACTTCTGGAATTATGACAACAGTTCATGCCTATACAGGGGATCAAATGATATTAGATGGACCTCATCGCAAAGGGGATTTAAGAAGAGCAAGAGCAGGAGCGATTAATATTGTTCCAAACTCAACAGGAGCTGCGAAAGCAATTGGATTAGTCATTCCAGAACTTTCTGGGAAATTAATTGGTGGTGCCCAAAGAGTCCCTGTACCAGATGGATCCTTAACAATTTTAGATGCAGTAGTAGAAGGGGAAATCACGAAAGAAGAAATTAATGAAAAGATGAAGGAATTTACTTCAGAATCTTATGGATATACAACCGATCCAATTGTATCAAGTGATATTATTGGAGATACGCATGGTTCTATCTTTGATGCAACGCAGACAAAAGCGATTTCTATCGGAGATGGAAAAACACTTGTTCAAGTAGTTTCTTGGTATGATAATGAGAACTCTTATACCAGTCAGATGGTTCGAACTGCCAAAAAATTAATGGAATTAATGTAAAAATAAAAAGGAAGAAACGTTTTTGATTTCTTCCTTTTTTATGTCTTCTTTATGCACTTTGTAATCCCATTGTTTTTGAAAGAACACGATTTTGATAAGTAGATTGGTTCGTAACATCATCTAACACATGGATTTCACTTGGAATGATAATATCTCCTGTTTTTGTCATGGGCTCTACTTCCATCAAGACAAATCCATTCTCAAAAATATCGAGTCTTACATATTCATTTTGATAAAGAATGGTATATCTTGTCTTTTTAATCGAACTGCGAATTGGAGTGTTTTCTAAATAGTTTAGATACTCTTCTAGAGATAAATTCCTTTTTTGAATTAGTCTAGAAGTACCATTTTCTAACTTTTCTTGAACGGTCATTGTATAATAATGATCTTGATCCATTTCTACATTCCTAATTCTAAATTCATAAGGACTGTCTGGGTAATCTAGATAAAACTGATGAATCTTAGACTTGGAACAGAGTTGCTTAAACTGAATGAATTCGACAGTGTTTGCATCAACAATATACTTTCTTTGATTTCGAAAGGCAACTTGAAGATCTAAAGTTTCTAGACAAAAGTCTAAAACAGTGTTTACTTTTTCAGAGAAATCCGCCTCATTCTCTACAATCTTTAAATTGGAATGTCCACTCCAAGCTTGTAATGTTTTTTGATCCAATAGAATTGCTTCTTCCTTGCTTTCTGTTCTGGCAGTATTATTCTCTAATGTATAGATGCCATTTTCTGCACGTGCTGCGGTTACCATATGAATGACGGCATCATATCGATTCTTGAGTTCTTCTTCTTTTAAATTTCTAGAAGCAAGTAATCTCTTCCAATCTGGATAATCTAAGTAAGCCTTATTATCCAAAACCCCACGGTCATATAGAATGACAACATCTCTACCAGATGCTTCTAGTAGGTTTGCAGCTTGATTATAAGTTTTTTCTTTTGCTAGTTGATAATCCAAAATGATTCCTTGAAAGTCAAGTCCATACAAAGCTTGATCTCCAAAAGGACGAACACCACCTTGTATTAATTCGGTTGCGCTTTCCGGAACAATTAATACCGCATACCCCTTTTCCAATAGATAACTTTCTAATTTGGAAAGTGCTGTTGATTTTCCTGCACAAGGACCTCCAGTTAAAACAATTCTTTTTATCATAAAAACCCTCTCTTATTTTTAATTTTTATATTTAATTTTTCATTTTTTACTGACTTTGATCTGTAAGTACTAAATTTCGTATCTTTTGGTTATAAATATCATATCTCCTAACTAAATCCTGTTGTTCTTCTATGGTTGCATCTCTCATTAAATCTTTATAAAATCCACAGTTTCCGAAGACTTCTGGACATCCTCCACAGCGAACGCATTGAGGAACATTGGACCAAGCAATCACCTCACTATATTTTCTAATTTCTTCAATCACCGCCTCCCAATATTTTCTAGTGGTAGGATCTGCACACATACAAAGTCTTTTTTCAGAAATGTTGATAAGGCCTTGCAGATTTGCATCCATTTCAACAGGGATAGGATTCATTTGACTTCGCTCTTCCCTTGTTACATTCGTTCGATCCTCTCTTTCTGTTGCGACAAATTTTTCACACCCTTCGTGATGCCTTACAAAGTGAGTACTAATTGCATAAGGGATGTTTTCCCATTTCCAACTAGTAATTCCTCTTCGTATGGGAGAATGTCTACAAATCAAGAGTTTCTTTTTCCAATCTGTATTTGGCTCTTTTCCTGCAGCTTTGTTGATGGTTGTCATGCATGCAGACTTAATTTTCATCCAATTGACATAGAAGTCTGTAATTTTTACAGTTGTATCATAATTTTTCATATTCTTCATATTCATCATTCCTAATAGATTTTTTTAATTTGTTTTGTTTTGGGATCGTATTCATGAATAGAGGCATGAGTAACACCAAACCTTTCCTTGTTCATATCAAGTGGAATTCCTTCTAATTCATAATAAACAGCGTTAATGACTCCTCTATGTGTCACAATCAATGAGTAATCTTGTTCAAGAAAGACGGGAAGGTTAATTTTAATTCTTTCGTAAAATCCCTCAAGAGATTCCCCATTTGGATAAACGGTATCTATCTGAATGTTTTGAAAGAAATCACGATTTTTAGGTTCTACTTTCATTTTAAATTCTCCATTAAAGTCTCCCTTGTTCTGCTCTCTCAGTTTTTCATCATAGATGATAGGAACTGGAAATTCTTCCCCTACCATTAAAGCTGTTTCTTTGGCTCTTTCAATATCACTACTATAGATTTGTTCGAAGTGGATGGGATTGTTTTTTAAAAACTCAATTGCTCTTTTTACTTGGTTTCTTCCTTCCCAGATTAGTTGTCCATTACTCCATCCTCCAATAAATCTTTCATCATCTAGTCCATGTCTTAAAAAATAAATCATAAACCCTCCTAATCAAGTGTAATAAGTACACTTATAAATTGTTAAATATAGATGAATAGTTCAACCATAATTTTATTGTGTAAAAAATACACTTATAATAGAATAAAATATGGATGAATTTCTTCATCAGTTTTTTTCATTAAATTTTTTTCAAATATTGCATATTCTTTTCGGGTAAAACTACTTCCTTTAGAAAGCAATTCCCACAAAGTGGTTCGTAAGTAATATTAGCATCACTTCCATCGATGATACATTCCTCTCCACTCATCGTATAAGCTCCATTTATTTTTCTTGCATTAAATAATGCTTTTTCTCCACATTTACAAAGTGGAATAATCGGTAGCTCATTTAGTTCATCCGCAAGTTCAAAGAATCTTCGGCTCCCCTCGAATAATCTTCCTTTAAAATTCGCCCGAAGTCCAAAGCCAATGACTTGAATATCCAGTCTTTTGGAAATAGTCCAAAGTTCTTCTACTTGCTCTTTCGTTAAAAACTGTGCTTCATCGATAATGATAGCATCCATTTCAAATATTCGAGAAAGATTAGCATCTGATAGAAAGCTCTCGTTTTTATCAATCCATAAATCAATCTTTCTTTGTGCACCTGATCTAGAAACAATATGGTCATCCCCTTTTGTATCAATACCCGGTTTCACTACGAGTGTTCGTTGATTATTTTCTTCTAGATTATAGGCCATTGGGATTAAGATTCCACTTTTTCCTCCCTTCATAGCGCTATAAAAATAAATTAATTTTGCCACAATACCTCCTTAAAAAATTCTTTTTTGTTTTTTTTCTTTTCGAAAGCGATACAACTTGGCAGGTTTCTTTCCTCCAAATTTTGCGGTTTCTCCCGTGTCTTCAATTAAATCTAAGGAAAGCATCCGTTTTCGAAAATTCCTACGATCATAATTTACTCCAAGAATCGATTCATAAACCTTTTGAATCTCTGGAAGCGTGAACTCTTTTGGAAACAGACTTTCTAGAATATCTGATTCAACGATACTTTCTTTGAGTTTTTCTAACGCATCTTGGATAATCTCTTGATGATCATAGGCAAGTGGTGGAATCTGATTAATGGCAAACCATCCTGCATTCGATGTTTTTAAAGTAGAAGTTAAAAGTTCTACTTTGAAACGATCAATGACCCCAAAATAAGAAATCCCAATCATACGCATACAAGGAGATCGATGAACTTTTCCGAAGACACTGCATTGTCTTAAGTTAGGAATAACAAGTCCTGTTTTTTCAAGGAGCTCTCTTCTCATACCATCTTCTAAATCTTCATCATTATATAGAGCCCCACCTGGGAGTGACCACATCCCATAAAATGGTTCATTTTTTCTCTCTACGAGTAAGATTTTTGTAATTCCATGATCGACAGTAAAGATGGCTGCCATTACATGAATCCCTTGTTTCTTATATCTCGGATTATTGATTTCCATATCATCACCACAATTCTATTATATGTGTACCTTTTACACAAGTCAATAGTAAATTTTATAATATGACAAAATTGTAAGGAAATTCCTAGGAAAAAAAGTGGAAAAGGGTAGAAAATATGGTATACTGAATATGAATGTAAAGAATAATAGGAATAAATGTTTGTAAAAAGGATAAAACAAAATAGAAAGGGAGAGAAACATGAAAAAAACAATTATGGATTTGGATCTTGCAGGAAAGCATGTAATTATTCGTTGTGATTTTAATGTTCCACTAAAAGATGGAAAAATTATAGATGATACTAGAATTGTAGAAAGTCTCGATACGATTCGTTATGCGATTGGACAAAGAGCAAAAATTATTTTAATGTCTCATTTAGGTAGGATTAAAGAGGAAAGCGATTTAGAAAAAAATAGTCTAACACCAGTAGCCATGTGTTTAGGAGAGTTGTTGAGACTTCCAATTAAATTTATTAATCGAACAAGAAGTGAAAAACTAAAAGAAATTGTTGCCAATATGAAAGAAGGGGAAATCGTTCTCATTGAAAATACAAGATTTGAAGATTTGGATGGTAAAAAAGAAAGTTCCAATGATGAAGAATTGGCTTCTTATTGGGCAAGCCTAGGAGATATTTTTATCAATGATGCTTTTGGAACGATTCATAGAGCACATGCTTCTAACGTTGGAATCGGGAGTAAATTACCGAATGCAATTGGGTTCTTAGTAGAAAAAGAACTTTCTGCCTTAAGCAGATTAGATAATCCAGAAAGGCCTTATGTTGTCATTTTGGGAGGATCCAAAGTATCTGATAAAATCGGAGTCATTCAAAATTTAGTAGAAAAAGCCGATAAGATTATCATAGGTGGGGGAATGGCATTTACTTTCTTAAAAGCGGCCGGATATAATATTGGTAACTCTATTTTAGATAATGAAAACATTAATTTTTGTAAAGAAATATTAGAAAAATATCAGAGTAAAATTATTCTTCCAGTCGATGTAAATGCAGCTATCGATACAAAAGAAAGTACACCGAGTCGGATTGTAAAAGTAGGAGATTTACAATCTAACGAAATGGGATTAGACATTGGGACCGAGACCATTAATCTATTTGCGAAGCATCTAATGAATGCCAAAACGGTAGTATGGAATGGACCTCTTGGTATGTATGAAATTCCGAAATATAGTATTGGAACAGAACAGATACTAAGATGTGTAACAGAATACAAAATTGAAACCATTCTTGGTGGTGGAGACATTGTCGCTGCCTCTAAAAAATTAGGTTACAAGGATAAAGTAAGTCATGCATCTACAGGTGGGGGAGCAACACTTGAATATTTAGAAGGAAAAGAATTGCCAGGATTAAAAGTAATCAACGAAAAATAACCAAAATAAGGAGTAAACTATGAAAGGTGTAAAGAAAAACAGTATTATTTTATTAGCAATTACCATTATAATTGTTGCCTTTGTCTTAAAAGATGACTTTAATGCCATTATGGAAGCACTATTGAAAGCAAATCTTCTTATCTTAGTCCTTGCATTTCTTTGTCAGATAGTAGCGATCATGTTTGAGGCACTCGCCTATAAAAAGGTAGTAGATAGCTATACTGATCATTATTCTTATAAAAGTGCTTTAAAAATGCAATTTATTACAAAATTTTTTAATGGAATTACACCATTTTCTACTGGTGGACAACCGATGCAAATTTATCTTCTTAAAAAAGATGGTTTCCGATTGACAAAAGCAACCAATATTATTATGCAAAACTTCATTCTATATCAAGCAGCCTTAGTAACTTATGGAATTGTTGCTTTAGTCATCAATTGGCAGTGGAATCTATTTCCGGAAGTAACGTTACTAAAAAATTTGATCGTACTAGGATTTTTTATGAATACCTTAGTTATGTTGGGACTAATAGTGGTCAGTTTTAGTAGTAAGTTTAATCACGTAATGATTGATAAGATTATTGCCCTTCTTGCCAAATTAAAAATTGTAAAAGATAAAGAAAAGAAACAGGCAGAATGGAGTGAGAGAGTAGATGATTTTCATCAAGGAACTACCTATTTAAAACAACATAAAAGGTTGTGCTTTCAGTCCTATCTTTATAATTTAATCTATTTAACACTAAACTATTTAATGCCATACTTCGTAATAGCGTCTCTCTTAGGATTTAATAATCCAGTAACGCCAGTAGGTGCCATTTGTTCATCCGCATATATCTTGATTATTGGTTCCTTTGTACCAATCCCAGGTGCTTCAGGAGGAATTGAATATGGATATTTAAGATTCTTTGGATCTTTTATAAAAGGAAGTATTCTAAAAGCCTCTCTTCTAATTTGGAGATTTATTTCATATTATTTCTTAATGATCGTAGGTGCGGTCACATTTAATATCAAGGGAAGTGACAAGAAATGCGAATAGGAATTTTTACAGAAACCTATACTCCATATATTAGTGGACTAGTAACAAGTGAAGTGATGCTTAAAAAAGCATTAGAAAAATTAGGACATACCGTCTATGTAGTTACAGCGAACCTCGAAAGCTTTCATTATGATTACGATGAAAAAGAACACATTTTAAGAATTCCAGGAATTCCAACAGGGATTTATGATTCCCGCCTTACAGGTCTTTATCCGATTAAAGCGGTTAATATTATAAAAACATGGAAATTAGATATTATTCATTCTCAAACAGAATTTGCAGTGGGAACCTTCGCGAGACTTCTTGCCTTTCAATTAGATATTCCGCTCGTTCATACTTACCATACGATGTATGAAGATTATGTTCATTATGTGACCAAAGGTTATTTTGATAAATCGAGTAAAAAGGTTGTGGAGTATTTAACAAAATTCTACTGTGATAGGACAGCGAGTGAGCTCATTGTACCAACAAAAAAAACATATGATTTATTTAAAGAAAAATATAAAGTAGATAAAAATATCCATATTATTCCAACAGGAATTGAACTAGAACGTTTTTACGAAGAAAATCTAGACCCAGAAAAATTAAAGAAATTAAGAAAAAAATGTGGGTTTAAAAAAGAAGATTTTGTCGCAATCTTTGTAGGAAGAATTGCCCAAGAGAAAAATATTGTTTATTTAATAGATGTGGTTCGGGATTGCTTAGACGAATGTCCCAATTTAAAAATGTTAATAGTTGGAGATGGTCCAGATGCCGAAGAGTATCATGAATTAATCAAAAGTTATGGCTTAGAAGATAAAATTTTGATGGTAGGAAAGACTGCTTGGGAGGATACCCCTTATTATTATCATTTAGCAGATATCTTTTTAACCGCTTCTACGACGGAAACGCAAGGACTTACCGTGATTGAAGCAATGGCCTCTGAAGCGACTCCAATTTGTATTGAAGATGAGAGCTTTGTAAATACTGTGATTGATGATTTAAATGGAAAGTTATTTAAAACAAAAAAAGGTTGTAAAAAAGCGATTGTAGAATTATACCGTGATAGGGATAAAAATAAAAAACTAGCAAAGCAAGCAAGAATTAATGTAGACCGTTATAGTTCCAGTTATTTTGCGGAATCAGTATTAAAAGTATATCAATATGCTTTAGAACATAAGGAAAATAGGCTAGGAGTATTTGGAAAATTAGTAGAAAAATTTAAAGGAGAGAAAGAAGAAAAAGATGAAACTGATCATAAGCAATCATAAAATGAATTTTACATTAGAGGAAATTAAAATTTATGTAGAACAGCTAGAAACAGTTCAAAGTAAGAACAATCTCCTAGTTTTTTGCCCTAGCTTTTTATATTTACCTTATTTTAAAGGGAAAAACTATTCTTTAGGAAGTCAAAATGTAGCAAGTCAAAAGATGGGTGCCTTAACAGGAGAAGTTTCTGTAGAACAATTAAAATCTTCTGGAGTAAGTTATGTAATTATTGGTCACTCAGAACGAAGAAATCTCTTAAAGGAAGATAAAGACTCTATTCAGAAAAAGATTTCTCTTTGTTTAGAAAATGAAATCACTCCCATTTTATGTATTGGGGAGCAGTTGGAAGAAAAAAATCAAAAAGAAAAAGTACTACAGGAAGAAATAGATAGTGCCTTCCAAGAAGGACAAGCCTTAGATGAGATCATTATCGCCTATGAACCAATTTGGTCGATTGGAACAGGAATTATTCCAAGTAAGGAAGATATTACTTCTACATTTGAATGGATTAAATCTTATGTAAAAGAAACATATCATGCGAACTGTAAAGTTATTTATGGTGGCAGTGTCAATGAAGAGAATATCCGGCTGTTAAATCAGATTCAAATCATTGACGGATACTTACTCGGTGGAGCAAGTCTTGAAATAGAAAAATTAAGAGAAATAATTAAAGTAGTGGAGGGATAGTATGAACTTAAATATTATTGATGACATTGGTACATGGTTTGAAAAAACAATGAAAGATTTAGAAAATTTAGTAGTGGAGCATTATAGTGAACCATTATTTTGGATCTTAATCGTCGTCATTGTATTAGCGATTGTAGCGTTTGCTTTTAACTCTTTATCAGATCGATAGAAAATTCTTTTCTTTTCGACACTATTTGACAAAACTAGTGTTTCTTCGCCGTATCATTTTGTAAAATATTATTGTATAATGAAGATGCGTGTAGTAAGAAAGGGGAAAATATGAAAAAGGTCAGAGTACTTATGATCGATGATAATATCGAGTTAGTAGGAATGATTAAGGAGTATTTTAAGAATCACGCTAGTATAGAGTTAGTTTTAGAAGCGAATGATGGAGAAGAAGGATTGGACTTAATCCGAAAAAGACAAAATGAATATGACACGATTATTTTGGATTTAATTATGCCAAAACGTGATGGATTATTTATTTTAGATGCTATGAAGAAAGAACAGATTGATAAAAAGGTAATTGTTCTAACTTCTTATAATTCACAAGATATGATTAGGAAAGTATCAGAATATGGAGTAAACTATTTTATACTAAAACCATTTGAATTATCTGATTTGGAGAGAAGATTAGAAGAGTGTCAAGAGAATAGTAGTTATCGCAATACATCGATTGATATTTATCATAATAACTTACAAATCTCGATCACGAAAATTCTGCATGAATTAGGAATTCCATCACATATTAAAGGATATCAATATATTAGGGAAGGAATCTCTATTATTTATGATAAACCAGATGTAATCGGAGGAATCACGAAAGAATTATATCCAAGTATCGCCGGAAAGTTTGATACGACAGTTTCCCGTGTAGAGCGTGCGATTCGTCATGCGATAGAAGTCAGTTGGAATCGTGGGGATTGGGATTTGATGGAAGATATTTTCGGACATAGTGTCGATATTGATAAAGCAAAACCAACCAATTCAGAGTTTATTGTCACAGTCGCAGATAAATTAAGATTAGAATTTCAAAGAAATTATAGTAAGTAAGAGCTTTTTATAAAGTTCTTTTCTTTATCCTTAGGATGATTTAAATTTTATTTTTATATCACAATAAATTGTAGATAGACCTTAAAAAAATTGACAATTGTAGCATAATCTGTTATAATCTAAGCACTATTTTGGTAGGGGGAAAAGTACTTTATGAAGAATTTTAAATTAAATAGAAGTTTAGGTGCTTTCTTATTATCAGGCACGATTGCAGCAACTTCCGTTGGATGCGGTAAAGAAGAACCAAAGTTAACAGTGGTTGAAACTATGCAAGAAGCACAAAGTTTTGATTTATTACAAGATGAAGATAAATTAATAATTACAACAGTAGATGCGATGGGAAAAGAAAAAACTAGCTTTGTACATAGAGAATGTTTGGATAATTTAATAAATTGTAATCAAAGAAAAAAATACCAGTCGTCTGAAGAGTATCGTAAATATCATAGAAATGGGTACTATGCAAGAAATATTTATTTATATTTTGATGCATTCGAAGGGGATTTGCTTTCTGTAGAATATATTGATAGTGATAAGCATGTATTCAAAGATAATGAGACCAATACTTCTTATATGATTTCAGAAATTGTCGATACGGATTTCGCTTATAATTATGCTGTTTTGTATTATGGAGATCAAGATAGCTATAGTAGGGATGAAATGCAACAATTAATTCAAATGATTATCGATGATAAATCAGTAAAAAAGATAGGTAGTAAGTAAGAGCTTTTTATAAAGTTCTTTTTTTCTTTCCTTTTGTTTTTAAGGGAATTCGCATGAAGTAATTGACAAACCTCATGGAAAAATCTATAATGTAAATATAAAATAGTGTAAGGAGAATGCGATTTATGGAACGAAAAATATACCAAGACTTACAGAAGTGGAAAAAGGATTTAAACAGGAAACCATTATTACTCTATGGAAATAAGCAAGTAGGAAAGACATATACTGCGATTGAATTTGGAGAAAAGGAGTATAAGACTGTCGCATACATCAACAGTGATAATAATACGGCCTTAAAAAATATGGTTCAAAAAGAAAGAACGACTGATCGATTGATTGCGAGACTTTCTTTATTAGTAGGGGAATCAATTCTTAAGAATGATACATTAATTATTATTGATAACATCAAGGATGAAGAAATCGTCAAAGGATTTAAAAAATTTGGAACAGAACCTAGTGAGTATCATATTATTTTAATCACTTCAAATCGAGAAAAACTCCCTTTATTTAAAGGAGAGGAATTACAATACCGCAATATGTTTGGATTAGACTTTGAAGAGTATTTAAAAGCAGTCGGAAACCTAGAATTAATAGAGTTCATTAAAAGTTCTTATCGCAGTAACAAACCAATGCCTTTTCATAATATCGCTATGGACTATTATGAAAACTATCTAATGACAGGGG
The DNA here is from genome assembly GCA_947564265.1 of uncultured Caryophanales bacterium. Classification (GTDB taxonomy): domain Bacteria; phylum Bacillota_I; class Bacilli_A; order RF39; family UBA660; genus Alloscybalousia. The sequence continues at coordinate 77,270 of CANOBK010000005.1, forward strand.
GACTACCAGAAGTAGTGAAGGCAAGTCTAGATAAAGAGTCCGATCTAAAAATCAAGATGATCCAAGAAAAAATACTGGATTGTTATAAACGAGAATTATTAAGTATTGATAATTTAATTGATGTTCAAAGAGCGGAAGATGTATTAAATATCCTTCCTTATCAACTTCTAAAATCAAATCGTAAGTTTCAATATGGATTAATGCGTACAGGAGGAAGAAGTAAGGATTATGAAAAAGCCCTTGAGTTTTTAAGTAATAATGGGATTGCCTATAAGTGTTATAAGATTAGTGAAGTGAAGCCTCCACTTAGTCATTGTAAAGACCCAGAAAGTTTCAAATTGTATTTAAATGATACTGGAATTCTTTTCATGATGATGCACTTATCAAGGATTAAGCTTTTAAGTGATGATAACTTAAAATATATCCTTTATGAAAACAATATCGCAACTACCATTATTTCTTGTGCCTATAATTTATATTATTATCAATCCGAAGGAAAAGCAGAAGTTCCATTTATTGTTCAAACAAGGGCTGGTAAAATTATTCCAATTGAAATTGTGAATAGAAACGTTTCTAAAGCCAAATCTCTCTCTCTATTTATGAGTAAATTCAATATTCCAGAAGGAATTCGAATTACAGAAGATAATTTTGGAATGAAGAAAAACGTTCGTTATATTCCGATTTATGCTGCCTTTTGTTTAAAAGAAAGCTTATAAAATGTCCCAATAGTCAAAAGATATAAATAATAATAAGTAGGTATATTTGGATCAAATGTGTTTATGAAAGAATTAGTAAACAAACTGATTCATATTATTCTAGTTTTAATTCTAGTAATAATAGTTCTAGTAATCTATTTAATAAAACACTAGGCATTCTAGGGGTTTTGATTAAAAAGAAAAAACATTTGATAGAATCAAATGTTACACAAACAGTGGACATTTGGCTCAACTCCAAATGTACCTCTACTTATAATATATACTACATATATACTACTTTTTAGATAGATACAAGAGAAAAATATAAAATAGATAAAGGTGCAAGTAGTTTTCGTCTACAAATGTTTAAAAAATGGGAGGTTAAAATGAAACCAGTATTATTAGCAATCCTGGATGGATTTGGAATTCGAGAAGAAAAATCAGGAAATGCAGTAAAGTTAGCTAAGAAACCAAACTTTGACTTTTTATGGGAGCATTACCCTCATAGTACTTTAGATGCGAGTGGTGAACCAGTAGGACTTCCAAAAGGACAAATGGGTAATTCTGAAGTAGGACATATGAACATTGGGGCTGGAAGATTGGTATATCAGCCTCAGGAATTGATTAACTCTAAAATCAAAGATGGTACCTTCTTTGAAAATTCAGAAATTTTAAAAGTAATTGAACATACGAAAGAACAAAGTTCTAAATTACATATTATGGGATTAATCAGTGATGGAGGGGTACATTCTCATATTGACCACTTGATGGCTATTTTAGAAATGTGCAAAGAAAATAAAGTAAAAAAACTATATCTTCATCTATTTACGGATGGAAGAGACGTAGATAAAAAAAGTGCCTATCAATATATCTCTAAAGTAGAAGAAAAATTACAGGAAATTGGCATTGGTAAAATTGCAAGTATTGGTGGAAGATATTATGGAATGGATCGAGATAATAACTATGATCGACTAAAAAAAGGATATGATGTGATTGTAAATGGAATTGGACCTAAAAAGGATTCAATTCAAGCATTTATTGAGGATAGTTACGAAAATGGGATTACCGATGAATTCTTAATCCCCACCATCTTTGATGAATCAGGAAATATTGAAGAAAATGATGGAGTCATTGTATTTAATTATAGAAAAGACCGGTTAAGAGAAATTTTAACAGCAATTACCAATCCAACATTTAAAGAAATGGAAGTAAAGAGATTTCAGAATGTAAAAGTAGTTACTATGTTACCTGTTGTAGAATCTGTTATCGCACCGCATGCTTTTAGTGACCCATCATTAAAAAATATTTTAGGGGAATACATCGAGTCTCAAGGACTTTCTCAACTTCGTATTGCAGAAACTGAAAAATATGCCCATGTTACATTCTTCTTTGATGGTGGAAAAGAAGTAGACTATCAAAAAGAAAAGAAAATCTTGATTCCTTCTCCAAAAGTGGCAACCTACGACTTAAAACCAGAAATGAGCATTGTAGAAGTAACAGATTCTTTATTAAAAGAATTAGAGGAAACTCACTATGATGTGATTATCTTAAACTTTGCTAACTGTGATATGGTAGGTCATACAGGCAGTTTAGATGCTGCGATTCAAGCAGTAGAAGCAGTGGATCAAAATCTAGGAAGAGTCTATGAAAAAATTCAAGAGTTAGGTGGGACTCTTTTAGTAACAGCAGATCATGGGAACTGTGAATTAATGATGGACGAAAAAGGCAATGTTATCACTTCTCATACAACCAATAAAGTGCCATTCATCGTGTGTGATAAAAAATATCAAGTAAAAGATGGAAAACTTGGAGATATCGCACCAACCATGTTAAAAATTATGAATTTAGAAATTCCAGAAGAAATGACTGGAAACCCTCTTGTATAGAAAAAATATCCCAACTAGGATATTTTTTTAATGGCATTAGGATTTGGACAATATGTCGTCATAGTCTCTTCATAATGACGATATCTGTTTAATCTTTCAAGTAATAAAATTCCACAAGATTGAAATAATTTTTTATCTTCAGAATCTAAAATTACAATTTCTTTTTGATATTCGTTCATAAAATCAAATAGGGAAAGGAATTCTTTATTTAGAGAAAGATAGAGATCTTTTGTTATGATTTTTTCGATGCGTCTTCCTTCTCCAGAGATAAGAGAGCCCTTAATGATTTCTCTCCCAGCATAGTAAAATTGTCGAACAATGTTTAAATAAGTAGTATCCATTTGATGATAGAGAGATTTTTCATTATTTACTTTTTGAAAAAGATAATTATAAAACTGTAGATTTTTTTCATTCCATCGCCGATAGAAGATATCCTCAATGTCATCTGTCATATAATCATTAATAATTTCATAGATAAAATCAGACTCTACAGAATCAGAAATTCCTCGAGCGAGAATATGTTTCTGATTATCACTACAGATTGCAATTGTTTCGCGACTTAATAAATGATTTGCTTCATGAATTATGGTACGAAGAGGAATCCCATATCCAAAACATACAATCAAAGAAATTACATCCGTATTGATAAATGTGTGACCAGATTCACTAGTATCCACTTTTCCTAAATGTAGATAATTCAATAATAATTTTTTACAAGCATCTTTCTCATCATCGTCTATACCATTAGACCCAACTAAAATAATTTTCTCATCAGGATATTTTTCACAAAGTTTGAAAACTTCCTCTAAATAAATTAATTTCATCGCATAATACTTGGCATCTATAAAAAGATTCCAAGATAATTCCCTATTTTTTGAAATCAATTCTTCTATTTCTTGGTTTTCTATTTGAAAGAGACTTTTTTTATTGAAATCTAAATATTTTGAAATCTCACGAAAATCCTTTTGGTGGAGTTTTTTTAAATAGTCCATCTCTTGCCTTTTTTGAAATTCCGTTAGAGTTCCACTATAATCACAACGAGCGATAATTAAATTAGAAAAAAGAGACTCGATCTTTCCTTTCCAATGTTCTCCATAATACTCAATAAAGCTTTGAATTAAGCAATCTTGAACATAATTCGTATAGAAGGATTCTATAATTTTATTGTACATAGTAAAATTATCTTGAGCCATAGAAATCATTCCTTTTGCGAATAAGTATATCATGAAAAGCAAAAAAGATTCAATATTCTTGCTTTTTTTCATGTTTTGTAGTAAAATATGCTTGCTTTTTAAGAGGGGGAATTAGTATGAAAAATTTAAAGTTAAGTGTGGGTAGAATTGCACTGGGAGGTATGCTTGCCTTAGGACTAACGAATAGAGTTACGAGTAATGATATGGCAACAGTTTATGCTTCTTCGATAGAAGATGACTTAATACCATTTTTAGAAGATGGGAAAGTTTTACAATTGGTTAAACTGGAAGTTGATTCACATTCTGAAATTTTATTTGGATACTTATATGTACAAGATAACTGCATATTTTTGGAAAATCCATTAAAGGATAAAACTTATAATTTGAGTGAGACAGATAAGAATCATAATGTACATATTGCGTACTGTGAAGCAAAACAAGTATTCCCAGAGGAAGTGGCTTCCGATTTTGGAATTACCAAAGAGATGGCAGAAGAAACGGTAAGTAATATCTTTGTAATCGAAAAAACAGCTAGTAATCAATATTTCCAATTCCCTTACGATACTTTCGCAGGTCCTTTTATTGATAGTGATCAGTTAAAAGATGTTAAGAACTATGGAATTTTTGATTCTCCGGATCTTTGGTTCTTTCATGATACTTTTGATGAATCCCAATTAAAGGAACGAAAGGAAAATAAATTAGAATTAGGATATTATGAAAATACAGGAATTATTCCTTACTATAGTACGATTTATCAAACGGAACCAAGTGGATTTACAGAAGCCTCAGGAATTATTAGTAAATATTATATGTTTGATGAGATGGGTAATAAAGTTGCTTCCTTTGATACACAGAAAGACCTAGAAAAATTCTTAGAGGAAAATTCATGTTTAGATGAGTATACTTGGAAAGCAGCCCTTTGTACAAATGGAGATGTCGATGACTTGTTAGATCAAATTATGAATGACCATGCGATTTCCAGTGAAAATGCAGCATACTTTATTGATTATGATATTTCGACTACAACTAATTCAAAGAGAAAACGTTATAATAATTAAATTAAATAGTTTTAATGATAAATTCATAGAAATTTAGAATGTGAATTTATCATTTTTTTATTGTAATAAAAATAGAATGAAAAAGGGAATCCATAAAATAGAAAATTGTTCTGGTAAAAAATTGATAAAGAATGCAATAGAGAAAATGAAGAAAATTGTAACTTACTAATTTTAATTTAATATCTAAAAAAGTAAATCCAAATAAAAAATTAAATAAAAATTGAAAAAAGACTTGCGAAACAAAAGGGGCTATGCTATAATTTAATGCGTGTGGCTGCTTAGATGTGGGAGGTTGTCGATACACCGGGTTAAGTTGTTCGGTGAAATCGGGTGATTCACACGGAGCAAGTCTATACTAGATATAGGCGAAGGGAGGATTCAATATGTCAAAAGACAAGATTCGCGTAAACTTAAAAGCATACGATCATAGAATTCTAGATAATGCTGCAAAGAAAATTGTGGAAACAGTAAAAAGAACTGGAGGAGAAATCAGTGGGCCAGTACCACTTCCAACAGAAATTGAAAAATACACAATTTTAAGAGCTGTTCATAAATATAAAGACAGCCGTGAGCAATTCGAAATGCGTACGCACAAGAGACTAATTGATATCAAAAATCCAAGCAAGGAAACTGTAGATGCATTAGCACACTTAGATTTACCAAGCGGTGTTGATATTCAAATCAAAGTACAACAAAATTAATAGGAGGAAAAAAATATGAAAGGAATCTTAGGTAGAAAAGTCGGAATGACTCAAGTATTTACTACAAATGGTAAATTAATTCCGGTTACTGTAATCGAAGTACAACCTAACGTAGTTACTCAAATCAAAACAGTAGAAACTGACGGTTACAATGCGATTCAATTAGGATATGAAACAATCAAACCTAAAAACAGTAACAAACCAAAAATGGGTCATACAAAGAAAGCAAATACAGAACCTAAGCGCTTCTTAAGAGAGATTAGGGGAGTAAACATCGAAGATTACACATTAGGTCAAGAACTAAATGCTAGTGTATTCACAAAAGGAGAAGTTGTTGATGTTAGCGGAATCAGTAAAGGTAAAGGATTCCAAGGTGTAATCAAAAGACACAATCAATCACGTGGGCCAATGGGACATGGTTCTCAATATCATAGAGGAGTAGGTTCTCTTGGTACAATGTTACCAATGCACGTATTAAAAGGAAAGAAACTTCCTGGACATATGGGTAATGTAATGACTACTGTTCAAAATCTTGAAGTAGTAGATGTTGATTTAGAAAACAACGTTATTTTAGTAAAAGGTAACGTTCCAGGTCCTAAAAAATCTTTAGTTATGATTAGAACTTCAGTAAAAAAGGGAGAAAAAGTAAACGAAATGGAAGAGTTAATTACTTATGAAGTAGTAGAAGAAGCTACAGAAGAAGTAGTAACTGATACCGAAGAAGTAGTAGAAGAGGCTGTAACAGAAGAAAATGTTACAGAAGAGGCTACAGAAGAAGCTCCAGTTGCTGAAGAATCAAGCGAAGAAGTAAGCGAATAATCATCACAGGAACTAAATAAATAAAAAAGAAATGTGATGGAAGGAGGAATTAAAGATGGAAAAACTAAAGGACGTTAAATTAAATAAAGAATTAACAAGTATTGAACCTAATCAAAATGTTTTATTTGATGCCATTATCTTATCTCAAGCATCATTAAGACAAGGAACTCATTCAACAAAAACTCGTAGTGAAGTACGTGGTGGTGGTAGAAAACCATGGCGTCAAAAAGGAACAGGACATGCTCGTCAAGGGTCAATTCGTGCTGTTCAATGGGTAGGTGGAGGAAGATATGGTACTCCAGTTCCTAGAGACTACAGTATTAAACAAAATCGTAAAGAAAGAAGATTAGCTTTACAAACTGCTTTCTTAAACTTATACAATGAGAAAGCAATCGTAGTTGTTGACGAATTAAAAGTAGCAACTCCAAAAACAAAAGAAATGGTAGAAATCTTAAATACATTAGAAATCGCTGATAAGAAAGTCTTAGTAGTAGTAAATGAACTAGACGAAAACTTAATTCTAGCATCTAGAAACTTAAGAAACGTAATGGTAATCGAACCAGTAGAGATGAATGTATTAGATTTAGTAAATGCTTCAGTCGTATTAACGACGAAAGAAACATTAAAAGAAATCGAGGAGGTGCTTAAGTAATGGATACAAAGTATTTAGAAATCATTAAAGCGCCAGTCATTACTGAAAAATCTGGAAATCTTGCTCAAGGAAATCAATATGTATTCAAAGTTGATTCAAGAGCCAACAAAACAGAAATCAAACAAGCAATTGAAAAAATATTTAACGTAAAAGTCGAAGCAATTCGTACAATCAACGTAAAACCTAAGAAAAGAAGAGTTGGTCGTTATACAGGATTAACAAATCGTACAAAGAAAGCGATTGTTACTTTAGCAGAAGGTCAACAAATCGAACTTAATTAGAAGGAGGGTTACTCATGCCAGTAAAAAGCTACAGACCAATTACTAACGGGCAAAGAAAAAAGAGTACTTTAGTAAATACTGATATTACGAAAAAGACTCCAGAAAAAAGTTTAGTAGTTAGTCTAAAGAAAAATGGTGGTCGTAACAATCAAGGTAGAATTACTGTAAGACATCAAGGTGGAGGAGCAAAAAGAAAATACAGAATTATCGATTTCAAAAGAAATAAACGCGATATTCCTGGAACAGTAGCTGCCATTGAATACGATCCAAACAGAACTGCAAATATTGCATTAATTCATTATAACGATGGTGAAAAGAGATATATCATCGCTCCAAAAGGTTTAACAGTAGGAAGTAAAATTGAAAGCGGTGAAAACGCTGATATCAAAGTTGGTAACGCATTACCAATTATGAACATTCCTGTTGGTACAATGATTCATAACATTGAACTTCGTCCAGGAAAAGGTGGAGAACTAGCAAGAAGTGCTGGAGCATCTGCTCAAATCTTAGGACGTGAAGGAAATTACGTAATGGTAAGACTTTCTAGCGGTGAACAAAGATTAATTCTTGGAACATGCTACGCAACAATCGGTGCTGTAGGAAATGAAGATCAAGAATTAGTAAGATTAGGAAAAGCAGGACGTAAACGTCATATGGGAATTCGCCCAACAGTACGTGGATCTGTTATGAACCCTAATGATCACCCACATGGTGGTGGTGAGGGACGTGCGCCAATCGGTCGTAAAGGTCCAGTTACTCCTTGGGGTAAACCAGCACTTGGATACAAAACTAGAAAGAAGAAAACGTCTGATAAATTTATCGTTCGTCGTCGTAATAGTAAATAGGAAAGGATTGAGTGATTTATGGCAAGAAGTTTAAAGAAAAAGCCTTATGTATTCGCAAGATTACTAGCTAAGGTAGAAAAATTAAATGAATCTGGAAAAAAAGAAGTCATTAAAACATGGTCACGTCGTTCAACTATCTATCCTGCATTTATTGGACATACATTCGCAGTACATAACGGAAAAGAATTTATTCCAGTTTATGTAACCGAAGATATGGTAGGACACAAGCTTGGAGAATTTTCACAAACTCGTAAGTTTGGTGGACACGGCGATAATAAGAAATAGTGACTAGGAGGAGAATAATATGGAAGCAAGAGCAATCGCAAAAACTCTTAGAGTATCACCTATTAAAGCTCGTTTAGTAGTAGATTTAATTCGTGGTAAAAATGTTAACGATGCATTAGTAATATTAAATAATATGAATAAAAAATCTGCTCGTCTTACAAAGAAAGTTCTAGAATCTGCTACTGCCAACGCAGTAAACAACAATGGGGCAAAACAAGAAGAACTTTATGTAAAAGAAGCAAGAGTAGATGCTGGTCCAGTATTAAAACGTCATATGTTTGATTCACGTAGTCATATTGGACATAAAGATAAAAGAACAAGTCACATCGTAATTGTTGTGGCTACTAGATAACTGGAGGAGGTTAAATCATGGGTCAAAAGGTGAATCCAAATGGACTTAGACTTGGAATAAACAAAGACTGGGACTCAAAATGGTATGCGAATCGAAAAGATTATTCAAGATTATTAAATAACGATATCAAAATTCGTGAATATTTTGAAAAGAATCTAAAAGATGCAGCTATTGCAAAAGTACAAGTTGAAAGAAATTCTAAGAGAACTGAAATCATTGTTCATACTGCAAAACCTGGTGTAATCATCGGACGTGGTGGTGAACAAATCGAAAAATTAAAGAAAGAAATTTCAAAACTAGTAAACGAAGAAATTCAAATTTCAATCGTAGATATCAAAAAACCTGATATGAATGCACAAATCGTTGCAGATTCAATCGCAAATCAAATTACAAACCGTGCATCATTCAGAATGGCACAAAAAAGAGCAATTCGTAATGCAATGAAATCAGGAGCTAAGGGTATTAAAACATTAGTATCTGGACGTCTTGGTGGAGCAGATATGGCTCGTAGTGAAGGATATACCGAAGGAACAATTCCTCTACATACTTTAAGAGCAGATATCGATTATGCTACAAGTGAGGCTGATACAACATTTGGAAAAATCGGTGTAAAAGTATGGATCTACAAAGGAGAAATTCTTCCATCAAAAAAGGCTAAAGGAGGTAATTAATTATGTTAATCCCATCAAGAACAAAATATCGTCGTGTTCATAGATTACCTTACGAAGGTCATGCAAAAGGAAATACAAAACTAGACAAAGGTGACTATGGATTAATGGCAAAAGAAGGAGCTTGGATTACATCAAATCAAATCGAAGCAGCCCGTATTGCCATGACACGTTATATGAAACGTGGTGGAAAAGTATGGATTAATATTTTCCCACACATGCCTTTAACAAAGAAGTCAATTGGTACTCGTCAAGGAAAAGGTAAAGGTAACGTTGAAGCATGGGTAGCTGTAGTAAAAGAAGGAAAGATAATGTTCGAAATCAAAGGAGTAGACGAAGAAGTCGCTCGTGAGGCATTAAGACTTGCTTCTCACAAACTACCTATCAAAACAAAATTCGTTATGAGAGAAAATGGTGGTGAAGAAAATGAAGGTTAAGGAAATAAGAGAACTAACCACTGAAGAAATTGTTGCAAAAATTAAGGAATGTAAAGAAGAATTATTCAACTTAAAATTCCAACAAGCAACAGGAAATTTAGAAAAACCTTCAAGAATCAGAGATTTACGTCATACAGTAGCTCGTTTAAAAACAGTACTACGTGAACGTGAGTTAGAAGAAAAATAAGGAGGGTTTCGTAGATGGAAAAAGTAAGAAAAGAATTAGTCGGAACAGTAGTTAGTGCTTGTAATAACAAAACAATTACTGTAAAAGTAGAAACTTATAAAAAACATCCAAAATATGGAAAAAGAGTGAGAAGCTCAAAGAAATATGCAGCTCACGATGAAACAAATAAAGCTAAAGTAGGAGATACAGTTAGAATCGTTGAAACAAAACCAATTTCTAAAACTAAACATTTCTATTTAGCAGAAATCGTAAAAGAAGCAGTTATTCTATAACTCTTAGGTGAAGGAGGATATGATTTATGTTACAACAAGAAAGCCGTTTAAAGGTTGCTGACAACTCTGGTGCAAAAGAATTATTAGTAATTCGTGTACTAGGGGGAAGCAAAAGAAAAACAGGAAATATCGGTGACATAGTTGTTGGTACAGTAAAAAATGCCACACCTAATGGAACTGTAGCAAAAGGAAAAGTTGTAAAAGCTGTTATCGTAAGAAGCAAACGTGGAGTTCGTCGTGATGACGGAAGCTACATCAAATTCGATGACAATGCTTGCGTAATCATCAAAGAAGACAAGAGTCCAGTTGGAACTCGTATATTTGGACCAGTTGCTCGTGAATTACGTGACAAAGATTTCATGAAAATAGTATCTTTAGCGAAAGAAGTGCTATAAAGGAGGATATTATGAAACTTAAAGTTGGAGACAAAGTAAGAGTAATAGCCGGATCTAGTAAAGGAAAAGAAGGAAAAATCACAAAGACCCTTAGAAAAGAAGATCGTGTAATCGTTGAGGGTGTTAATCTTGTGAAGAAACATAAAAAAGGAAATGGACAAGAAACTGGTGGAATTCTAGAAGTAGAAGCACCAATCCATGTATCTAATGTTATGTTGATTGATCCAAAAACAAAAAAACCAACTAGAATTGGTTATAAGCTTGATGAAAAATCAAACAAAAAAGAAAGAATTTCAAAAAAATCAAACGAGAAGATTGATTAGTTGGGAGGAGGGTAATAGATGAACCGCCTAAAAGAAAAATATCTAAACGAAATAGTTCCAAGTTTACAAAAGAAACATAACTATAAATCAGTTATGGAAGTACCTAAATTAGAAAAGGTAGTAATTAATATTGGAGTTGGAGATGCTACTTCAAATTCAAAATTAATTGAAGCTGCAGTAAAAGATTTAGAGTTAATCTCTGGACAACATCCAGTAGTTACAAAAGCTCGTAAATCTATCGCAGGATTTAAAGTAAGAGAAGGACAAGCGATTGGATGTAAGGTAACATTACGTGGAGAAAAGATGTATAACTTCATCGATAAATTAATTTCCATTGCATTACCTCGTGTTCGTGACTTCCGTGGAGTTTCACCAAAAGCATTTGATGGTAGAGGAAACTATACAATGGGAATCAAAGAACAATTAATTTTCTCTGAAATTGATTATGATAATGTTGTAAAAGTGCGCGGTATGGATATCGTATTCGTTACAACTGCAAAGTCTAACGAAGAAGCATTTGACTTATTAAATGAACTTGGAATTCCTTTTAGAAAGTAATTGGAGGATATTATGGCAAAAAAAAGTATAAAAATAAAAGCTAGTCGTAAACAAAAATTCAAAGTGCGTGAATACACTCGTTGTGAAAGATGTGGAAGACCTCATGCCGTTATGAGCAAATTCGGAATCTGTCGTATTTGTTTTAGAGAATTAGCAAATAAAGGACAAATACCAGGCGTTAAAAAATCAAGCTGGTAAAAGGAAGGAGGATAAAATATGGCTGTAGTAACAGATACAATCGCAGATATGCTTACGAGAATTCGTAATGCCAATAGTATGCGTTATACGGAAGTAAAAGTACCTGCTTCTAAACTAAAATTAGAACTTGCTAGAATTTTAAAAGAAGAAGGATTTATCAAAGATTATAAAGTGGCAGATGAAAACGTTCAAGGAATGATTTATCTAACACTTAAATATGGACAAAATAAAGAAAGAGTAATTACAGGACTTAAGAGAATTTCTAAACCAGGATTACGTGTTTATGCGAAAGCTGATGAAGTTCCTAAAGTATTAAATGGGTTAGGAATTGCCATTATTTCTACATCAAAGGGAATTATGACAGATAAAGAAGCTCGTAAACAAAACTTAGGTGGAGAAGTTTTAGCTTATATTTGGTAATAACAAAAATAAGGAGGTGTCATAAATGAGCCGTATTGGAAACAGAAAATTGATAGTACCTGAAGGTGTTACAGTAACAATTGAAGAAAATCAAGTAACTGTAAAAGGACCAAAAGGTGAATTATCATTAGAGATTGTGAAAGATATCACAGTAGCATTAGAAGATAATACTGTAGTAGTAACAAGAGCAAATGATGAGAAAACAACAAGATCAATGCATGGAACAACCAATGCTAACATCCGTAACATGATTGAAGGTGTTACAAATGGTTTCAAGAAAGACTTAGAGATTATTGGTGTAGGTTATCGTTTTGCAATGAAAGGAAACGCATTAGTAATCAATGCTGGATATTCTCATCCAGTAGAATTAGAAGTTCCAGCTGGACTTTCAGTAGAAGTTACTTCAAATACTGAAATCTCAGTAAAAGGAATTAGCAAAGAAAAAGTCGGAGAGTTTGCAGCAAACATTCGTAAAGTAAGAAAACCAGAACCTTACAAAGGAAAGGGTATCCGTTACAAAGACGAATATGTACAACGTAAGGAAGGTAAGAAAGCTGCTTAATAATAAGTAGAAGGGAGAAGTTACTTATGATAAATAAAGTATCTCGCAATGAAATGCGTAAGATTAGACATGAGAGAGTAAGAAGTAAAATCTTTGGTACGCCAGCAGTTCCAAGACTTTGCGTATATAGATCAAGTAAAAATATCAGTGCGCAGATCATAGATGATGAAAATGGTATTACTTTAGCAAGTGCTTCCTCATTAACTTTAAAGCTTAAAAACGGTGGAAACAAAGAAGCCGCTACTAAAGTTGGTGAAGCAATTGCAGAAGCTTGTAAAAAAGCAGGAATTACTAAAGTAGTATTTGATAGAGGTGGATACCTTTATCATGGACGTGTAGAGGCATTAGCCGAAGCTGCACGTAGCAAAGGATTAGAATTCTAATAGGAGGGTATTTATGCAAAATAGAAATAACGACCCAAGACAAAAAGAAAAAGAGTTAGAAGAATTAGTCATTGAAGTAAAATCTGTTGTTAAAGTTAACAAAGGTGGACGTCAAAGAAGATTCTCAGCTTGTGTTGTTGTTGGGGATAGAAAAGGTCGTGTTGGATTAGGAATCGGTAAAGCAAACGAAGTACCTGATGCCATCAAAAAAGCGATTCAAGCTGCAAATAAGAATCTAGTTAGAATCTCTTTAGTTGACGGAAGAACAATCCAACATGAAGTACTTGGTGTACAAGGAGCTGCCAAAGTATTCTTAAAACCTGCAAGTGCCGGTACTGGAGTCATTGCCGGAGGTGCAGTTCGTGCTGTATTAGAACTTGCTGGTGTCCGTGATATCTTGTCTAAATCACTTGGAAGTCGTACAAAGCTAAACATGGCTACTGCTACAATTAATGCATTAACATCAGTAAAATCTGTTAGTGAAGTTGCAAAATTAAGAGGAAAAACAGAAGAGGAGATTTTAGGATAATGAAGTTACATGAATTAAAAGCAAGTGAAGGTTCACGTCAAAAAAAGAAAAGATTAGGACAAGGACCTGGTAGTGGTTTAGGAAAGACAAGTGGAAAAGGACAAAAAGGACAAAAAGCTCGTAGTGGTGGAGGAAAAGGTGCTGTATTTGAAGGTGGACAATTACCATTATACAGACGTCTTCCAAAACGTGGATTTAGTAATGCAAGATTCAAAGTTGAATATGCAGTAATCAACTTAGACGATTTAAACAGATTTGAAGATGGTACAGTAGTAACACCTGCTTTATTAAGAGAAACTGGTTTAGTAAAGAAAAGTTATGATGGTATCAAAGTACTTGGTGATGGTACATTAGAAAAGAAAATCACAATTCAAGCAAATAAATTCTCAGCAACAGCTGTAGAAAAGATTGAAAAGTCAGGAAGTAAAGCCGAGGTGATCTAATATGTTTCAAGTATTGAAACAATTATTTGCACCAACAAATAAAGATTTAAGAAAAAGAATCGGTTTTACGTTGGCTGCATTAATGATCTTTGTTATTGGAACATCAATTAGAGTTCCAGGAACTGCCGATATTACAGGAAACTTAGGATTCCTAGAATTGATGGATGCGATGGGTGGAGGTTCCCTAAAAAGATTCTCAATCTTTGCATTAGGAGTTATGCCTTATATTACGGCATCCATTATTATGCAATTATTGCAATTAGACATTGTTCCTTATTTCAGTGAATTATCGAAAGAAGGACCTGTTGGAAGACAGAAGATTAATCAAATTACCAGATATATGGGAATCATATTCGCCTTTATCGAAGGATTTGCCTTCTCATTTGCCTTCTTAGGAAAGAACGTAAGTGCTTTAGAACACTTATATGTTGCAACTATCCTAACAGCAGGTACAGCCTTTACCTTATGGTTAGGGGATCAAATCACGAAAAAGGGAATCGGAAATGGAATGTCTCTCATTATCATGGCAGGAATTATTGAATCCCTTCCACAAATGTTCATCGCAGCATTCGAAGGGTTAATTGTAAATTCTCTATTGTCACAGGCAGTGGGAATTGCCTTATTTATCGCATTTATCGTTGTATATTTCCTAATTGTGATTGGAGTAATTTGGGTACAAGAAGCAGATCGTAAGATTCCAATTCAGTATGCCAATAAATCAACCAGTGCATATGGAAGTGCCCAGAGTTTCATGCCAATGAAGATAAATGCAGCAGGAGTAGTACCAGTTATTTTTGCCTCTAGTTTCTTAGCAATTCCAGCTACGATTGCTCAGTTTACAAAGAATCAAGGATTTATCGACTTCTGTAATAATTATTTAACATACACAACTCCTGTAGGATTTTTGATTTATGTACTATTAATATTCTTCTTTGGATATTTCTATACATTTATTCAAATCAAACCAGAGGAGTTATCTAAAGACTTACAACAAAGTGGTGGCTATATTCCAGGAATTCGTCCAGGAAAAGACACTGAGAATTATATCTCAAAAGTAATTTCTAGACTTACGGTCGTAGGATCAATCTTCCTAATTATTATCGCAGGACTTCCAATTGCTTTTACCGCACTTGTAAATCTTTCTAATAAAATTAGTCTACCTAGTAACGTAACAATCGGTGGTACTGGATTACTAATCGTTGTTGGAGTAGCACTAGAAACATACAAACAGCTTGAAGGAAGCTTAGTAACAAGAAGTTACAAAAAGAGTTATAGGAGAAAATAATTCATGAATATTATTTTACTTGCCCCACCTGCCGCAGGAAAAGGGACACAAGCTGAATTATTAGAAAATAAATACCATTTGAATCATATATCTACTGGCGACTTACTTCGAAAAACTGCCAGTAGAGACGATGATTTTGGAAAAAAGATGAAGGGAATCTTAGAAAGTGGTGTTTTAGTAAGTGACGAAATTATTTTCGAAATTCTAACGAAACACTTAGAATCATGTGAGAATAAGAACTTATTATTTGATGGCTTTCCAAGAAACATTCATCAAGCAGAACGACTAGAAGAAATGCTAGAAAAATGGCATGACAAATTAGACTTTGTATTTCTCTTAGAAGTAGATAAAGAAATATTGAAACAAAGAATTACAGGAAGAAGAATTTGTAGGGAATGTGGTTCTGCCTACAATGTGAATATAGACTCTCTAAAGCCAAAAGTAGATTCTATTTGTGATAAGTGTCATGGGAATTTATATCAAAGAGATGATGATAATGAGAAATCTTTTGAAATCCGTTATCAAGAATATTTGGATAAAACCAGTGCGCTGATTGATTATTATCAAAACAAACAGATTCTCTACCGTATTCAAAGTGATCAAAGCAAGGAAGAAGTATTTCAAGAACTTTGTGGAGTCATAGAAAAAGAGATGAAGAAATGATAACGATAAAGAGTGCAAGAGAAATAGAATTGATGCGTATTGCTGGGAACATCGTGTATAAGACCCATCAATACCTAAAGCCATATGTGAAAGAAGGAATCACTACCAAAGAGTTAGACAGGTTGGCAGAAGAATTTATTCTAAGTCAAGACGCAACACCTTCTTTTAAAGGTTACGGTGGTTTTCCGGGGACGATTTGTACCAGTATTAATAATCAAGTAGTTCACGGAATTCCAGGAAAGAGAAAATTAAAAAACGGAGATATCGTAAAATTAGATATCGGAGCTTGTTATAAAGGATTTCACGGAGATTCTGCTTGGACGTATGCTGTTGGAGAAATTAGTGAAGAAAAAAAGTATCTAATGGAACATACAGAAAAAGCGCTCTATGAAGGAATCAAGCAAGTAAAGCCAGGAAACCGAATCGGTGATATTGGCGCAGCAGTCGAAGCATATGCAGAAGAACATCATCTAGGAGTCGTAAAGGAATTAGTAGGACATGGAATAGGAACGAGTGTTCACGAAGATCCAGAAGTTCCAAACTATGGAAAAAAAGGAACAGGTCCCATGTTAAAAGAGGGAATGGTAATTGCCATCGAACCAATGTTAAACCTAGGAACTGCTGATGTTTATATCCTAGACGATGATTGGACCATCGAAACAGACGATGGGATGCCATCTGCACACTACGAACATACCGTAGCTGTAACGAAAGATGGATATAAAATTTTGACGGGAGAGTGAAAAAATGGCGAAAGATGATATTATTGAAATGGAAGGTAAAGTCCTAGAAATAATACCTGGTGGACATTTCAAGGTTCAACTTGATAATGGTCACATTGTAGAAGATGCTCACCCTTCTGGTAAAATCAGACAAAATTACATTCGTATTTTGCCAGGGGATACCGTAGTATTAGAAATGTCGCCTTATGATCTAAATAAAGGGCGCATAACCTATAGAAAAGGTTAGGAGGAGAATTATGAAAGTAAAACCATCAGTAAAACCAATGTGTGCGAAATGTCAAATAATCAGACGTAAAGGTAGAGTCAGAGTTGTTTGCCAAAATCCAAAACACAAACAAAAACAAGGATAATTTATAGGAGGTGTATTTATGGCACGTATTAAAGGAATTGATATCCCTAATGAGAAACATATCTCAATCGCATTAACGTATATCTATGGTATTGGAAGAAATCTAGCGTTAACAATTTGTAAAGATGCAAAAGTTGAACCTAGTAAAAAGGCTCGCGATTTAGACAATGACGAATTAGCAAGAATCCGTGATGAAGTATCTAAATACTTAACAGAAGGTGACTTACGTCGTGAAGTCAACATGAATATCAAGACAAAAATGGAAATTAATTCTTACGAAGGAATCCGTCATAAGAGAGGATTACCAGTAAGAGGACAAAGAACAAATAGAAATGCACGTACTCGTAAAGGGAAACCAAAAACAATCGCTAATAAAAAGAAATAATAAATAGTTAGGAGGTCAGACTTATGGCATATAAAACAAGAAAAAGAAAAGTCAAAAAGAATGTACCAGAAGGTGTTGCTCATATTCATTCAACATTTAACAACACAATCGTAACCATCAGTGATAAAGATGGAAATACAATCAGTTGGTCATGTAGTGGGGCTATCGGATTTAAGGGTAGCAAGAAATCAACACCATACGCTGCTGGTATGGCTGCAGAAGCTGCAGGAAAAGCTGCTTACGACATGGGAATGCGTAAAGTAGAAGTATTTGTTAAAGGTATGGGTCCAGGACGTGAAACAGCAATTCGTTCCCTACAAACGGCAGGACTTGAAGTTACAGCAATTTCAGATGTAACACCAATTCCACATAATGGATGTCGTCCACCAAAACGCCCTCGTGGCTAATTAAAAAAGGAGGAAAGTTTCATGTTACAGTTTGAAAAACCAATTTTTAAAATAGTAGATTATATTGAGAATAATTTCTTTGGAAAGTTTGAATTAGAACCTTTAGAAAGAGGATTCGGTACCACTTTAGGAAATGCACTTAGAAGAGTAATGTTATCATCTTTACCTGGAAGTGCGATTACCAGTGTAAGAATTGAAGGAGTATCTCATGAATTCCAAACAATCGATGGAGTAATTGAAGATGTTTCATTAATTATCTTAAACCTAAAAGATATCGTAATTAAGAATCATTCAGGCGAAAAGAAAGTAATTCGTATTAATGCAAATAAGGAAGGTCCAGTAACTGCCGGAGATATCGAAAAAGATGCAGATATAGAAATCTTGAATCCTGACAAAGTCATTGCTAACTTAGCTAAAGGTGGAAGTCTAGTAATGGAAATGACAGTAGATAATGGTAGAGGATATGTTAAGAGTGACGATAACAAGAAATTGTTAACTGACAAGAAAGTTGGAACAATCGCAATTGACTCTCTATATTCTCCTATTGAAAGAGTATCTTATGAAGTTGAACCAGCTCGTGTTGGACAAGATGAAAGTTATGATAAGTTAGTGCTAAGTGTATGGACAAATGGTTCTATTAAACCAGAAGAAGCTGTTGCTTTAGCATCACGTATCTTAATTGAGCATTTTGAAATCTTAACTGATTTAAGTAATATCGCAGATGTTACAGGGTTAATGATTGAAAAAACAGAAGATCCAAAAGTAAAAGCATTAGAGACAACAATCGAAGATTTAGACTTCTCAGTACGTGCTTATAACTGCTTAAAACGCGCAGGTATTCATAACTTACAAGACTTAGTAAATAAATCTGAATCTGAAATGATGAAAATCCGTAACTTAGGAAAGAAATCATTAAAAGAAGTATTAGACAAAGTAAGAGATTTAGGTTTAGTACTTAGAGATGAAGATTAATAGTAAGGAGGTTAATTATGGCATATAGAAAATTAGGTCGTGATAATAAACATAGAAGAAGCTTACTTGCTAACCAAGTAAAAGATGTCATTATGCACGAGAAAATCACTACAACAGAAACAAGAGCAAAAGAAGTTCGTAAATTTGTTGATAAGATGATTACTTATGGAAAAAATGGAAGTTTAGTGTCTAGAAGAAAAGCGTTAGCATTCCTTCAAAATGATACAGAGGCTGTCAAAAAAGTATTTGATGACTTAGCAAAAAGATATGAAAACCGTAATGGTGGATATACAAGAATCTTAAAGATGACTGAAAGACGTGGAGATGATGCGTTAATGGTTATCTTAGAACTAGTAAAATAAAAGGGTAGCCAATCACTACTCTTTTTTTGCCACCAAGAAGTTAGAAAGATGGAGGAAAGAGAATGACAAAAAGAAAAAATGAAACAGAATTGGCCATTGCCGATTTAATTGGAAATTACCTGAAAGAAGAGAAACGAAATATTGTTGGATTCTATATGGTTCCCTATACAGTAGCTAAACATAGGAAAATTGAGTTGGTAGTGGTGACAGCGAAACCTAGTGAAAGTCTTTGTCCACAACCTGATCAAAGAGTAGATTGCTATGTGGTTGTATCTAGTATCCATTCTTTAGAGGAATATAAGGAAGAGGAAAATAGCATCGTAATGGATTCATATCAACTAGGAAATAAAAAACTATTAAAGGACTTTAGAAATGGAATTATCCTTTACGATCCAAAACAAATACTTCTTAAGAGGCAAGAATCTCTGTTAACAAATTCAAAATTGGTAGAACATTATAATACCTTTCCAGTTCCTGTTGATTTTCAGAACACGGTTACCTCTAAAGTCAATCATGATCTAGAAAGAGCTGAAAAAAGAAAAAACAAAAGAAAAAAATTATCATAAAATATTCAAAATAATTGTATTATTATACACTAATAAGTGCAAAATTATGATATTATAATACAAATAAATGAATAAATAGAAGAAAATGCCATAGAATTCTTTGTTGAAAAAATGTGTCATGGTATAATAAATATAGGTGATTTATATGAAAGCGTTAGTTACAGGAGCGTCTTCTGGAATTGGATTAGAGATAGCAAAATATCTAGATGAACTCGGTTATCACTTAATTCTAGTCGCTAGGGATAAAGACAAACTAGAAGAACTTGCCACCACATTAAAACATAAGCCTAAAATTATAGTGATGGACTTGTTAGTAGAAAGTAATGTAAAATCTCTCTATGTCCTAACGAAAAATGAAGAGATTGATATTTTAGTAAACAATGCGGGATTTGGAGATTTCGGAAAATTTACAGAAACTGATATCAGTAAAGAATTAGAAATGATTGATTTAAATATCAAAGCACTTCATATGTTAACAAAAATGTTCTTAAAAGAAATGGTAAAGAAAGACGATGGATATATCTTAAACGTTGCTTCTTCTGCTGCTTTTCAACCAGGACCTTTAATGGCAACCTATTACAGTACAAAAGCTTATGTGTTACACTTAACGGAAGCTATCTGGTATGAATTAAAGAAACAAAAGTCTAAAGTTCATATTTCTTGTCTATGTCCAGGACCAGTAGATACTAATTTCAATCGTGTCGCAGGAGTAAGGTTCTCCGTAAAACCGTTATCCTCTGAAAAGGTGGCTCGCTATGCAGTGGATAAAATGTTTAAAAAGAAATTAGTAATCATTCCAGGGTTTAAAATGAAATGTGCGAAATTCTTTGGAAGATTCCTATCAGATAAAAAACTAATGTCTATTACATATAAAATTCAAAAGAAGAAAAAGGGATAGAAATAACTTTTTCTTCCTTTTTTTAACATTTTATGATATAATATAGCCGTTTGAAAGGAAAGGAAATTTATGAGTAGATATGGAAGTAATGATTACTTTTGGTTAAAAATGGGAGCAGGAGCAGTTACAATTATCTTATTCGGAGCTCTTTATAGTTGCTCAGCAAAAAAAGAAAGGGAATTATCAACAGATATTGGGTATAATTCAAGCAATTATTATTTTGATGAAGAATCAGGTGAATATAAGGACGCTTGGACAGGGGAGTCCCTACCAGAAAATCCATTTAAAGATACTGCATATAAGATTAACTATATTGATGAATGGACAGTGGATTATTCAAAATATCAAGATGTAGAATATGAGCCATTTACGCACACTTTATGCGTTAAAACAAAGGGAACTTTAGCATATGATCAACTAATTTCAGTAGATGTACCTGAGGGATATCAATTGGACTATTGTATTCCAATGGAAAACTCAAATGGTTCATATGGTGATATTTACGGATATGTCGTTTTAAAATTTACAAATACAGAAAAAGTTGTAGTACGTGAGTATTATGATACATCAATAGGTAAATACATCAATACTAACTTTGGAACAGTAGTAGAAAAAGAAAAACAAAAAACAATAGAACAGTAAAAGGAATACTCAAAGAAAAAATATAAAATATGAGAAGGAGAAAATTTATGGGAAAGTATAGTAATGATTACTCTAGAAAAAGAGCGATAAGTGCAGGATTAACACTTTTATTATTAGGAATCATTTACTCAACATCTAGAAATGCTGAATTATCAACAGATTTGGAAGAAGAGTTAGGAAAAGCATATTCCCTTGATACAGGACTAGACCACAATCAATTTAACTTGAATAATGAAATGTTACCAAATGATTCTCAAATGGGTATTATAGATACGAACCAATCTACTATTGATTACTCTAATTATCGAGATGTAGTATATGAACCATTTACTCACAAAGTTTATATAAAAGTAGAAGGATCTCTAGCCTTTGATTCTATGAACGTAAACGCACCAGATGGATATCAGGCAGATTATTCTATCCAAATGGAAGATTCGAATAGTGGAAATCGATACGTTTACGGATGTGCTAGTATAGAGTATACGAATACAGAAAGGGTTTTAGTACGTGAGTATTATGATACAGAAACTAAAACTTATGTATATGTTAACTTTGGAACTGTAATGGAGAAAGAAAAAACAAAAAAATTGCACGATAAAAAGAATTAAAAGAGAAGGCGGAACCACTAATTTCTATTGAAATCTGTTTCGTGTTCTAGTATAATAGTAAGCTACAATGGGGTGGACTATGGAAAAAGCATTGGAAATTAACAATTTACAATTTAGTTATCCAGGAAAAGAAGTATTTCGTGGTCTTTCATTGACGGTAGAAGAAGGAACATTCACAACCTTTATTGGAAATAACCAAAGTGGAAAAACAACCTTAATTAAATTAATCTGTGGACTCCTTGATGGACAAAAATCAATCGTCGCTGGATACGCTTATGTGAATAATCAGAGAATTCATGACAATTCTCGCTTTTTTGGTGTTGTTTTTTCCGATGTAGATGGAAAATTCTTATTTGATAATGTTTATAAAGAAATGGCCTTCCCATTAGAAAATCTAAATATTCCCGTTGATCAAATAGAAAACAAAATCATTGAAATCGCAAAAGAATTTGGAATTACAGAAATGTTAGATAAAAAAATAGAAGACTTAACAACTTCAGAAAAACAAGAACTTCTAATTGCTATTTCCTTACTGCATGACCCAAAAGTACTATTACTAGATAACGCTTTTTCTATGATGAATCAAAAATCAAAAGAAAAAATATTAGAAATTTTAAAAGCTAGAATCAAAAAAGATCATTTAACTGTAATTTTAACGACGATGAATTTAGAAGAAATTCTTGATTCAGACTATACTTATGTTTTAAATAACGGAAATATTGTGATGGAAGGTGCTCCTCTTAAGATTCTAAAAGAAGAACGTCTTCTAAATCAAGTAGGATTAGAATTACCCTTTATGATTGATTTATCCCTAAAACTAGAATTTTATGATTTAATTACTGGCGTAATCACAGATATGGATCGGATGGTGGATACGTTATGGAAATAATTTTAAAAAATGTAGGATATCATTATAAAAATAAAAAATATCTAGAAAAAATCAATCTAAAAATTCGTTCGAATGTAATTACAGGAATCACGGGGGATAACAAAACACTTTTAGTAGAATTAATCGATGCGTTAACGATGGCAAGTTATGGAGAAATTAAAGTTGGAGGATTACAAATTAATCGTGAGAACTTGATGAATGTAAGAAAAACAGTCTGCATGATTCAGCAAAAACCAATGGATCAATTTTTTACTACGAATGTCAAAGAAGAAATGGAATTTCTAATTGGAAGATTAGACTATAAAAATAAGAATATTCATAAGAAGATGAGAGATTCTCTACTAATTGTTGGACTAAACGAATCTTACTTAGAAAAAGAAATTTATCAATTATCTTCTGGGGAACAAAAATTAATTCAAGTTGCCATTAGTCTACTATATAACCCAAAAGTCATCATTTTTGATGAACCATTCGTCGAATTAGACTACACGAATAAGAAAAAAATGATTCGCTTAATTAGGATGTTAAAAGATCGATATCATAAGACTGTAATTATTACAAGTAACGATAGTGATTTACTTTATATGTTAACAGACGATTTGGTCATTCTAAAGGGAAATCGTATTTTGGCAGCAGATCAAACAGAGAAAATCTATCAAGATATTGATTTCTTAAACCATAATCATGTGGAGGTTCCTCATTTAGCTTTATTCACTGATAAGGCGAGAAAGAAGAATGTGAAATTATCTTATCATAAAGATATCCGTGATTTAATAAAGGATGTGTATAAACATGTTTAAGAGTAATTCAATTGTTTATGACATAAATATCATTTGTAAGGTAATCTGCGCTTTATTCATGTTATTATCTATTATTTTGTTAAAGTTACCTTCCGTTTTAGTATTTCTTGGAATCTTCTTTTTAGGAATTGGCCTAGAATTTAGAAAGATTTCTATTTTAAGTATAATTGGAATTCTGTTCTCTATTTTGGCAACCTTCTATCACTCCATCTTTTGGCTTCCTAAAATGATTCTATTTATTACATATTTATGCCTATTGAAGAAGATTACGAAAGCTCCAGAACTAAGATACGTATTAGAAGTAACTCTTTATAAATTCCAAAGTAAGAAGGTAACATTCCGTATTTTATACATGATTTATTTTTTCAAGCAGTTAAGAAAAAATATGAGAATTTTAGATAGATTACGAGATGAGTATGGAATGGCTAGAGACTTCTTCTACTTAAGGTTTACGTTTAAAAAGGCATGGAAAAAAACAAAGTACGAGATGAAAGACTTAATTACGATGAATGATTTAAGATTCTATAATTATTCGAAAGATAGAACTTATACAGAAAAGCCAAAATGGGAAAAATGGGATACAAAATATCTACTTGTGCACATGCTTATCTTAATTGTATTCTATGTTTTTGGGAGAAATATATGGTAAGGTATAAGATAACATTTTCCTATGATGGGAGTAATTTTCATGGATATCAGATTCAACCAAAACTAAGAACGATTCAAGGAGAACTAGAAAGAGCGGTTAGTTATCTCAATCAACAAACTGAAACTTCTGTTCAATCATCTGGGAGAACAGATGGGGGTGTCCATGCCTTAGCACAAGTAGCCCATTTTGATCTTAATATTGAAATCCCAGAATACAAAATCAAACAAGGATTAAATACTCTTTTACCGAATGATATTCATATTATCTCAGTAAAGAAAGTAAGTGAGAAGTTCCATGCCAGGTTTTCATCAAAAAAGAAGGAATACATCTATAAAATAAATTTAGGAGAATATAACCCTACCTTGAGAAATTATGAATATCAGTATGGAAAAGAATTAGATATTTCAAAAATGGTAGAAGCAATTCATTCTTTTGAGGGAACTCATGATTTTACTTCGTTTGTCTCGAGTGAAGATATGAGAGAAGATAAAGTAAGAACTATCTATAAAACTTCTATCAAAAGAAATAAAGATATTTTAACTATTTCATTTCAAGCAGATGGATTTATGAAATATCAAGTAAGAAATATGGTAGGAATATTAATAGAAATTGGAAATGGTAAAAAAGAGGTTCAAGATGTAGAAAGAATATTAAATCTAAAAAATCGAAAAACTTCAATAAAAATAGCGCCCGCAGAAGGTCTTTATTTAAAAAAGGTGTGGTATAAATGAGTGAAGTTAGAAAAAAATTAGAAACTTTCGGGAATACAGTGATTTATATCCGTTATGAAGAATTTAAGAATGTTCCAATAGATATTTATATAGATAACTATACACAAATATTTAATTTTGGAATGAAAATCATATCTTATATGAGGGAACAAGAACATGAGAATTGGGATGTATGGTATATTGATGAATGGTTCATTCTAAGAAAATTATTAGAAGAACTCTTGAAAACAGGAGAAGCTACTGTAAAACTTTTTCAGGAAAGATTGTTTTTGGGAAGAAATATTGATAAACAGAAAATTAAGGAACTTACTAGTATAACAACTCAATTAGAGGGAGTAATTCAAAAAATTCCTTATGTAAAAAAAGCAAAGGAAAATATAGAAACAATTGATGATTGGGTCAAATCGTTAAGAATTTATCAATTGGCTTCTCCCCTCTCCTTAGAAACTGAATGTTATCAAACAAATGATGCTCTATATCAAGATATTAGAAAAATAGTTTTAACAAAGACTTCCCCGACTTATAAAAAAATATATGCAATTCGAGTATCTAAATTACTATCTAGTTATGAAAGTCAAAGTAAATTGCCAGGTGGAATCAATTTCCTAACGGAAGAAGCAGATTGGAAAGGATTAATAGAATTAATAAAACAACCAGAGTTTAATTTCCGAATTCCAGGGGATTATAAGAAAATAATCCATGATTTAGAAATCAAGGAGAAATTTGAATTTGAAGAATGGAAAAATGATATTCAATTATTGGTGAAAGAAGGAAAGTCTAGATAAAAATGGAACTTATCGAAAAAGTAAATAAGGAAGGAACGATATCAATGGATGAAATATATGAAAAATTAGGAAATTTAAAAAAAGAAATTTATATTGGTCGTATTCATTGCGATAAAATAACTTATATAATCAAATTACTAGAATATGGAATAGAAACAATAGGTGATATAAAAAATCATCCTGAAGTAGGCAAAGAAGAATTAGAAATAGCAGTTGGTTTTGGAGAATCTATTCTCTATTTTGCAAAATCAGGATCATGGGGAAAAAATAACGAGCGATTAAGGAAGAAACTCAATCAATTAGTCGTTCAGTTAGAACAAGAAGTAGATTCAATCAAGGAAATGGATCTTATGAATACGATATATACAGATTTAAATGAATGGGTAGAGTCATTAAATATTTGTAGATTCAGGGATGGCCATATAAAAGAAGAACAGTATCAAACTAGTTATGATTTGTATGTAGATTTAAGGAAAGGCTTTATAGATCAAAGTATGTCACGGAAACAAGAGCTATATATTGGTAAAATCGTAGATCAATTGGATCAAGGAAGTACAAAGTTATCGGAAGAGTGTAAAATTGAAGTGTCAGATTATGAATTATCGAAACTAATGGGAATGATAAGAGAGAATCCAAGATTTAATTATAGACTGCAACGGGATAATAGCTATAAGCTAGAAACGATCAATCAATCTATTGAAAGAGAAATGAAGTTAAGTAAAAGACAAGTGCTAGAAAAACGATTACAAAAACTGATTATTGATCATTCAGTTCAATAGTATATGGAAAGGACAAATCAAAATGAGTATAAAAGAAAAACAAGATAAATTAATCGATGAAATTGTGCATGTAAGAGGTGGCTATGCCTATGAGTGTAAATGGGATGATCATATCAATGCTTTAGAACGAGGAATTGAATTGGCTTCCGATACATTACATTTAATCTCAGAAGAAGATACATCTTCCAATCAAAAAATAGATGATCATGAAATTTTTGCGACAAAAATATTAATAGAAGAATTATTAAAAGTTTCAGGAATAGACCAACCACAGAAAAGTAGAAATTATAGGGTTAAAAAGGTATACGAATTATCATGTATTTTAAGAGAAAAATTAAATCAAATTCCCGATATCGTTCAAGAAGAGGAAAAAGTTACATCCATAAACAGTTGGATAAAATCCTTAAGAATATTTAAAATGAATTCTAAGTTTATTTCTACAGAATATTATCAAAGTAGTGGGGATTTATGTACAGATATTAGCAAAATCGTATTGAAAAAGACTTCTCCATTATATCAAAAACTTTATGTAGGAAAAGTAAGTAGTCTGTTGGATGAAGAGAATCGAAAGACAGAAGATATTTTAAAATCAGATTATGAGTTATCAGAATTAGTCCGTTTAACCAAAGATAACCCTGATTTTAACTACAGAAAACTTTCCAGTTTAGAATGGACTTATCAAAAAGCACTCATAAATGATAGAATCGAAAGAGGATTTTACCGAAGTGGCTTAAAAATGTTGATAAAATAGCGGAAAAAAGACAGTTTTTAATTGACTTTGATACTATTTTATAATATAATTTTAACTGGTACATTTTATATATTCCAAATTCTGGTTTTATGTCCTGGGAAAACATAAAATGGGAAGGGAAAAAAGTAAAAGGAGAATATATATGACAAGTTTTATGCAAAAGAAAGAAACAGTTGATCGTAAATGGTATGTAATCGATGCAAAAGATCAACCATTAGGAAGAGTTGCTGCTAAAGCTGCTCACATGTTAAGAGGAAAACATAAACCTACTTACACACCACATATTGATTGTGGAGATTATATCATCATCGTAAATGCAAAAGAAGCAAAATTAACAGGAAACAAATTAGACAAGAAGATGTATTACAATCACTCTATGTATCCAGGTGGACTTAGAGAGAGAACTGCTCGCGAAATGAAAGAAAAATATCCAATTGAAATGGTGGAAAGAGCTGTTAAAGGAATGCTTCCACATAATAGATTGGGACGTCAAATGTATAAGAAATTATTTGTATATGAAGGAGAAACTCATCCACATACGGCACAAAAGCCTACTGTGATTGAGCTTTAATAGGAGGATTACGAAATGGCAGAGAAAAAAGCTTATACTGGTACTGGTAGAAGAAAAACTAGTGTAGCCAGAGTAAAATTAATTCCTGGAAAAGGAAAAATTACAATCAATGGTAGAGATGTTCGTGATTACTTACCTTATGAAACTCTAATCATGGACTTAGAGCAACCATTAGTATTAACAAATACAAAAGATATGTTTGATGTAGTAGTAAATGTTCGTGGTGGTGGATTCTCAGGACAAACAGGAGCTATCCGTCACGGTATTACAAGGGCATTATTACAATATGATAGTACGACTTCAAAAGACTCTGAAAACAGCTATCGTAAGGTTTTAAAACCAGCTGGATTTATTACTCGCGATGCTCGTAAGAAAGAACGTAAGAAACCAGGTTTAAAGAAAGCACGTCGTGCACCACAGTTCTCAAAGAGATAGAATTACGTTTATGTTTATACCTCGAAAACTCGATGTTTTCGGGGTTTTTCTTTTTTTATACAGATTAGAACTGTTTGAATTGGTTCGTAGGTAACTTAAGGAACATCATTTTAAAATTATAAGATTGTCATAGACAATGGTTGAAAAGTTTAGTATCATATCTATACGGAAGTGATGCTATGAAGATATATGTATATTTAGATGAAAGTGGTTCTATCCATAAAAATAGTAACACAAAGTATTTTGCCGTTGGTGGATACTTTGTATTTGCTTCAGATAGGAATAAAGTTACATCTCGATACAAAAAAATAAATAAAAAGATGAAAGACAGTAAAAATATTTCTTTATCTAAAGAAATAAAATCTTATGATATGACAGATTTAGAGAAAATAGAAATTTTTAATAATATCCAAGATATTGATACATTTTATGGATGTGCTAAAATCTTTGAAAAAGCAGCTATGAGAAAAGAGATTATAGAATCAAATATATTTTTTAATTACGCAGTTAAGTTGGTATTTAAAGATTGCATTATACCTCTCTTAAATCTAAATCAATTGAATGAAAATCTAGAATTTATCGTAAGCGTCGATAACAGAAATATTAGAATTGGCGACTTAAATAATTTAGAAACATATTTAAAAACTGAATTTTGTTTAGAAAATTTTGGATTTAAAATAACTTATTATGATTCTTCAACTAATTATGGAGTACAATTAGCAGACCTAGTTGTTAATACATTTTATAATTCATATAAAGATAGAAACATTGTTAAGAAAGTATTACCTACACTGAAAGGTAAAAATTTTAGAATAAGTTTGTTTCCTGGTCATAAAATTAAGGGTAGAATTCAAAAAATTGAATATAATAGTAATGAGAATGTTTGACATGAGAGTAATCTTATGCTAAAATATTCTTACAAGACCTGAGGTAGGTAGCTAAATGCTAAGCGTATGTTAAGTACGCTGCCCCTCAGGCATTTTTATTTTAAAAAAAAGATAATCAAAAAAAACTAATTTGTAGGCAACAAAATTTCATTTTTCTTTTTAAATACAATCAACATAAATTTACAAAAGACAGCATTATGTTTATGTTTCTGACTCGAAAACTCGGTGTTTTCGTTTTTTTTTTCTAGAACGGAAAAGGTTAGATACTTAAAAATATACTTCCATTATCAATCTTGAATATTTATAGTATAATAAACTTATAAACAAATAGAAATCTATTAAGGAGTAATTACTATGGCGAAAATAAGAAGGTTAAATATCATTCTTCCGAGTATTTATTATATTTTTGGAATATTTGGATTTTACTTCCTTTTTATCATGGGCATCACTTCTGGATTTCTAGACTTAAAAAAATTATTTTTGATATTATTTGTAGTTTTACCAATCATCGTTTTGTTACTGCCAATAGTGATAAGAACAATCATGAAAATAGAGTTTTATAAATGTATCCTATTTAGTTTAATTGGAGTTGTGATTTATTTTATCATTTTCTCTATTGTTTTACTCTCTATTGGTACTTTTAGTGAGAGTAATTGGAAAAATGATAAATATATGAATCTAAGATATTTAATGATCGATGATTTAGAGTCTAAATATGACCTTATAGGGATGAATAAAGATGAAATTATGAAACTATTAGGAGAAACAAGTGGAGAAGGGGAACTATGTTATTCTACAAGTAGCTTCATGATAACTACTTACTTTTATTGTCTAAAATATGATGAAAATGATTTAATTACAGAAATCTATGAAAAGGAAGTAGATTAATTAAGAAGAGTTCTATTTCTAGAGAGGATGCTTTTGGTATTTCTTGACTTTTTTTAAATATCATATAAAATATTGCGAAAAGGAGGGGACTCTATGGTAGAAGTAAAAAGGCAACGCCCTGCAGTTTTAAAAGAGTATCCTAATAAAATGACATTAGTGGAACAAAATGAGGAATATAATCTAATAAATGGAGTTGTACTAAGTGATGAGAGATATGGATTTACGTTCATTGACGAACAGGGGAGCGAAATTGAGTATGGGACGCAGTGTCCTATTTTTGGAATAGATATCGATAAAGAAAATAAACAAGTCCGAGTATGGGAAGAAGGGAAAAGTATTCCTTGGAGATTAGCGATGAAAACAGGAGAAGTAGTAGATTTCGCGAAGTTTCTTGATATATCGAAACGTGATTTACAATACTTAAAAGATCATTTTGGACTTCCAAAAGAATCGATAGAAGAAGTAAACTCTTATTTTAATAAAGGAAAAACGTTAAATAAAAATCATAAAAATGGATAATGAAATACGAAAGAACGATAGTAGAAGTCTAAAACATTGGAAAAATTCAATGTTTTTTCTTGGTGTTTTTTTCCTTTTTTGATATTCTATAAAGAAATAGGTAAAACTAGAATTTCTAGTTAGGAGGAATCAAATGATTTTAAGTATTAGTGAAAGAACTGACATTGTTGGTTTCTATATGCCTTGGTTTTTAAATCGTTTAAAAGAAGGGTATGTAGATGTTAGGAACCCATTTTATCCGAAACAGGTAAGTAGGATTCTTCTGGATCAAGAACATATTGATGCGATTGTTTTTTGTACGAAAAATCCAATTCCGCTACTGGAAAATCTAGATAAGATTCCCTTTCCCTTTATTGTACAGGTAACAATCACTCCTTATATGAGAGAGATAGAGCCGAATGTTCCTTCGAAAAGAAAAATCATAGAGACTGTAAAGAAAATTTCTAAAATGGTTGGAAAAGATCGGGTTTATGTAAGATATGATCCAATTCTTTTAAGTAAAAAATATACTATTTCTTATCATGAAAAAATGTTTGAAAGGTTGTGTCAGGAATTAGAGAATGATATCAGTCGAGTCATTATTAGTTTTTTAGATATTAAAAAGAATGTTTTGAAGAATCGGAAAATCTTAAATCTTACTCCATTCACCAAGGAAAATATCTATGAAATCTCAAAAAAAATCGGTTCCATTGCCTCTTCACACCATCTAGAAGTTAGTACTTGTGGAGAGAGTATCGATTTATCCGAGTTTGGAATTGTCGGAAAGGGCTGTATGAGTGAAGAAGATATCCACAAACTTGTGAATAAACCGATAAAATTTAGGAAGAATAAAACTAGAATGAATTGTAATTGTGTGGATACGACAGATTTAGGTGTTTATAATTGTTGTAGCCACTTTTGTAAATACTGTTATGCAAATTATGAGGAATCCCAAGTAATGAAAAATAGGAGAAATCATAACCCTAAATCTTCTTTATTAATTGGAGAGTTAGAAGAGGGGGATATAATAAAAATAAAAGATACAAAGCAGGAAGTTTAAAAAATTCCTGTTTTTGGTTGACATATTTTTAATAGAAGCATATAATTTAATATATGAACAATTATTCATATGAAGGAGGGAATATGAAAGAAGAATTATGTGAATGTACAGTCATCCATAAAGAAACTGTAGAAAAAGTAAAATCTAATATGTTAAGTGATGAGTTGATTTTCGATGTAGCAGAACTATTTAAAATTTTTGGTGATTCTACTAGAATGAAAATTCTATGTGCCTTAAAAATGAGTGAACTTTGTGTTTGTGATATCGCTTATATTACAAATTCAACACAATCGGCGATTTCTCATCAATTAAGAATTTTAAAACAGTCAAAATTAATCCGTTCTAGAAAAGAAGGGAAAGTTGTCTATTATTCGTTAGCGGATGATCATGTAGAGAAAATATTTGAGATTGGATGTGAACATATTGAAGAAATATAATTATCGATTAAAAGATTTGGATTGTGCAGCCTGTGGTCAAAAGATTGAAACAGAGCTTTCAAAAAATCCGAATTATCATAACGTAAATGTAAACTTTTCCACACTGAAACTTAGTTTAGAAGCGGAGGAAAATAAAAATCTAAAAAAAGAAATTAGTAGTTTGATTAAGAAAATAGAACCAGAGGTAGAGGTTTTAGAGTATGATCAAAAAGTAGAGGAAGATAAAAGTAAGTTTTCTTTATTTCGACTTGGAATAGGAATCATTTTAGGAATTGTTGGACTACTTACTGATTTTCCATTCTATATCAGTGAAGGTTTAGTGGTTTTATCTTATCTAGTATTACTTTCAAGAACGATGAAAAATGCTTTTCAAATTTTAAAGAATAGTAGATCAATTGATGAAAACTTTTTAGTAACGATTTCTTGTATCGGTGCCTATTTAATCGGTGAAATAATGGAGGGATTCTTTGTAGTCGTTCTCTATGAGATTGGAAAAGTATTAGAGGAAATGGCCATTCGAAATACAAGAAAATCAATCAAAGATTTAATGGATATACGTCCTGATTATGCAAATTTGAAAAAGGGAAAAGAAAGTATCAAAGTCTTTCCAGAATCTCTAAAAATAGGGGATATCATTTTGATAAAACAAGGGGAAAAAGTACCAATTGATGGAATTGTCAGAAAAGGTTCTGCCAAGTTAGATTCATCTATGTTAACAGGGGAAAGTAATCTATTAGATATTGGTGAAGGAGATCAAGTTTTATCGGGAAGTATTAATGCGAAAGGATTATTAGAAGTAGAAGTTACTTGTGAATATGAAAATAGTACAGTATATCGAATTTTAGAACTAGTAGAAAATGCTACTGATAAAAAAGCAGAAACCGAAACCTTTGTTTCTAAAATAGCTAAGATTTATACACCGATCATTGTTGGACTTGCAATTTTAGTAGGTGCACTTCTTCCTGTATTTAGCGATGTTAGTTATACAACTAGTATTTATCGAGCATTAATTTTCTTGGTAATTTCTTGTCCTTGTGCGATTGCAATTTCTGTTCCGTTAAGTTATTTTACAGGAATTGGTCGTGCTTCTAAAGAAGGAATCCTAATCAAAGGAAGTTCTTATCTAGATAGTCTAAAAGATATTGGAACCATTGTTTTTGATAAAACAGGAACTTTAACGACTGGTTCCTTTCAAGTAGAAAATTTAACAATCTATGATTCTAATTATAAAGAAAATCAAGTATTAGAACTCTTTGCCAAAGGAGAAAAATTTTCCAATCATCCAATTGCGAAGTGTATTTTAGAATATGTAGGCAAAGAGGTTGATACTAAGGACGTTAAAAATTATCAAGAAGTCTCAGGAAAAGGGATTTCTTACGAATTAAAAGGTCATGAGGTAAAAATTGGAAATGCTTCTTTTTGTGAATACAAGGAAAAAGAAGAGTATACGGGTACTACGATTTATTTAAACTATCAAGAGAAAGTAATCGCTAGTTTGAATATTGTAGATGGAATTAAAAAGCATGCAAAGGAAACGATGGATACCTTAAATAAAATGGGAATTCAGACAGCCATGTTCACAGGAGATAATGAAAAAATTTCTAAGTCTATCGCAAAGAAACTGGGAATTGATGAGGTGAAGGCAGAATTACTTCCAACCGATAAATATCACTATTTGGAGCATCTTTTAAAAAATCAGGAAGAAAAGAAAGTAGCCTTTGTAGGGGATGGAATTAATGATGCTCCAGTATTAGCGCGAAGTGATATCGGTATTTCGATGGGAAATATTGGTTCTTCTTCTGCGATAGAAGCAAGTGATGTAGTAATCATGACAGATGAGTTAGAGAAAATCCCAGTAGCAATTGAAATTTCTAATAAAACGAGAAGAATTATTATTCAAAACTTAGTGTTTGCTCTTGCTACCAAAATCATCATCTTACTGTCATCGATTTTTGGAATGGCTGGTATGTGGCAAGCAATATTTGCTGATGTTGGAGTTACCTTAATAACAATCTTAAACACAACAAGAATTCTAAGAAAATAGAAAAAGTGATATGCACTCAAACATATCACTTTTTTACTACTTTATTTTTTCACGGATTTTTCTAATATTCAGTGCTTGTAATCCTTTACTGGTTTCAAGTAACTCGAATTCAACAAGCTGTCCTTCTTCCAATGTTTTAAATCCATCTTCTAGAATATTCGAATAATGGATAAAAACATCTTGGTTTTCATTATAATGAATAAATCCATATCCCGTGGTATTGTTGAACCACTTGACACGACCGACCATTAATTATACCACCTTTCTAATTCTATTTTTTGCTTAAGCCCCCTAATCATAACATAAAAATAGAGGAAATTTTCAAATAGGTTGAATTAGGTCATTTTTTGGCGATATTAGGAAAAAATATTGAAAAAAGTTAACTATTAATTAATTTTTCCTGTAACTCTTTTTTGTGCTCTCTAGATAACAAATTAGTTTGCTTTTCCCCAAAACTAATAGTGTGGTCTGTCAAATTGATAGATTCTACATTTTGAAGATTGATAATGCAACTTTGATGAGTTTTTAAAAAGCGAACATCATTTTGTACCAGTCTTTCAATTTGTGCGATACTCTTTTTTACTTTATAGGTACCCTGCTTGGTGACAACGGAAGTATGATTATCATTTAAATCTTTTTCAAAGTATAGAATATCACGATAAGGTAAGCGGAAAACAATTCCATTAAACTTAAAAGAAAAAGCACGATGACTAGTACAAATATCATAGGCAATATTTAAGGTTTCTTTTAGTCTTTGAGCGATATCTTCATTTTTTGAAATGAAATCCAGAGTTAATATCTTACTCATAAAAATATCATATCGAAAGTGTTCAAAGGCAGATACAATAATAATTTGACTTTTCCAATCCCCCGACTTACGAATCTCTCTCGCAAAGTCAAACCCACTTTTTCCAGGAACTTGAATATCCAAAATATAGATTTTTCTTCCCTCTAAAGATCCCAATTGATCTTGGGTTGTTTCGTCAAATTCAGAAATTGGAATAATATTATAGACATCTTTTTTACTTCCAATAAATTTATGAACTACTTTTTCGTATAAATCTCTCATTTTTTTATGGTCTTCGTAGATAATAAAATTAAGCATAAAATTCACTCCTATTAATATTCTAGGTATAAGAATAATTTTAGCACAAAAATAGGAGTTCGTGTAAATTTATGGGAAAAACAGTAAAAAAATGGTGAAATTCAGTAAAAAAGACTACAGGTTATTCTGTAATCTTTTACAATGATAAAATCTCTACTTAATTTCAATTGATGTTTTTGAATTTGTTTCTTCTTTTCTTGGAACCATGATTTTTAAGATTCCGTCCTTAAACTCTGCATCGATGTTTTCCATTTGAACATCTCCTAAGTAAAATTCTCTTTTATATTTTCCATAGATACGTTCACGACGGATATACTTCTTTTCTTCGTCAGTATTTTCTTGTTCCTTTTCTGCAGTAACTGTTAAGTAACCTTTATTGCATTCTACTTTGATATCTTTCTTTTCAAATCCAGGAATATCCATTTCAATGTAATAATTACCATCCTTTTCATAAATATCACATTTCATGTTACTTTCTTCTGGTACTGTTAAGAAGTTATCAAATAAATCATCTAAATAATATTTTCTAGGGATTAAATTCATCTCTCATCCTTCCTTTCGTAATTCTGTTATACTCCTATTTTTAGCACTTGTCAAGATAAAGTGCTAATTTCGACATTTTTTTGTCAATCCACCAGAAAGGGTAGATTAAAAGTAAAAATAATACAACATAAGATAGAAAATGAGAGATTGGATTGAAAACAAAAATTAGATAGAAAAGCATATACTGAAATAGGTGAGTTTATGAAAAAATGGGAGATCCTTCTTTTATTATTAGCTTTATTTATGATAGCTTCTCTATTTTTCTTTTTCCCAAAAGCATCTGCTATGACAGAAGAACTCCCTCTTTTTGGAAGAGTTATTTTTGTTGATGCTGGACACGGAGGTCGTGATGCGGGCGCTATTTATGGGAAACTTTTAGAAAAAGATATTAACCTAGAAATCTCGAAAGTTCTAGAAGAAACACTAATTTCAAAAGGCGCAATTGTTTATATGACGAGGGATGAAGATGAAGATTTATCTTCTCAATGGGATGAGAAAAAGAAAAGAGGAGATCTATATCGTAGGTTGCTCATGTACAAAAAGCATAATGCAGAGTTATATCTTTCGATTCATTTAAATTCAGGAGAGAGTGGAGGAAAAGGGGCAGAAGTATTGTATCACCCAATCAATCCTAAAAATAAAGAATTAGGTACGATTTTGATGAAGCATTTTAAGAATGATTTAAAAACGACACGAGTATTAAAGAAAACAGATCTTTATATGTACCGAAATACGACGGTACCAGGAGTACTGATTGAATGCGGTTTTCTTTCGAATGCCAATGAACGATATCTTCTCCAGAAAGAGGATTATCAAAAAAAGATTTCGGAATCCATTACGAATGCTGTAATTGAATTTTTTCAAACCGAAAGTAGTAGTGAAACTTCATAAAAAAGAACTAAACCTTATGATTTAGTTCATCTGGGATGAGTACTCTGAAATACTCTATCATATTTTCTTTGGTATATTGGTTTCCACTCTTTAACCATTCCATTCCGACATTGACAACTGCACCAATATAAAACTTCGCAATAATACTTCGTGGAATTTGCTTCTCATCTAGAGAATTATCCTGTTGTAAGTGAGATGTAATATCATGATCTAAAACATCATAGATAATATCCATTGTAATACTGTTTCTATTATGAATCATGATAGCCAAGTAACTTTCCCTTTTTTCTTCGATATGATCTAAAAATAATTTAATCATCTCTAAATAATACTCTTTTGTATTAGAGATGTTTTTATTTTTCTTTAATTCCCCTGTAAGAGAATTCTTAAGTTCTTGAATAAATTCTGCGAGTAATTCGTACTTATCATTATAATGGGCATAAAAAGTAGAGCGATTAATTAATGCTTGATTACAAATATCAGATACTTTAATCTCTTCAAATGTTTTCTCCTTCATTAAATCTAATAACGTACGATATAAAATATTTTGTGTTTTTACAACACGTAAATCCTTTTTATTCATGCTTATCACCTAATACCATTATACTCCGATTTAAACATTTGTAAAGATAACATACAAAATGTAGTTTATTTAGTAATACGTTTTTAAAAAAGTGTTGGTTATCTAAACAAAATGAGATTTCTGTTGGTGTTTTTTATTAAAAATTGGAATAGAATGTTATGTCGAATGGAGGAAAAAATATGAAAAAGATTGGTAACTTTGTTTGTGAACATAAATGGTTGATTGCCATCGTTACTTTCGTGTTAATGATACCAGCTTTATTAGGTTACATTATAACAGATATCAATTATGATATATTAGTTTATTTACCAAGCGATATTGAAACACTAAAGGGAGAAAATATTTTAACAGATGACTTTCATATGGGAGCATTTTCCATTGTAGTAGTAGATGATATGTCGAGTCAAGAAATACTAAAATTAGAAGAGAATTTTAGAAAGATTGAAAGTGTAGGACATGTCGCTAGTATTCATGATATTACAGGGACAACGATTCCAATAGAGATGCTACCAAGTGATTTAGTTTCTAAAGTAGCAAAAGGAAATAGTGAATTGATCCTTGTAACATTTGAAAATTCTACAAGTGATGATCAAACCTTAGCAGCTGTAGAAGAAATGAGAAATATTACCGATGAGAGAGTAAAAATTGGTGGTATGAGTGCGATGGTACTAGATACCAAAGAACTATTTAATAGCGAAATGTTATTATACGTTGTAATTGCTGCTATATTATGTATTATTGTACTAGAATTATCACTAGACTCTTATTTGGTTCCTTTATTACTAATGGCAAATATCGGAATTGCCATCCTATTCAATATGGGAAGTAATATTATTTTTGGTGAGATTTCCTATATTACGAAGGCGATTGCGGCAGTACTTCAATTAGGAGTAACGACTGACTTTTCTATCTTCTTATATCATAAGTATGAAAAATCAAAGAAGGACCACAGTAACAAAGAAGAAGCGATGGAACAAGCAATTCATGAGACGTTAGTATCTGTCTTTGGTAGTAGTCTAACAACCATTGCAGGATTCTTAGCTTTATGTACAATGAACTTAACTCTTGGAGTAGATATTGGATTAGTAATGGCTAAGGGTGTACTGATTGGTGTAATCTGTGTAATTACCGTATTCCCTGCGTTACTATTAATTTTTGACAAACAAGTAGAGAAAACAAGACATAGAGAATTATTACCGAAGTTTACCAAAGTAAAAGACTTTGTGATGAAACATTATGTAGCGATTTTTGCCGTATTTATCATTCTATTAATTCCTGCTTATTTTGCGCAAAACAAAACACCAGTATATTACAAATTAGATGAATCGATTCCTGAAGATTATGGATATACGATTGCGACAAAAGCATTAAAAGAAGACTTTGGAATGGTTTCTCAGGAAATGGTCCTTGTAAAGAAAGACATGGAAGATTATAAAATTAATGAAATGGTAGAGAAAATCGAAAAAGTAGAGGGAATTGACGCTGTCATTAATCCATCTAGCTTAACAACCCTTGGAATTACAGATCGTATGATTCCAGAAAATATTCGTTCTATTTACGAAACAGAAGACTATAAAATGATGATTATCGCATCAAGTTATGATATTGCAACCAATGAATTAAATAATCAAATTGAAGAGGTAAATCAAATTATTAAGAGCTACGATGAAGAGGCGATTCTAGCAGGAGAAGGACCTCTAATGAAAGACTTAGTAGTAACAACCGATGAAGATTTCCATAACGTAAACTACACATCGATTGGTGTTATCTTTGTCCTAATGATGATTGTATTAAAGTCAATTTCTCTTCCGATATTACTAGTAACTGCGATTGAGTTTGCGATATTTATTAATATGGGAGTTCCTTATTTCACTGGGACAGAAATTCCTTTTATCGCATCCGTTGTTATTGGAACCATTCAGTTAGGAGCAACAATTGACTATGCAATTCTAATGACGACAAAATATTTGGAAGAAAGAAAAAATGGACACAGTAAAAAAGAAGCTGTAAGAATATCTTTAGATAATTCTGTTAGTTCCATCTTCGTTAGCGCTATGTGTTTCTTTGGTGCCACGATTGGAGTAGGAATTGTTTCTAAGATTGATATGATTGGGTCTCTTTGTACATTGATTGCGAGAGGTGCCATTATCAGTATGATCGTAGTTATGATGGTAGTTCCATCGATTCTAATCATTTTCGATTCTATCATTATGAAAACGACACTAGGAATGAAAAATAAAAATTCTAATAAGAAAGGAATGAGTAATATGAAAAATAAAAAAATGAAAAAAACAGTCGCAGCAGTCTTAGCACTTTCAACCATGATGATGCCATTTTCAGCATTCGCTCTTACCAAAGAAGAGACAGTATATGCTAAGCTAAATAGTGATGGAAGTGTGAAAACCGTTTTAGTGAATGAACATTTACTAAATAGAGAACATTTAGATACGATAGAGGATGCTTCTGACTTAGAAGAGATTCTAAATATTAATAGTGATCATACGTTTACTAAAAAAGAAAATCGATTAACTTGGGAAAGTAAAGGAAAAGATATTTTCTATCAAGGAACAACAAAAAAGGAAACTCCTGTAACAGAAAAAATCACATATCAATTAGATGGAGAAGATATTAAATTAGAAGATTTAATTGGAAAAAGTGGAAAAGTTACGATTCAAATTCAATATCAAAATAAAGAGAAACACATTGTAAATGGGAATACCTTATATACGCCATTTGTGGTCATGACGGCAACTGTAATTCCAGGAGAAAACAATCGTGATATCGAAGTAACGAATGGTAAAGTTGTAGATAACGGAAATGGATATATCGTAGTAGGATTATCGACGCCAGGGCTTTATGAAAGTCTTGCCATTGATGAACTAAAAGGATTAGACACAGTAACAGTTTCTTATAATACTGAAAAATTTGAACTTTCTAGTATTTATTCTGTTGTAACTCCAAAAGTAATCGATAGTGATGACTTAAGTATTTTTGATAAATTAGATTCTCTTTATGGAAGTGTAGGACAATTACAAAGTTCTATGAATCAAATTGAAGAGGGGTCTAAAACAGTATTAAATGGATTAAATACTGTGAGTGATGGTAGTATTCAAATTGCATCCAATTTAAATGTAGTAAATGAAAAGTTAGGAGAGCTTCAAAGTGGAGCAACTCAAATTGACCAAGCAATTTCCTTACTATTAAGTAAAATTCCAGAAAGTATGTTAGATAATACGGCAAATCAAGAAAAAGGAAATCAATTAACTCAGTTAATTGCTGGTACAGATTCTACCATTGCAACTTTAAATGGACTATGTACACAATTAAGTGATGCTTATACAGCATACAATCTTGGTGCTTTAACTTATGATCAAATTTTAGCATCTCCCTCTCCTGATAAAATGACATTATATCAAGTAAAATATAATTATGAAAATAGTTATGCCACCTACCAACAATTAATTGGATTATTAAACCTAAATAAAACTGCCTTACAATCTTCCCTAGATACCTTAAATATGTCTAGTGAATTAACAAATGCTCTACCACAGATTCAACAATTAAAACAAGGAACGACCCAGTTAGTAGGAGGAGTAGATGCCTTAAAAGAAGGAGTCAATCTATTAAGTAGTAAGATGAATGAATTATCAATCGGTACACAGAATTTAAAAGAAGGAATGGCAACATTAAATACAGGAATTGAAACGTTCAATAGAGAAGGGGTTCAAAAATTATCTGGGATTTCTTCTCAAATGAATCAATTATCAAAGAAGGCAAAAGAACTTGTCAAATTAAGTAATGAGTACCAAACGTTTGATTCTAAGAATGAAGAGGCAGAAGGAAATACAAAATTCGTATTAGTAGTAGATTCTGTGAAAGCACCGAAAGAAGAAAAGAAAGTTGTAAAAGAAACGAAAAAAGAAACTTTCGTTGATCGTATTAAGAATTTATTCAAGTAAAAGAGTAGAATTTTATGAGGAAAGGAGAAATCCTTTTCTTTTTTTAAAAAAATTAGCACTCTTTCTTGACATCTGCCAAAGTGAGTAGTAAGATAACATTCAGATAGGAAAAAAAGAAAACAGAAAGAAGGATATTTATGAAGAAAAAACAATTCAAAGCAGAATCTAAAAAATTACTAGATATGATGATTCATTCCATCTACTCAAATAAGGAAATATTTTTAAGGGAACTAATTTCGAATGCAAGTGATGCGATTGATAAATTGTATTATCGTTCCTTAACGGATAAAAAGGTAAAAGTAGAGCGAGATGAATTTAAAATAACGTTATCGATTGATAAAGAAAACCGTACATTAACCATTGAAGATAATGGTTGTGGAATGACGGAAGAGGAACTAGAAACGAATTTAGGTACAATCGCAGAAAGTGGATCTTTGGCTTTTAAGAACCAAGAAGAAGATAAAAAAGGAAAGAAAGCACAACAAGAAGTTGATATCATCGGTCAATTTGGTGTTGGATTCTATTCAGCATTCATGGTAAGTAGCGAGGTAACAGTAGAGAGTAAGTCTATTGACTCAGAGAAGGCTTATCGTTGGGTTTCTACTGGTGCAGATGGTTATAGTATCGAAGAATGTGAAAAAGAAACAATCGGTACCAAAATTATTCTACACATAAAAGAAGATGAAGAAGAGGAAAATTATAGTGAGTTCTTAGAAAATTATCGAATTCAAGCAATTATTCGTAAGTACTCTGACTACATTCGTTATCCAATTCAAATGGATGTGGAACATCGTCATCTAAAAGAAGGAAGCAAAGACGAATATGAAAGTCATGTAGAAACAGAAACAATTAATAGTATGATTCCGTTATGGAAGAAGAATAAAAATGAAATTAAGGAAGAGGAATATCATCAATTTTATCATGAAAAATATATGGACTATGAGGATCCACTTCAAGTGATTCATACTTCAGTAGAAGGACAAGTAAGTTACAATGCACTTTTATATATTCCATCTCATGCATCCTATGATTACTATTCAAAGGAATTTGAGAAGGGACTAAATCTTTATACGAGTGGTGTCATGATTATGGATAAATGTAGTGAATTGTTACCAGACTACTTCAGTTTCGTAAAAGGACTGGTCGATAGTAATGACTTATCCCTAAATATTTCTCGTGAATTACTTCAACAAGACAGAAGACTTCAACTAATTGCAAAAAATATTGAGAAAAAGATCAAAAGCGAATTAGAATCGATGCTTGAAAATGAGCGTGAAAAATACGAAAAATTCTTTGAAGCATTCGGAATGCAGTTAAAGTTTGGGGTTTATAATAACTTTGGAATGGATAAAGAAAAACTACAAGACTTAATCTTATTCCATTCTTCTACAGAAAACAAATTAACAACATTCAAGGAATATGTTTCTCGAATGAAAGATAATCAAGAGAAAATCTATTATGCTTGTGGAGAGACAATTCAAAAAATTGACTTATTACCACAGGTAGAACAAGTGAAGGAAAAAGGATTTGAAATTCTTTATTTAACAGATTATGTAGATGAATTTGTCATTCAGGCATTAATGAACTACGATGGAAAAGAGTTTATCAATGTTTCAAAAGCTGATCTTAATTTAGATTCTGAGGAAGAAAAAGAAGAATTGAAGAAAGAAAATGAGGAAAGCAAAGAAATGTTTGATCGTATGAAAGAGGTACTCGATAAACAAGTAGAGACCGTTCGTTTCACAAATCGATTAAAGAATCATCCTGTATGTTTAACTTCTTCTGGAAATATTTCACTCGAAATGGAAAAAGTAATCAATGCCATGCCAACAGATGAAAAAATTAAAGCACAAGCAGCGATGGAGATTAATGCACATCACCCAATCGCAGAGAAATTAAAGAAACTTTATAAAAAAGACAAAGAAGGGTTCGAAAACTATACAAAAGTATTATATGCACAGGCTCGTTTAATTGAAGGATTGACAATTGAAAATCCTACAGAAATCAGCAATTTAATCTGTGAAATTTTATCAAAATAAAAAGAAGAGACTTAAGATTTCTTTCGAAAGTTATCTTCTTTTTCTATGTAAGTATTTGGATAATAATGATTTAAAATCTGATGATAATTGTATCCTGCTTTTGCCATTCCTTCAGCCCCATATTTACTTAACCCTAAACCGTGACCATGACCTCTCGTTGTAAAGGTCGTCGCATTTTTCCCGATACTGACACTGAAGTCATTCGAATCGAGTCCCAGTCTTCTTGCGAGAAGTAACCCGTCGAATACTTTATCTCCAAAACGAATATATTTTACTCGGTGACCAATCGTTTTCATAAGTAATTCGATTTCCGTTCCCTCATTGATGGGAACTCTTAGTAATTGACTTAAATAATCATTAGGAACAATTCGATATCCAACGTTACTAGAATCAAGATCCCAGGTACTAGAAACACTCTTTAAATAAGGATAAGCAAATTTTAAAACATTCGAAGAGTCTTCTGTTTTTCCATTACTAGAAAGATGGTAATAGGCATCGATATATTCCCCATCAAACTTGATCACTTCATTTTTCGTATCTTGAATTGCTTTTCGAATTTTCTCTGTATAAGACTCGTATTGATTTCCCCAAATTTCTTTTAAATATTTCTTATCACGATAAATATAAGTATTGGAGTAATCTCGAATTGGCAAATCTTTACTGAGTCGTTTTACCGCATAAGTTCTAGCGACAACGGCCTGCGCTTTAAGCGCTTCTTCACTAAATATTTCAGGCATCTCATTACTGATGACTCCAAAAATATATTCATCCACTTTCAATTTTT
Source organism: uncultured Caryophanales bacterium (assembly GCA_947564265.1). Taxonomy (GTDB): domain Bacteria; phylum Bacillota_I; class Bacilli_A; order RF39; family UBA660; genus Alloscybalousia. The sequence continues at coordinate 121,400 of CANOBK010000005.1, forward strand.
CAATAATTCCTGTACTGTGATTTAAATCGATCAACTTCTGACTTACTCCATAGTCAACCTCTAATAGTTCGACTAGTTCATCTGCTTTACTATCATAATCGCTTAAATAAAAAGTATCCACAATAATTCCATTAATTACGATACAAATTTGATCTCCTTGAAAAGGAATATGTTCATTTCTAATATAATTGTTGATTCTACGATGTAGGGAAAGTAAATGACGATTGCGATTTAGAAATTCTTGTGAGTACTCTTCTGCATTATTCAAATACAAATAAAGAATCTTTTTTCCTTCGTTTTCTACCACCATATATTTATAAAACATTTTATCACCCTAATAGTATTATTGGAAAAAGTAGGAAAAAACATACAAAAAAATAGGAACTGACAAAAAAATATATTTTTTGACATTTTACTAAGATTAAGATACAGTAATAGTAGAAATATTTTTTTTAAGAAGTGGGGAGTAAAAAATGGAAAAAGAATTAGAAGAAGAGAAAAATGTAGATTCATACTTTGATGGAGGATTACTTCAATTAATTGGTTGGAAAATCGTGGGTATTTTAATCACAGTATGTACTTTAGGAATTTGTTATCCATGGGCATGTTGTATGATTTATAATTGGGAAATGAAACATACCGTGATTAATGGGAAAAGACTTGCCTTTGATGGAAAAGCAATTCAATTATTTGGAAACTGGATTAAGTGGTTATTGTTAACGATTATTACGTTAGGAATTTATAGTTTCTGGCTTGGAATTTCACTAAAAAAATGGAAAGTAAAACATACTTATTTTAGATAAGGTTGAATGATATTTTAGATAAGTGCTTATTTAGTTTGATTTCTTGTGGTTTTCTTAAGGATATGTTATGATAACGGGCAGAAACAAGCAAAAGATGAAATAAAATAGTATGGTGAATAGAGTATGATTCAAAAAGTATCGCAAATAAGAGAAGAAAAAAAGTTTGAAGGTATAGTAAAGTATGATTTATTAGGGTTAAGAGGAGGAGTCCTTCTTTATGAACAAGGACTAAAAATCTTAAAAGATCTAATAGAAGAATATCCCAATTGTCTAGAAGAAGATATAGTTACTGAAATTCTAAATCAAGCGAAAGAAATGGGAAGGAGAGCAAATAGAAGTCCCAATTCTTATGCCCATTATCAAGACAAGCATGTCATAGACTGTATTCAGGAAAAAGTCTATGTGAAAATTGGTGCCTTTCATGTAAATCCACAAAATGTTATGGATTTAAGAAACGTTCCGATTCGCATTTATAATTATGGGATAAGGGGACATTATACTAATAGGATTCTTGTAGATTTAAACTATGACCGAGAAGAAGATGAATTAAAATGTCTCGGAGTTTCCGAAACAGAGCCCTATTCTAATTTAAAAACCTATGTTATGACATCGGAGCAAATTAAATTTAGTGGTGTCAATCCTGTGAAATTAAAATCAATGAGGAAGGAAAACTGAAACAGTAAAATAGGGTTTCCTTCTTTTTTTCTGGAACTTTGTTGTCCAATCTTGTTTTTTTGGAGGATTCTTTTCACTTTTCCTTTTTCTCTTTTGATTTCATGTTACAATAATGATAGGTGATTAGAATGGAAAAAAGTGCAGACGAGGTATTACAGGAAAAAAGAAGTGAACGTGGTTGGGATCAAGAAGATGAAATGATAAGACATAGAGATGTGGAACCCGTAGAACCCCTTCCATTAACAAACGAAGAGTATCAAGTGTTTCAATCAATTTTAAGAAAATTAGCCTTGTATGAAAAAAAGCCAGAATTATGTGATTTGTATTTTGAATTGGATCATCGCGCTACTTATGGAAACCATTATCCACAATCAGAGGGAGTAGAAGACATAGAACAAGAGTTATGGGATATTGGTTCCTCTCGCGGTGAGATAGAGACAATCCGTAGAAAATAAGAATAATGAAATAAGAAAAAGGAGAACTAAAACTCAAAATGTTTTAATTCTCTTTTTTTACTACAATCTTTTCCTGTTATGTAACTATTATTTTGTATCAGTTTCTTTAAATTAACTTTTTTATTATAATACAGATACTGATTAATTCCACGAATCATTTTTACTGTGGTATCTAGACTTTCGGTATAAAGTTCAATCAAGGACTGAGTGCTAGTGGTTCTTTTGTCAGTTGGATTATACCACTTTTTATGTTCTAAGTTTAGGAACCATTTATTTTTCTGTATCCTCATATGATAAGATAGAGGAACTTTTCTGAGTAGATATTTTGGACAAATCGAATCAACTATCTTGTAAAACTTCCGCTTGAGTCCTGTTGGATCATATCGGAAAACACGATAGAAAAATTTCATTTGTTTGATGGAGGTTAAATAGTAAGTATGGAAGTTCTCAATTCCCCAGACTTCTCGGTAAGTAAAATCCATTACTTCCTGTAATCCAGCTCCCATTTTATCTACATTGAAACAGAAATTGTGGCATTTAAATTTCCATGGCTTTTTATTTTCTCGAATCATAACAAGATAGTCATCAAAGTAGGATTCCATTTCTCCATGAAGTTGGTTGTACTTGTAGGTCTCTTCCTTTTCTTTTTCAAAATACCCAGTTCGATAAATGACATAAGGATGAATGGTACTGTCTAAAACGTAATGACTGAGCATCCCATATAAGAAGGCCATCACTTCAGGATCGTATTGAAATTCATTGTATTTGATATAATTAATTAAAGTTTCAAAAAATTCGAATGTTTTGTGACGATGAAAAAATTCTCCAAAGTCACGCATTTTCTTTCCCTTTTTAAAATTGGTTAAGTTATAGAAAAAAAGAACATCCATGTTTTGCGCTGCGGTTTTTAATAGTTCCTTGTGATCTACCAACAGTTCTCGACTGTTCATTCCAAGTCGATCATAGACATCTAAAATAAAATAGGCATGGGTCAAACTACTTGCCATAATATTCATCCTCTCTAGCTCTTCTATTTTAACACATTTTTTCATAATTTTTTCATATAAATTACACAATTAGTGTGCTATAATGTAGTCTAGGTGATGAGTGATGTCGATGGACAAAGAATTTAAGAACTTAGAAGAACAGATGGCAATCCTAGAACATAAAGGTTTGATCATTCAAGATAAGGATTTTGCGCGTACCGTTTTATTGCGGGAAAATTATTTCTTTTTAAATGGGTATCGGCATTTGTTTTTAAAGTCGAAGAATGACCGAAGGTTTATTGAAGGGACTACTTTTGAGGAACTTTATAGTTTGTTTTTGTTTGATCGACAATTTAGAAATATTTTATTCAAGCATCTTTTGATTATCGAGAACAATATGAAGTCAATTATTTCATATCAATTGTCTAGGAAATATGGATATAAAGAGAGTGATTATTTAAAACCGAAAAACTTTACGAATCATCCAGAGAAATCAAGACAGGTAAACGATTTAATTAAAAAGATGAAACGACAGGTAAGAAGTAATGCGCCACAACATGCAGCAACGATGCACTATGTAAATAATTATGGGTATATTCCTCTTTGGGTATTGGTAAAAGTATTATCTTTTGGTATTGTTAGTGAACTATTTTCCATACTAAGAAAGGAAGATCAGGAAAGTATCGCAGAAAGTTACGATATTTCTGTTGATTCTCTTACTAATTATTTACCAATTTTGGCAAATTATCGCAATTTGTGTGCTCATGAAGATATCGTATTTGAAAATAAGACACAACGAACGGTTGAGGATACTGTTTATCACAAGTTGTTAAAGATTGAAAAAGAAAATGATGAATATGTCTATGGGAAAAATGATATCTTCGCGTTAATCTTAATTATCAAACAGTTAATTACTCCAGTAGAATTTAAAAATTTGACTGAAGAAATTAGTAGGGCTCTTTCTAATTTGGAGTACAATTTAAATACAATTACGATTGTGAAAGTATTAGATCGAATGGGATTCCCAGAAAACTGGCAGGATCTTACAAATATTACAAGGAAGGTGGAAGAATGAGAGAAAGAATAGTAAAATTTTTAGGTCTACTTCTAGTAGTGGTGGTAGCAGGTGCCGGTGGTGGGTACCTAACCTATACGTTCTTAGAAGATCAAATTTCAGAAAATAATACGATTGTTGAACAGACAACCAATACGACAGGTGTTGTGAAATGTAGTAGTGATATGAAATTAGATGAGACAGGGATTGCAACTTCTGTTGGAAAAATTTATGATGCGACTGTTACGATTCAAAATTATCAAAATGGAAGATTAACTTCTTCTGGAAGTGGATTTATCTATAAAAAAGAGGGAGAATATGCTTACGTTTTAACGAATCACCATGTGGTAGAGGATGCAACAAAGTTGTTATTGACGTTATCAAACGATGATCAAATAGAGGGAGAAGTTCTTGGAAGCGATCCTTATTTAGATTTGGCAGTTGTTCGTATTTCTTCTGAAAAAGTATCTTTAGTCGCAGAAATTGGTACTAGTGATGATTCTAATATTGGAGATACGGTATTTACAGTAGGAACTCCAGTTGGCTATGAATATCGTGGTAGTGTAACAAAAGGAACGTTATCAGGAAAAAATCGTATGGTAACGGTTAGTATCAACTCAACAAGTGATTGGGTAATGAATGTACTTCAAGTAGATGCGGCAATTAACCCTGGAAATAGTGGAGGACCTCTTTTAAATGCGAATGGAGAAGTCATTGGAATTAACTCTTTGAAATTAGTAGAAGATCAAATTGAAGGAATGGGGTTTGCGATTCCAATCGAGTATGCGATGAAGTATGTAGATGACTTGGAAGCTGGTAGAGAATTAGAAAGACCATTTGTTGGAATTTCGATGTTAAATGTCAGTGATAGTTATCGTGTATATCAATATGGAATTAGACTAGATCCAGAAATTGAAGAAGGTGTCGTTGTCACTAGTGTATCTACTGGAAGTGGGGCAGAAAAAGCAGGAATTAAAAAAGGTGATGTGATTACGGCTGTTAATGGTACCTCTGTATCAAATGCTGCTTATTTAAAATATCTGTTATACCAACATGAAGTAGGAGATACGATTGAGATTACCTATATTCGTGATCAAAAACAAAAGACAGTAGAAGTGACATTAACGAAATTGGAAGACTAAAAAATAGTCATCATAATCATAAAGAAAAAAGATATCTAAAACTGATGCAAATTTCATTTAGAAAGAATCAAAATTGGATATCTTTTTTTCTGTCATATTCCATGATATAGGTAGGGTATATAAAACTTTTTGATTTAAACTAAGGATTATCAGAAAACATTAACACCAATTTCTTAAAGTTTGTAAGCATTTGCCAATAACCTTTTTTTAAATTTTCTTTTTATAATAATTGGTTTCTAATAAATTAACTAAAAATATCAATAAGAAAACGTCCGGATGAACAACTGGACGTCTTTTTTAATTTAAATTATATTTCTAATTGTAATCTAGCAGGCTCCACAAGCGCCACAAGGTCCTTTAATACTTTTCTTTTTTATTAGTTGATTTGGTACAGATGAAGTTGATTTTTCTTCTTGCTTTTCTTTCTGCTCAAAATCAGAACCTCCGCAAGCACCACAAGCAGCACATGGTCCAAAAATTCCTTTTCCACTGACGATTGAGTATACACTCAAGGGTAATTTTCCATTTTTATTTAATTTACTCAAAGCATACTCGATATCCATAAAATCATCCTCCCCTTCTAATAGGCATAATATAGTATTTCTTAATTTTTGTCAATTTTATCATTTGGATGAATTGCATTTGAATCTAATAATTCATTAAAATTAAAATGATACCAATTAGATAAACATCCACCGCCACATACAGTATCATCTTTACATTTAGAACAAATATCATCAGGTAGTGCACATAATTTATTATATATTTTCATCATAGAATCTGATTCCCAATATTGATAAAAAGTCTCAGAATCCTTAAAATCTTTATTAAAAGTTCCTAGTTTTACTTGATGGATAGAATTACAAGGAATTAAACTACCATCCGTATCAAAAACCAATCCAGTTCTTTGCAATAGCATACAGGATGTTTGTATTTGATCTTGTTTTCTCATCTTATTAATTATTTCCTCATTCCAAGCACATAAAGGTAAGGTTTGATGGAGCGTAAAATTTCCTTTTGTTAATTCATCTATTTTACTATATTGATTTTCAAAGCTTTTAACTATTTTCATTAACGTTTTTACATCATACGTTTTTTCTATTCCATCAAGAACAGAAAAATCATTTTCAAATGAAAAGAAGAAATTGTCGATACCACAACTTGTAACTAATTCAATCACATCGGTAATCTTTTCACAATTTTCATCACTGATTACAAATGATGCCATCGTATTAATTTTGGATTTTGATAAGTTTTTTAGTGCTTCTAACATTTGATTATAGGAATCTACTCCTGTATTGTTTTTATAACTTTCTCTTGACCACCCTTTGATTGAAAAGTTAATATCATCGACCCCTAATTTTTCTAATTTACTTAAATATCGTGGATCACTAAATAAAATTCCATTTGTTATTAAACATACTTTCATATTTTTGTTTTTAATATATTGAATTAAATTCTCTAATTCATGATAACAAGTTGGTTCTCCTCCAATTAAGGCAACTTCTTCTATGCCCAATTCTTTAAAAAATTCAACTATATTTTTAGCAAGATTGATATCCATACTGAAACGATAGTCAAATTTCTTTCCTTTTGCATAACACCATTTACATCTTAGGTTACAATTTCTGTTAATGGTTAACCAAACATTTTGTATCTTTTTCATATAGTACCTCTCATCTTAAATATAACGTATAATATATGGCACATGTGGATCGTTTTTTCTTTTTATTTTATGTATTGAAAGTCCAATGATTACGATTTAGTACTTTGATTTTGGTTGAAGATTTCATCCATTGACTGGATGATTCTTTTGAATATTTAGCCTTACTAAGGTTCTTATAAATTGAGATTATTATACACTAAAATTTATTCCCATTCAATCTGTTGGAAAACAAAATTTAAAAATAGGAATTGTATTTTCTTATTCATTGTACTTGCATCATTCTAAAAGTTTTTGTAAAATAATTAGAAATGAAGAGGGAGTATCTATGGAGAAGTATCGAGAAATTGAAAATAGTTTGATTACAAAGTATCGAAAATCCATCTGGTCTAAGTTTGTCAAAGGAACCAAAGAATTTGAGATGATTGAGGAAAATGATAAAATTGCCGTATGTATGTCTGGTGGGAAAGATAGTTTTGTTTTAGCAAAGTGTATGCAGGAGATAAAACTCCATGGAAAGATCCCTTTTGATTTGGTATTTCTAGTGATGGATCCAGGATATACAAAGGAAAATAGAAAACAGATTGAAGACAATGCAAAGTTGATGAATATTCCAATTACGATTTTTGAATCTGATATTTTTCAAGTAGTAGAGGATGTGACAATGTCTCCTTGTTATTTATGCGCCAGAATGAGACGTGGATGTCTTTATAATAAGGCAAAGGAACTTGGGTGTAATAAGATTGCCTTAGGTCATCACTATGACGATGTAATGGAAACGATTTTAATGAGTCTTCTCTATGGGGGAGAATATAAGACGATGATGCCCAAACTTCACAGTACAAATTTTGAAGGAATGGAATTAATTCGCCCGATGTATTATGTAAGGGAACAAGATATTATTGCATTTTCCAAGTTCCATGGATTAAAGTTTTTGAATTGTGCCTGTAAGTTCACGGAAAGGAATCATGATGAGAATCTAAACAGCAAAAGACTATTTGTGAAAAACTTAATTAAGGAATTAAAACAAGATAATGCCAATATTGAAAATAATATTTTTAAAAGTGCTTTTAATGTGAATCTAGATACATTGATTGGATATAAAAGTAAGGATATGGTATATCAATTCTTAGATGATTATAAAGAGAAAAAAGAAATTAAAAAACAAGAAGGAGAGTAGAACATATGGGAAAATTAGGAGAAACAAAACTTGCGAAGGGAATCATTGAAGAAATGAGGAGTATTTTAACATTGCCTGTTCAAAGGAGTGAAAATGAAATATCATTCGGAGAATTTATGAAAGTTTATGATCCATCGATTGAAAGTCATAATTTTACCTATTTAGTACCAGATAGTCGTAATTTTCTAAATCTGCAGATTTATAATACGATGTTAAAACATCCTTTTATTGTTTTAAAGTTAGAACATCCTCTAATCTATCGAGATGGGTCAGCTTTAGAATTCCATTTTGATCCAACTAGTAGAAAGAAGAGTGAAGGTTTAGAAGGCTTATTCACGGGACGTGCTTATACTGCACATCTTGGAAGAACGATTCAGTGTCCGAATGATTTTTTATATAATGAATTGATGAAATTAGATAGAGAACTCTATGAAGGATGGGAATCAGAAGCGTATCCTAGAGTGTTAGAAGATAAGCTTCGATTACGCTTAGAAGAAAAAGAATTTTTTAGAAGAGAATATTTTCCACAATCTATTCTAGATGCCATTGATGAAGAAAGAAAATCCCCAAAAATATATAGGAAGTAATCAATCATTCAATTAAAAAATAAAAATGCAGATAGACGTTTATCTGCATTTCTTATGGATGAATGATATTAGTTCTATGAATTTCTAGCTTTTGATTTTATGACTTTGGCAGGAATTCCAACAACGGTAGTGTTGGGTGGAACATCATGAAGTACGACAGCATTTGCACCTACTTTACTATTTTTCCCGATCGTGATGTTTCCCAAGATTTTGGCACCTGCGCCTATTAGGCATCCTTCTTCGATGGTAGGATGTCTTTTTCCATTATGATTTCCTCTTCCACCGAGTGTTACATTTTGGAATATGGTAACATGATCTTTAATTACTGCAGTTTCCCCAATGACTACACCCAGTCCATGATCAATGAATACACCTTCTCCGATGGTTGCACCTGGATGAATTTCCATTCCTGTCTTTTTCTTTGCCTTCATAGAAAGCCATCTTGCAATGGAGTAGTGTTTATGCAAGTAGAAGAAATGACTGATTTTATAGTAGATAAATGCACGAAACCACGGATGAAAATATGCTTCAAACAGACTATGAATGGATGGATCCTTTTCATAAATAGCTTTACGAATTCTTTTAAATAACAAAAAATCCCCTCCTATTATAAGATATAAATTCTTATAAAAAGTGAGTGGGATTTTAACATTATTTGTGGAAAAAAATTTATTTATCTAAATTTTCTAATTTTTGAATTGTAATATCGCAGGCTTTTTTACTAATGTCACAGAAAATTCCTTTTCGATTTTCTCTTTTGGTAACAACAGCAGTGGTTCCTCCTCCTAAGAAGAAGTCCGCAACAGTATCTCCTTCATTACTACACATCTTAATGATTCTTTCTAATACAGCATCTGGTTTTGGTGTATCATAAGATTCAGCAGCAACAGACCTACTATAGGGATCAAGCATTTCATCTTCTGCCCAAAGATTTCCAATAGGAATGGTATAGGTTTGACGATATGGTAGAGAATCAACTACTACAACTTCATCTTTACTTACTAATTTTTCTAGTTGGGATTGAGTAATTAACCAATGTTTATTAAGACTAGCAGGATCAACAATCGTATCATCGATTTTATAGGTATAGCTTCTTTCTGGAACATATCCATTTTCATATAAAGGGATTACCTTTAATTGATCATTTTTAAGTTCATGGAAAATAAAGGAGTCACTGTTTTTCACATAGTAGAGAATAATATCTACTTGGGAATCAAAGTTCGAATAAAAACCTCTTTTATCACTGTGTTTACGATAGATTCGATTTCTAAAACAATCAGTACCAAAGATTTCATCTAATAAGATTTTCATATAAGAATCAAGTCTCCAGTTACAATGAATAAAGATACTACCATCGTCTTTTAAAGTTCTTTTCATTTCAAGAAATCTTGGACGATACCACTCCATCGCTTCTTTTGGTTCTCCAAGAATATCTTCGTAGTCATCAAATTTTTTTCCTGTGTTATATAAAATATCACAATAGATAAGAGAAATACTGTTAGATGGTAAGTTTTTCAGTACTTCTAAATTGTCATTGTTATAAATAGTGATTTCATCTTGTTGATAATATGGATTCATAATACATACCTCTTTCTTTTTTTGTCTATTATAGCACATTCTCCTACTGATAAAAATGGTTTTAAAAAATATAGTGATTTACTATTAAATAGTATAGTAATAGGATATGAAGAAAGAGAAATAAAGGAATCAGAATTTGAAATTTCAGTTTCTTTGTTTTATGGCGGAATAGCTTCATAGAAAGAAGAGAGCCTAGGGACCCTCCTAGAAAGGAACAAAATAAAAGAGAAAATTCAGAGATTCGGTATCTATTTTTGATGGCTTTTCTTTTATCGATATAAAATAAGAAGAAACAAAAGAGATTGATAAAAATAATCCAAGTTGGAAGAAGATCTTTCATTGTATCACCTAGAGTAATTTTATCATAGGATGCAAAAATTGTTTAAACAAATAAGTATTTATAAAATAATGAAAGATAGGTTATAAAAGATGAAAAAAAAGACATAGTATTTCAAGGAGACTTATTGCATGAATTAAAATTGTTTTGTAGATGATAGCATTGGAAGATTCTCTTGTGTGATCAATAAACTTTAAAAGAAAAATATTCTATTCTAAATACTACTAATTCTATGTATAATAATTTAACAGATAGCTAAGAAGGTAATATTAAATATAATAAATAATATAATAGTGAATTTTAAACCGCATCTTATCTAATTAAATAATTGAAACTGATAAAATGCAAATTGCATTATAACTATTGACTTGGTACTAGAATATTCATATTTAAGTAATTTTATTTAGTAATGAAGATTATAAAAAAGTAGATTGAAATCAATTTTAAAGAAAAAGATCTTTCATTGCCAAATGAAATTGAAAGTTGAAAATAGTATATACATATATAAAACATTAGATAGATATAAAATTAACGTTTGATTAAAGTAATACTATAAATTTAGATGATTCGATTTTTAATCAATTGTCAGAGAAAATCATGATTTAAAATTTAATTTGTACCCTAAAAATATAGTCAGTAAATACATATCTTATGATATAATATATATGTGTGGAAATATCGAAATAGGTGATGCTTCTGTTTATTTATAATTGAGTGTAAGAAAAACAGTATATTATCAATAAAATATACAATATTATACTTGGGATAAACTTAGTCTTTTATAATAAATTAAAGAAAGGAGTTACTAATGGAGGAAACTTTTAGAACAAATGCTAGAATTGTATTTGAAATAGGAAAAGAATCTATTGAAAATAAAACAATAGCATTATCGGAAATAATAAAAAATGCTTATGACGCTATTGCAACCAAATGCACAATTATTATTAGAGAGGAGGGAGAAGAAATTTCACTTTTTGATAGAGAAATATCATCATTTGAAATAGTTGATAATGGTATTGGGATGAGTAAAGATGATTTAATAAATAATTGGCTTGTTATTGGTACTAATTCGAAAAAGAAATATAAGGAAAATATAATAAAAAATCAATACAATTATAGAATTCCAGTTGGAGAAAAAGGAATCGGAAGGTTTGCAATTAATAAATTAGGTGATGATATTACTATTATTACAAAGCAAAAAGGTGACAAAACATACTATCTACATATTGATTTTAGCGAGTTTTCGGATGATAAAATGCTTGAAGATGTTAGCGTCGAGCTTGGTGAATATTCTGGCAAAAATACTATTTTAACAGACTCTGGAACTAAAATAATAATTAATAAATTAGTTGAAAAATGGGACTATGAAGATATAAAGAGTGTATATGATGAAGTTTTAAAAATACAATCTCCTTTTAAAGAAGAAACTGATAAATTTGAAATTGAATTTGTAACAAAAGATAATTCTATTTTTGATGATAAATTAAAAACAGAAGACATTTTAAAATATAGTCTCTGGAATGCTTCTATAGAAATAAAACCTTTTCAAAATTATGGAACGATGGAATTTAATTTTACACCTTATAAAGAAATGAAAAACTTGCGAGAATCTAGTTGGTTAGTTGATATTAAATATCAAGATGCATCAAAGAAACTATGCAATATTGATATATCAAAATATAAAATTGGGCCAATAAAAATAAGATTACATGCATTTCATAGGACTCCTAATGTTTTGAATATGCTTGGACAAAAGAAAAAACAGTTAAAAGATTATCTTGATGAAAATGGTGGGGTCCGTGTATATCGAAGTGGGCAGAGAATATTTAATTATGGAAGTAAAGATGAGGACTGGTTGGGATTAAATTTAAAACGTTTAAATTCTCCAGGAACAAAATTAAGCAAAAATATATTAATTGGAATTGTAGAATTAGATGGCGATAAAAGTCAAGATTTAGTGGAAAAAACTAACAGAGAAGGATTTATTGAAAATCAGGCATTTATAGAATTTAAAAAAATAATAAGCTTAGTAGTTGATGAATTCTCACTTAATATGATTCATACAAAAGATGAAATTAAGAAATTGTATGACAAAAATATGAAGGTAGAGAAATTAGATGAATCAATGGAAGAATTAATAGAGGAGTTGGAAGAAGCAAAATTTGAAAATAAAGAAAACAAAGACAAAATATTAGCAATGGCCAATAAAATTTCTAAGGAATATCAAGAATCCAGAAAGATTTATTTATCCATCGCTAGTAATTCTGTAGACTTCAATATGGTATTTCATGATGTAGATAAGCAAATAAAAAATATTTCGACATTATTAAATTTTAATTCAGTAAATATAGATGAGATAAGAAAATCTATAAAAAATATAAGTGATATTTTAAATTTGCAAAAAGATTTAATAACTAATAGAGATTTTAAAGAAATTTATAGTATAAAATTACTATCAAAATTTAAAGAATATGCTTACTACAGAATAAAGGATCATGAGATACGTATTGAATATGAATTTCAAGATATAAAATTTAGAGCAATAGAAAGTCAGTTATTAAGAGTATTAATTAATTTATTTGATAATTCTATATATTGGATAGAAAATCAAAAAGAAAAAAAGGTTATTATAAAGATGATAAAGGAAAATAATAAAGTTGTCGTTTATTATGCAGATAATGGACCTGGATTTGGTATTAATGATCCCAATATATTATTTAAACCGTTTGTGACAAAAAAAATAAACGGTCTAGGTTTAGGATTATATATAGTAAATGAAATAATTTCATTACATAATGGAAAGATAGAATTAATTAATAGTTCAAATCTAATTCCTGATGATTATATAGGTGTTAAGTATAGAATTGAAGTAGGTGATTTTGATGGAGATAATTAGATATACTAGTGGAGCAATTTTTATCGATGATCAAAAAGAAGAAGTTAGTAATGCAATACAGTTCTTTCAAAAAAATGGATTAAATGTAAAATATATAAATCCCAATGAACTAACTGATGAGGAAGTTATATCTTTTTATGGATTTCGAATTGTATTTATAGATTTAGTGTATATGTTAGGAACAGTTGATATCACCCGTGCAGTTAATCTTTTAAGACGTATTAGTGATAATGGAATAAAGCATTTAATTGTTGTTGCATGGACGGAACATGAGGAATATATGAATGAATTAAAAGAAACGATCGAAGAAAAAATGGTTGATTCCTTACCATTGATTTTATTGAATGCTAAAAAAAGCGATTTTTTGGAGATAACTGATATTAACGAGTTTGATGAAAAAATGGATTCTCTATTTGAGGAAACTATTGATTCAAATAAAACCCTATTTAAACTGTTAGAATGGGAAAAAAGTTCATTTTCATCAGTCCATGATATGTTCAATAATATTATTAACAAGGCATATAATGGAGAAATTAGCACCATGAATTTAGACAGAGCCTTAGGACTTTATTCTGAACAAACTTTATCTCCTAAAAGCATAATATCTTCTTTTGACATTATGAATAAGGAAATAAGCAATAATACCATAAAAAAAATTTATGCATTAGAAGATTTAATTTTAAATTACGATTCATCTTCTATAACTGATGTTGAAAAGTTGAAATATAATTACACCCAAATAGTTGATTTTAAATTGATTGAAAAAATAACAGGGAGTATTTATAAAAATTCGAGTTTAAAAGTTGATGATTATAATCCTGATTCATGTGATAATACAGAGAGTGTAATAATAAAAAGATTCAAAGAAAGTGGTATGGACTGCCAAGAGGTTTTTGATGTTAAAATTGACATAACTCCTAATTGTATTTCTTGTAGGAAAGCAAAGAAAAATAGAATTATGATAGATGGATTATTAATTAAAGGAGTAGTTCTAAAAAATAATAATTATGAAAAAACTTTAAAGGCTATCAAAGAAATTTTTAAGGCTGAGAATTACCATCAAGAATGTTTTATTAATGATAATAATGAAATGTATTGTTTAGTGGCAAATTACTTACATTGTCAAACTATTAATATAGATAGTTATGAAAAAGTGATAATGTGTCAATTAAAAAACGAATTTAAAATGGTACTTCAACAAGAGTTTGGAAGTTTTATTAGCAAAATAGGTGATAATATCTATCATGAATAAAAGAAGAATCATTTTATTTTAATGATTCTTCTATTTTTTTTGCAATTTGTTCAGCCATAAATACTGGAACGGCATTTCCTATCTGTTTAAAGGCGCTAGTTCTAGATGATTCAAAAAAATAGTCATCTGGAAAACTTTGTATTCTAGCAGCTTCCCTAACTGTTATTGACCTACATTGAGTTATATCTGGATGAATATAGTGATGTCCATCTTTTGAAATATGAGCAACCATTGTTTGGCAAGGCTTATAGTAGTCCACAACTTTAAATCTATCTTCAAAACACTCTTTATTATTATGTTTTATTAATTCTGACGGTAAATCCTTATATTTTATATTTTTATTTTCTATACATATTTTATATATTTTTTTGTCGTTATCATTTACTTTTCTAGCTTGATTATATGTTAGTGTATTCCAAGTCTTGTTTCTTATTTTTAGTTTTTTTAAACAATTAGTTGCACCCTTTTGGTAATTGTTATTGATTTCCCCATCGAGTAATGAAGGTAAATCTTCAAATAAATCTTTTATATTAAAATTAAATTTTGATTTTTCAAATATAGGATAATGCAAATTCAATTCTTTTTTATATCCTATAATTATTACTCTTTTTCTATCTTGAATAACACCGAAATCTTTTGCATTTAACAATTTATATTCAAAAGTATATCCGAGTTTATCCATACTTTTTTTTATATCATCGAATATACTACCACCTCTAGCTGAAAATAATCCCTGAACATTTTCGAATACATAAAAATCAGGATTATATTTTTCAATAAATTTAAGATAATATTTATATAAATGATTTCTAGGATCGTTCTCCATATTTTTTTTTCTAGATCTCCCTGCAATGGAATATGCTTGGCAGGGTGGTCCACCTATTATACCATGTACATGGTTACCCTTGATTTTATAATCAATTTCATCAAATATTTCGTTTATTGTTTCTTTACCTATTTCATTGTTAATAACTTTACTCAGTATTCTTTTTGGTATTTTACTATATAATTCATCTCTACTTATTTCATTATTTAGATATTTATTATAGTAGTCAAGTTTATGTTTTTTACAATAATAATATGCTTCTCTTGTTTTAAGAGTGTATGAAGCGTCCTTATCTGCCTCAACATGAGCTACTATATCAAAATTATGTCTTCTGAAACCTTCAGATAAGCCACCAGCACCAGCAAATAAATCGATTATCTTATTCATATTATCACCTTAACTAAATACCAGGATACTAGTTTTTTATTGATTTGTCAATAAAGCAAATCAAAAAAGATAGTTAATATATAATCGACTATCACATGTTTAAGATAATTTGTATAATGAAAGGGAAACATATTTTATTCATAATTCATAAATTATTATGAGGAGGAATATTGTATGAATTATAAGGTAATTGTAGATGCTGGACACGGGGGAGATGACCCAGGAGCTGTTAGTGGTAATTTAAGAGAAAAAGATTTTACTTTAGAAGCTGCTAATTATATGTATAATCGATTTCGTGAACTTGGTGTACCTGTAGCAATTACTAGAGATGTCGACAAGACATTAACTAGAGAAGAAAGATTAAATACAATGAATAATACATTTGGGAATGGACCTGAAGTAATTATTTTGTCTAATCACATAAATGCAGGAGGAGGAGATGCTCGTTGTGTAACAAAATATGTATAACGATTAAAATCCAAAATGCTAGTTATAAGTAAATAACTAGTTTTTTGATACTTTTTGTGTTAGAATAATTAGAAATGTATTTAGAGGTGATTATGATAAAATTTATTTTATGTATTGTTGGAATATTAGTGGAACTAATTATTTTAATTGGTGTATTTATTAGCATTTATAAAGAATATAAAGATTTACATACTATTACTGAAAAAACACTTTTTTGTATGCTAATATTGATTTTTTTATATCCACTTATTATGTTTACCTTTGATAGAGCAAACCTTGCAAGTAAAATAGGATGGGTTGATGAAAGTAATTCAGAACGTTGGTTTAATTATTTAGTAACTTATGGCTCATCTCTTGTCAGTGCAATTATAGGTTCTATTTCATTGGTATTGATGACTATATTTCAGTTGAAAAGGCAAGATGAAAAGGATAATGAAACTGCGAGAATCAATAATATGCCATTATTAAACTATGAAATTATTAGAAATAAAGGAGACGCAGGTCTAGATAATTTACTAATTACAAATTGCAAAAAAGGAAAAATAATTGATTTTAAAGTAAAGATTAGAAATGTCGGAATGAATACAGTAAAGAAATCTTTTGTAGTCCTTTCATCTAAAGATCTGCCAGATAATATATATAGTTGGCTAGATAATAAAGGATGCATTAATAAAGATGAAAGTGTATCGATTTATAGATATTTGAAATTATCAAAGGGAAAGCATATTATTAATTTTTCCGTATTTTATTGTGATTTAATTAATAATTGGTATAGTCAAAATATTGTAATAAGTTTTGATATTTCAGATTATTCTGAAAAAAATGGAGGTATTCATATTTCATCTATAAAAGTGGAAAACGAAAAATTAATTAAAGAAGAGCCAAAGGAATTAATGAAATTTCTATAATTTTCTTATTAAGGAAAAATTTATTTTTTGTGAGGGTGACTAAATAATTTGGTAATATTTATGGAAATGCTCCAACAAGTTTATGAGGCATCGATGACATGCCTAATATATCAGATTTCTAGATTCAGTAAGGTTAGTAGCATTATTAATAAGATAAAATGAATATTTAAAATTAATTGACTGAATTAAATTTACTGAACTACTATAAAATGTTACAATATTACTATGAAAGCAAATAGTGATTCTATGAATAATGAAACAAAAATTTAGGATTTTTCAGATAATAATCATGGTTATATTTCACACCTTATTTTCTGAGTTTAAATATTAGTAAACCAATGATAAAAAGGTATATTGAAAAAGGATTAATTCGAAAAGTAGCACATCGTTTATAATGAAGTTAAAAATTTTATCAAAAAAATAATAAATAAGTATAGATATAGGGGTGAAATAATTAACTTTTATAATTCCTCTGATGGCAAAGATAACATTGACTGTAGTCAATATGCTACTTTGTCTATATTAGAAAAAATGATTATTCAATATATTACTATTAAGTATTTTAAAGAGAAAGGTGACATTAAAGATGAGTGAGAATGAATTGGATTCAAGTAATGTTGAATATACTAAAGAAAGTAAACCAGAAGGATATATTCAACAATTACAATGGGATATGGCTATAGGGCTTCAGGAAGTTGACAATTTAAAACCTTCTAAATATTTAGAAAAACTTCTACAAGATAATGTTAATGGTAATTTAACAATCGAACAAGTTGAAAATGAATTAAGAGAGTATTATATTGAAAAAGAGCAAATGCAAGATATTGATCATAATGAATTAGAATGTGACTTTGTTTCAACAAGGATTGTTGAATTGCTAGACAAAGATAATTTTGACCTGTCAGTAGATTATTTAAAATATGTTCATAAGTATTTATTTCAAGATGTTTATGAATTTGCAGGAAAATTTAGGAATATAGATTTTTCTAAACACGAGAAGATATTAAATAATAATTCAGTGTCTTATGGGGATTGCAAGACGTTAAAAAATTCTTTAGAGTATGATATATCCTTAGAAAAGGATAAGGATTATAAGAAAATGAGTATTGTTGAAATGATTAGTAACATAACTAAATTTTCATCTAGTATTTGGCAAGTACACCCTTTTAGGGAAGGCAACACAAGAACTATAGCATTATTCATAGAAAAGTATTTAATTAGTCTTGGATATGAAGTAGATAATACCTTATTTAAAGATAAATCAGTATATTTTAGAAACGCATTAGTTAGAAGTAATTATTTTAATAATTATTTAAATGTAAAAGAAGATAGTAGTTTTTTAATTAAATTTTATGAAAATTTATTATTAGGAAAAAATAATAATTTGCATTCACAAGATTTAATTGTTAAAGAATTATTTTA
>CANOBK010000006.1 GCA_947564265.1 uncultured Caryophanales bacterium
CTGTTTCTTTCTTTACCTTAATCTTATAGGTACGAACATCTCCATTTTCTGCCGTTACTGTGATAATACGAACACTTTCTCCATCAGATACTCCACTTTCTTCATGTCCTGTTACTTTAGCCTTTGAGTCTTCTGCTTTCGCTGTGAAGGATAACGTACTCACTTCACTTCCTACTTCTAAAGTGTATTCTAAAGTTTCTTTATTGAAGACTGGATCTAAGGTTCCAGTAGATGGTACCAACTTACTTAGATAATTATTATCAGAGATTGGATTGTTAATTTTAATTGTATAGACTTTTGTAGTACCTGATTCGCTTGTGATAGAAACAGAAATTGTATTTAGTCCTGTATTTAATAAAGTAACTCCATCTCCTGTAATTGTAGCATTCTGATCTTCTAAAGTTGCTTCAATCTCTACATAGTCCTCTTTGCTTGTTAAATTAATTTCATAATTTGTAATTTCTTTATTGAAATGAATATCATGGAATCTCTTACTTGAACCAAAGTAAACTTTTAAATCACCTAAATTATTGTTTTCTGATTCTTTTCTTGTAACATTGATGATATATGTTCTGGTAATTCCCATCATACTTCTTACTTTGACTTGAATCTTATTTAAACCTTTTTGTAACGTATATGGATGACTATCTCCAATTAATGACGTGATTGTCGCACTACTATCCTCAGTCGTCGCATAAACAACAATCGAATCAATCTCACTTCCTACTTCTACATTATATTCTAATGTATTAGGATTGAAGACTGGATCTAAGGTTCCTTCACTGACTCTTAAACTACTTAAGAAGTTATTCGATGACATTTG
Organism: uncultured Caryophanales bacterium; assembly: GCA_947564265.1. Classification (GTDB taxonomy): domain Bacteria; phylum Bacillota_I; class Bacilli_A; order RF39; family UBA660; genus Alloscybalousia. Next base: position 824 of record CANOBK010000006.1, read on the forward strand.
TCGATTGACATATAAAATGTATTCTTCTTCTAAACTTCCATCACTGGATGTTACTTTGATATGTACTTCATTCATTCCAATTTCAAAGTTCTCATTTCCTGTGACAACTACCGTTGCATTCTGATCCTCCGGTGTATAACTTAATTCTAATTCTGTTACTTCATTTCCTACTGTAATATAGTACTCGAATAGTTCTTTATTGAATTCTGTATCTAGTTCATATCCCTTTGCTTCTAAACTAGTTAAGTATGCACTGATGGTTTCTTCTTTCGTAACTTTTACTGTATAGGTTCTCACTAATCCTGACTCACTCGTTACACTGACGACAATTGTATTTAATCCATCTTGAAGTGTATAAGTATTCATTCCGATAACAGTCGCATGACTATCTTCTGGATCTCCTGTTAACGTAATCTCATTTACTGTATACGGTACTGTTACTCCATAACTCGTTGTCTCTTTATCAAACTCTGGTTGTAACTCTCCCTCACTTAGGAATAAACTTCCTAAATAGTTATTATCACTCGCTTCTTTATTGATCAAAATTGTATATTTCTTCTCGGTTCCTGATTCACTGGTAACAACTACTTCAAAATAATTCTCTCCTGTTTCTATCTTTTGTAGTCCATCTCCTGTGATCGTCGCATTCTCGTCTTCTGCGGTTGCTGTAATGACGATACTATTTAAATCATTTGGTACTTCTAAACTATAGAAGGTGATCGCTTTATGGAAATTAGGAATGATTTTATATCCTTCAACGGCGAGACTCGCTAAATTATTATTCTTACTTCCTGATTTTGTTACCTTTAATGTATAAGTTTTCTTTGTCTCTCCATCTGGAGCAGTGACTTCGATTGTTACGGTATTTTCTCCAGTTACAAAATTTTCATTTCCACTTACCACATAAGTCGCTTCACTCTCGGTTGGTTTAATCGTTGTGAAATCTAAGTATGTTCCACTTGTAGTTAAACTATAATTCTCTGTATTTTTATTGAATTTTGGTGTCAGTGTATGACTCTTTACTACTAAAGAACTTAAAGTCGCATCTTTTGATTTCTTTCTTGTTACAACAATCTGATAATCTCTTTGTACTTCATCTTCACCTACGACAAAGACTGCGATTCCATTCTTTCCAACTCTTAAATCATATTTTCCTGTTCCTTTTACTGTTACATTTTCTGATAAGGCTTCCGCTGTTACGGTAATATCTGTAATGTCATTTTCTACTGTTAATTCATAGTTAAGAGTATCTGGATTAAAGACTGGCGTTAATTCTCCACGGTTTGTCTCTAGCTTGAATAACGCTAAATTCTCTGTCGTTGCTTCTTGTCTTACAATCGACAATGTATACGTCTTCTGATTTCCTTTTGGTGCGGTTACTACGACTTGAATCTCTCTTGGTACTCCAACTTCCAATCCTGTTGTATCACCAATCATCTCAACCGTTGCATCTTTATCTTCTGGGATTGCTTCGATATGAACTTCTGTCTTCTCATTTGGTATTTTTACATTATAGTAAATCGTTGTTTCATGGAAGTGTGGGATTAATCCTCCCTCTTCTACATAAAGGAAAGACAAATCATCATTTGTTGATAAATCCCTTACCACGCGAACTACATAATCTTTATAGTTTCCTGCTTCACTCGTTACTCGTAGTGTTATATCATTATTTCCAAGTTGTAATGAATAATATCCATTTCCTGTTACTCGCGTGGTTGGACTATTTGGAATTCCTTCGATAATGATATCTGGAATCTCATATTGAACGTTAATTAAATAATCATAAGGGAGAGAAGGATCGTCTGCCTTCGTTACCTTACTTCCCCTGTTATTCATCACTTCTTTTAATGTTAAGTCATCATCTTTTGCCGCTTTATTTACTGTAATTGTATATTCCTTTACTTGTCCTGATTCACTCTCTACTTGAAGGGTAATGATATTTTCTCCTTCTGTTAAGTAATAGATTCCATTTCCTGTTACCGTTGCCATAGCATCTTCTGCTACTCCTGTAATTTCAATTGAATCTACATTTGCTTCTACATCTACTGTATATTCTGTTGTTGTCTTCTCAAAACTTGGATCTAAGGTTCCTTTACTTACTGTTAGACTCTTTAAGAAATTATTATCCGAAATTTCTTTCGTAACTTTGATTTTATAAACTTTATAATCTTTATTTTCAGCGAGCACTGTAACCACAATTTCATTTACTGGTTTATCTAGGTTATGATTCCCTCTGACTGTATAAGTTGCACTACTATCTTCTAAGGTAACTTTTACATTCGCACTCGTTACATCTCTTGGAATTTCAATATTATATTCTAAGGTATCTTTCTCAAATGTTGGCGATAATGGGTACCCTTCTACTTCTAGATTTAACAAATTATTATTCGATGACTTGGCACGGTTGATTACTACTTCATAAATATTGGTATCTCCATCTGGTGCCGTGATTGTCACATCAATCACATTAATCCCTGATTTTAATTCGTGTACTCCATCATTCGTTACTTTCGCATTACTATCTTCTAGCGTTACCTGAATATCTACTTCACTAATTTCATTTCCTACATTTACTTGATAAGTACCTACAAACGCATTAAAGGTTGGATCTAATGTAAGTGCATTTCCATTATGAAGTACCTGCAAATCACTTAAAAGAACACTCACATTTACGTCATGATGTGCATGAATGATATATGTTCTTGTATCTCCGTTTTGTGCTGTAACTGTAATAATACAATCATTCATTCCTACTTTTAAGTCCGTATTTCCTTTAATCGTAACATTCGCCTTTGGATCTTCCGGTATCGCACTGACCTCAAACTTACTAACATCCTTTGGTATCGTTACATAATATTCGTAAGTATATTGCTCAAATTCTAACGCAACAACTGGATCTGTAATTTCTAAACTCTTTAACAGATTATTTCCGGTCATATCTCGATCAATTTGATAAGTGTAGACAATATTTTGACTATCATCTTCACTGATGACTTCGATTTCAAATGTATTTACTCCGCCATTTAATTCTACATCAGTTGGATCAAAATCTTCTTTGCTTCCATCACTATTTACCTTCTTATAACTAATCTTTTGATACTCTGATCTCGGTGTTACTTGGAAAGCAATTGATTCTGTTCTAAATGGCATTTGGATATTATAAGTAGTCGTATCTTCATTAAATTGATACTTACAATATGTATCATGATAATCACACATATAAGCATATGAATTCTCTATTTTGATATCTAATGGATGCGGATTACTTGATCCTTTACGATTAATAATTAATTTATACACTCTCACACTATCATCCGTTGCGGTTACCTTAATTTCATGAATTGTTTTCCCAGGCGGAAGTTTAATTGTTTCATCTCCACCTTCTACTGTTGCATTAAGGTCCTTCGCGATTGCTTTGATTTTTAAAGAAGTATGTGTTTCATCTAAATTTAATGTGTATTCTTCTACGGTTGGATCATAATCGATTTCAACATCTCCATCATCTAAGGTAATACTCTCTAAGAAATTATTATTACTTAAAACAGATAACAGTTTGATTCTTGCATATCCATCTCCAGTATGACCTACACCATTTTCATAGTATCCACCTTCTGGATCTGGCATTGGAGTTAAAGAACCAATACCTGTAGTCCAGTTATATCCTTTTCCATCTATCATCCTTGTTTCTGTAAAATATTTTCCACTATAGTGAATAGAATCTTCTAAAGTAGAGTAATAACTAACCTTTGGTGCACCATTTTCATTAATGGCAATTGATCCTGCGTGTCCTGAAATGAAGGAAGAACCTCCACCAGCACCCTGACCAGAGCCACCTCCACCAGTAGCACCTCCAGCTCCTCCTCCGTAGTAGCCTCCGCCACCACCTCCGGCACCGAGTCCATCTGAAAATGAGTCATTATTACCACCAATACCAAAAGTTCCAGAATAAACAGTTCCATAGGCACCACTATAAACATTGTTACCTCCTGCTCCACCAGTAGTTTGACCTCCTGCTAGACCATTTTGATATTGGTAACGATGTCCAACATAATATCCTCCGGTATAACCATTTAACCCACCAGCGTAACTTCCTCCACCAGCAGTATTATAAGATGCATGTGCACTACCCCCTCCAGCACCAGCAACCATGATTCTAGATTTTAGAGAGCTTAAATCATTCCATTCTCCACCAATTAAACGAACATCAGTCGCACCACCACCAGAAGCACCAAAATAGCCGCCACCATTAGATCCAGGTGTACTCTTTGTATTACCACCATATCCTCCGCCATTAAATGTTGAGCTTCTACTACTTGGTTTTCCCTGTTCACCAACATAGAAATACAATTTTTCTCCTAAATTCAAGCGAATTTTTCCTTTCGTATAGCCACCTTGACTAAGATTAGGAAGATCATCATAAACACCACCAGAAGCACCCCATAGTTCAATTTCATAAAAACCTGAATAAGGAACAATATATTCAATAGGTCCCTTTGTTAAACCCATTTCTTGTCCTACATCACCTATATCTGATTTCTTAATAACATGAATGGTATAAACTGTATCATCTACGCCATCTAAATGAGACGTAATTGTAATCGTACTCTCTTCTGCATCAATGTATTTATTTCCAGTAATGGTTACTACAGTTCCCTCAAAATAGGTTTCTGTTTCAAAATCTAAACTAAAGATACTATCTAATATCTCTATGTTATACTCAAATTTTTCTGAAGTAAATCCAAGTGGTATAGAAGTAATAACAGATTTTAATAAAGAAGTTCTTTTTCTTGTGAAATTAAAAGTATATAATTGATTTTCACTATTATCTTCACTCTTTGAAAGTAACGTCAAGGTCAGTTCATTTTCATTGAACTCAAATTTTCCTTCTCCTGAGATTGTCTGTCCAGTAATGTGTTTGATTGCCTCTAAGTGAATATAGTTTACATTAGTAGGAAGTTCAATATTATATTCATAAGTATTTGGACTAAATTCTTCATAAGGAATTCCATTAATTTTAACACCATCTAAGAATTTATAATTACTCATCTCACGACTTACATGAATCACATAAGTAACTAATTGTCCATCATAGTTTAAAACAGTGATAGTATAACTAGTTTCACCAATTGGTACTTCAAATGTTCCAGTTCCTGTAACATAAGACCACTCTTCTTCTGGAATGGCATCAATTGTAATAGTTTCATCTCTATGAGATAATTTTAAATTATATTCGTAGGTATCTGAATCAAAGGTTGGTGTGAAAGAATTAGTTCCACTAACTGTTAAAGAGCTAAGTCCAGTTGCTTCATGATCATAACGGTAGGTAATTCTGGCATATCCATTTCCAACATGTCCTGATCCTTCATCATAAGTTCCACCTTCTGGATTTGGCATTTGTGTTAAAGAATCAACTGTAGTTGTCCACTTATATCCTTTTCCATCAATCATTTGTGTTTCAGTAAAGTATTTTCCACTATAGTGGATAGAATCTTCTAAGGTAGAGTAAGAACTAACTTTTGGTGTTCCATCTTCATTAATAGCAATTGATCCGGCATGTCCTGAAATAAAGGAAGAACCTCCGCCTCCTCCTTGACCAGCGCCTCCGCCACCAGTAGCTCCGCCAGCGCCACCTCCGTAGTAGCCTCCGCCTCCGCCACCGGCACCTCCACTAGAGGAAGTAGAATCATTATTACCACCAATACCAAACTCCCCCGCATAAGGTGTTCCATAGGCACCACTATAAACATTATTTCCGCCAGCGCCTCCTGCGACTTGTGTTCCAGCCTTACCATTCTGATTAGCATAACTATGCCCTGCATAATATCCACCAGTATAGCCATTCAATCCACCAGCATAGCTTCCTCCACCAGCAGTATTATAAACGCCAAAAGCAGCGCCTCCGCCTCCGCCAGCAACCATAATTCTAGATTTTAGAGAGTTTAAATCATCCCATTCTCCACCAATTAAACGAACATCAGTCGCACCACCACCAGAAGTACCTGTAGGTGCACCACCATATCCACCACCATTAAAATTTGGGGTTCTGTCTTCTTTTTTTCCTTGCTCTCCAATATAAAAATAAATTTTTTCATTTGCTGTTAGATAAATTCTACCTTTCGTATAGCCACCTTGACTAAGATTTATATATTCAGGTTCTTCATTAGTACCACCAGAAGCACCCCATAATTCAATATCATAATATCCTGTTTCAGGTACAGAATATTCATTAGCCTGTGCCTCATCAAAATCTTTAACCAATGTCTTTCTATTAATTGTAAAAGTATAGACTCTTTCATATCCAGTAACAATACTAGTTACTTTTATTTTTATTTCATTTTTTCCTGGATGAAGATTTAATGTACTAAGAATTTCATAAGTAGTATCTATAGGATTCGTTATATTCAATGTTACTTTTTCTATTTCATAATTAACTTCTAAATCATAAGTATCTACTTTTGGATTAAATTCAAAGGAAAACTCATTAAAAATAACATTATTCAAAAAAGGAAGATTCTTTTTGACATTTAAAGTGTATAATGATAAATTCCCATAGCGATCAATAACAGAAATATAGTGAATTTTTCCTACATTTAAAGTTTGATTTCCAATTCCTAAAATATAGTAATTATCTAGGCTTGTTGTATAGGTAATATTAGTTGTCACTTGATCCTGATCCAGAAAAACGTCATACTCATATGGATTGTCTTGAATTTCTTCCATGATAGCATTTTCTAAAGTAACAGTATCTAGGATAGAAGCTGCCTCTACTTTATTGGTAGAAATAAAAAAAGTCGCTATTAAAATAGCTAAAATACATTCTAACTTCCTGATTCGATTCATACTACCACTTCCATATACTTTAATAATTCAAATACTATACTATCCTATATAAATTATACCCCCCTCCCCACTATTTTGACAAGTATAAATTTGACATATTTAGCATTATTATTTATTAATTTTTTATATAGTAATGACTTTAAGGAGACAATTACTTGAAACGTTTCTTTACAAAAAGAAAAGAGAAAGATTCATAACTCTTTCTCTTTATTCATTCAGTCTGCTTTCTATTTAAATCGCCTTAATTTTTATTAATTTATTTTATCCATTAATTTGATTCATTACTTCTTCTGCGAAATTTTCTTGTTTCTTTTCAATTCCTTCTCCAACTTCGTAACGAACCATCGCTAAAATTTCTCCACCATTAGATTGTACAAATTTTCCAACAGTTTCTTTATCTTCGGCTTTAATATAAACCTGATCTACTAAGCAAACATCTTGATAGTATTTATTTACTTTACCAACTAAGATTTGTTCTACACGCTCTTCTGGTTTTCCTTCGTTTAATAGTTGTTCTCTCATAACATCTTTCTCACGATTTAAAACGTCTTCTGGTACGTCTTTAGAAGTTAAGTAAGCTGGTCTCATAGCAGCAACATGCATTGCTACATCTTTGGCAACTTCTTCATTTGCCCCTTCTAATAATACCAAGCTTCCAATTTTTCCACCCATGTGAGAGTAAGCTCCGAATACTTGAGAGTCTGTTTTTGTAATTCTTTCAAATCTTCTAAATGATAATTTTTCTCCGATTTTTGCAATCGCTGCTGTAATCATATCAGCAACTTTTTCACTACCTGTAGAAAGTTCTAATGCTTCTTCTACTGTAGTAACATCGCTATTAAAAATTGCTTCTGTTAATTTTTCAACAAATGATTGGAATTCTGCATTTTTAGCTACGAAATCTGTTTCAGAGTTTACTTCTAAGATTACAGCTTTATTTCCTTCAACTTTGATATTTGTAATACCTTCTGCTGCAATTCTAGCACCTTTTTTCTCAGCTTTCGCCATTCCATTTTCTCTTAACCAATCGATTGCTTTTTCCATGTTACCATCTGATGATTGTAAGGCTTTCTTACAATCCATCATTCCAGCACCAGTTCTTTCTCTTAGTTCCTTTACATCACTTGCACTAAACATATTTTTTCCTCCTAGAATTTTATTTTAAAGCGTCAATTAATTCCGCTTTTTTCATTGAAGTATAACCTTCAATTCCTTTTTCTTTTGCCATTGCTTTTAATTCAGCCACTGACTTTTTAGATAAATCTTCACTAGCAGGTTCTACAGTTGTCTCCTCTTTTACTTCTTCTTTAGCTTCTTGTTTTTCTTCCTTCATTTCTACTTTTTCTGTAGTTTTTGGAGATTCTTTCTTCTCTTTTTTAGTAGATTTAGACTTATCTTCTTCTGTTAAATAGTCAATTACTTCATTCCCATTAACTTCTGCAATTGCATTAGTTAGGGCACCAATCATTAATTTAACACTTCTAACAGCATCATCATTTCCAGGAATTACATAGTCAACCATATCTGGATCACAGTTTGTATCTACTACTCCAAATACTGGAATTCCTAAAATTCTAGCTTCTTTAATTGCGATTTCTTCTTTTCTAGGATCTACGATAATTAAAGCTTCTGGAACTTTTTTCATATCGCGAATTCCACGTAAGTTTTTGTTTAATTTTTCGTATTCTTTCTTAATTTGAATAACTTCTTTCTTAGGTAAAACTTCAAAAACTCCCTCTTTTTCCATCTTTTCGATGTCTTCCATTCTTCTAACTCTCGTACGAATGGTTTTGAAGTTTGTTAAAGTACCACCCAACCATCTTTCATTAATGAAATACATATTGGTTCTTACTGCATTTTCTTCTGCTGCTTCTTGTGCTTGTTTTTTTGTACCTACAAATAATACTTTTCCGCCATTTTCTGCAATTTCTTTTAGTGCTTTGTATGCTTCCTCAATCTTCTTTGCTGTTTTTTGTAAATCGATAATATAAATATCATCACGTGTTGTGAAGATGTATTCCTTCATTTTAGGATTCCATCTTCTTTTTTGATGTCCAAAGTGAACACCTGCTTCTAATAAATAATTCATTGAAACTACTGTCATAAATTTTCTCCTTTTCGTTTTTCTCTTCTATTAATTTCTAAAATTCATCACCCGAAGGCACTCGATGAATCAATTCACTAATATGTTTATTTTTCTAAAGCAGCTACTAATTCTGCTTTTTTCATTGAAGTATAACCTTCAATTTTTTTATCTTTTGCCATCGCTTTTAATTCAGCTACTGACATTTTAGATAAATCTTTTGTTTCTTCCTTTTTTACTTCTTTTTTTGTCTCTTTCTTTTCTTCTGTCTTTGCAACTGATTTTTCTTCTTTTACTGCTTCTTTCTTAGTTTCTTTGACTGGAGCATTTTTTACTTCTCCTGCTTTTGCAATTTTTACTAATTCGCTAAATGCTTTTTCATCATTAATCGCGATTTCACTTAGCATTTTACGGTTGATTTCTACTCCTGCTTTTGTAAGGCCATTAATGAATCTTGAATAACTGATGTCATTTAAACGACATGCTGCATTAATTCTTGTAATCCATAATTTTCTGAAATCTCTTTTCTTTTGTTTTCTATCTCTAAAAGCATATTGACCAGAATGCATTAATTGTTCTTTTGCTGTTTTATATAGTCTATGTTTGCTTCCAAAATATCCTTTAGCTTGTTTTAATACTTTTTTATGACGAGCCTTTGTTGTTGCTCCATTTTTAACTCTTGCCATGTTTTTCCTTCCTCCTTCTTATTTATGAGATTAAATAATATTTTTAAATCTCTTAGCATCTCCGCTACTTAAATGAACACTCTTTCTTTTCTTTCTATTGAATGCTGCATTTTTACTTCCTGTATTATGTCTAGAACCTGGATGACCCATTGTAACAGTTCCACTTTTTCTTATGTTTAAAACTTTTTTTGTTCCCTTATGAGTTTTTAATTTTCCCATTTTGTCCTCCTATTTTTCCTTTTTTGGTGCTAATAACATTGTCATAGTTCTACCATCTAGTTTTGCATGTTGTTCGATTGTTGCTAAATCTTCTAATTTAGCTGCAAATTTATCTAGTACATCTTTTCCTAACTCTGTATGAGCCATTTGTCTTCCCTTGAAACGAATTGATAATTTTATTTTATCTCCCTTTTCAAGGTATTTTGTTACATTTCTTAATTTTGTTTCAAAGTCTCCAATATCAATCACTGGTGATAAACGGAACTCCTTTAGTTGAGAACTAGCAGCTCTCTGCTTTTTTGTTGCTTCTTTCTCTTTTTTCTGTTTCTCATAACGATACTTATTGTAGTCCATTACTTTACAAACTGGTGGATTTCCATTTGGATTCATTAGAACTAAATCAAGTCCTGCATAACTTGCAAGTGTTAAAGCATCTTTGATTGGCTTTGTCCCTACTTGCTCTCCATTTGGTCCAATTACTAGAACATTGCTCGCTTTTATTTGCTCGTTGATTAGTAGACCATTCTTATTGTTTGCTATATAAAACACCTCCATTAAATATAAAAGGATGGAATCTCTAGAATCCACCCTAAAAAGCAATCAAAATTATTTTATATTTGATATGGCTCTTTACCTACTACTATTCGTCAGTCAGGTGGATTTAAAATCTCTTTCCTTTTAATTTCTTATTTATTATAGTAAGAATATTTATAAATGTCAACCATTTTAACAAAAAAAGGTAGAAATCCTACCTTTATTTTGTATAAGCAACTCCAGTATCTTCAAATGTTACATACTCAAGTAAGGATGGATCAATTTGCATATCTCCGCCTTCATAAGTATCTTCACTCTCTATTGCTTCTTTTGCAACTTCTGTAATTGCCTGTTCTATTACTGCATCTGTCGATTGTGCTTGATAAGTAGCATTTTTTTGTTCTTCTTGTTGCATAATTTGTTCAATCTGATTCAAAATATCTTCTTCTGTCCAAATGATTGTATCTCCTCCAGCAGTATCTACATTCTCCCCATCAACGATTGGTACAAAACCTGGTGGTAATGATGTTGAAGTATCTCCTGGATTATTTTGATTTTGATTTTGATTTTGGTTTTGATTTTGATCAGTTTCTTCTGGAGGTGTTACTGTTACTCCAGGATTTGTTACAACAGGACCATTATTTAGATTTGTATTCTCGTTTTTATTTTGATTAATAACATCTTGTATTGTTGTACCATTCCCATCAGTACTAATACTTCCATCTTGAATATAATCTGATAGACCAGGATCAACTTTATTCTCTCCTCCACTAATTAGGTCTTTATCTTTTGCTTCATTTTCAGCATTCTTATCACCATTATTAGCTTTATCGATTAAATTTTGATTATACTTGGCAATCCCTGCTGCTTTACCATCGGCATAAGCATCACAAACCCGAACTTTACCACTTGCATCGTTTTTATCAATACTAGTAGTATTTGCTAGATAGCTTCCTTCTAATGCAGGCGCTCTTCCCTCACCATATTGGCTATACCAATTATAAGCATAATTGAATATATCATTATATTTTGCTTGGTTTTCCTCTGTACGTTTATCTGCCTCAGCCTGTGCTAATTTTTGTGTTTCCGCATTATCTTTTCCAAGAATTCCTTGCTTTTCATTCGCTTCTTTTTCTGCCTGATCTAGCATTTTATCTGCTTCTGAAGGATTTACTCCACGGCTAATTAAATCTGTTCTAGCATCTTCTCTATTTTTATTTGTATCTGTAGAGTTATAAGTTTTTGGATTTGATCCAACACCACTATTAGTAGATCTTCCTCCGGTACCATAGGTTTTATTAGAACTTAAACTATCTTTAATTGCAATGACGGTATTTGCCCATTTCTCAGCGAAAACTTCTGTATGAACTGGATATTTTCCAAGTTCTACTAGTTTTGTTCTCATTAATTCTTCAATATCGACAATAGAGTAAGTTTTTTCTTTAATTTCATCTAATTTAGAGACTATGTTGATTCCATTTTTCATTTGCTCATAGTCTTCCGCACTAATTTCTTCCCCTGCCGCTAGTTTCTGTTCAATCATAGATAAACGTACACTACTTGAAGTTTCGATATTTACATCATTATTTTGTAAATCACGAATATATTCATTGGCACTTGTGATTTTTCCAAAAATATAGTCACAAGTAGCATCTGTAATACTCATCACAGCACTAGATTTATTAATATAATATTTATTTGGATCTTTTCCAACACGTTTTAAATAGTTTTCGCTATCAAAGTTTGGCATTCCATATCGGAACCAAGCATCGAATTGTTCTCCATATAAATTAGTTTTAACTTCTGTTGCTTCTTCTGTTCCCACACGGTATACAAGTTCTGTCCCTGTATAATTGTAAGCATTGGCAAGCTCATAGTCCGCAACATACATTGTTCTAGAAATAAATGCTGTAGCTTCATCACTAACTTTCGTATCAGAATCTGTAATATCACTTGCGAAAATTTGGTCATATAAAGCACGTTGTGCTTTGGCAGCTGATTCTCTCGCTTCATCTGTCGTTGCCTCTAAAATAGCATTATGTCCATTAATAAATTTGCGAACAATTTCTTTATCATGTTCCGTATCAAAGAATGCAGTTACAGCTTCAATATCTTCTGAAGTTAACGGTGCATCCTTAAACCATTGTTGAAACACTTCATAAGCTTGTTGGATAATAACAGTAGAATCTTCCATTACTTGATTTCCATTTTGATCAAGCACTGGCTTTCCATCGTTATCTACCATCGGAATTTGATTAAATAATTCTCCTCCCATAATTTCAGCGATTTGTTCATCTGAATAATTATGAGAAACTAAATATAATAATCTTGCTTGTGGTACTGTAAGTCCTAGTTTTCCATACACACCAGATTCACTTGTATAAGTATGTTCTCCCATACGAGTGTTGATTGCTTCCAGTGCAGGGTAAAAATTCTGTTCAAATGTTAATTGTTCACTTTCTGGTGCATTTTCGAAATAGAAGTCTAAACTGGTTCCCTTAATTTCAGGTTTTTGGTTCATCGTTTCTTCATCAGTGTTTTCATCTTCTAATGGCTTTTCATGAAAATGTTGATAAGCTTTAACTCCACCAGCAGCTAATCCAGCTGTAGCTGCAGCGATTCCTGTTCCTATCATTGCTCCCTTTAATATTTTGGATCCTTTTTCATCACTATTTACATAGTCATCATAAGCATCAAGAGCAATTTCATAACTAGCTTCATCTTCAGGAATTCCTGCTTCACATTGTTCAAATACAGCATTGTAAGCAGCTGAACCCTTTCTCAATCTTTGGCTACTAGAAACCTTAGCACCTAAATTAATAATTGCTTGCGTTGCGGCTCTTCTTTCCTCATCAGTAGGAACTACTTTATAAACAGTTCCATCGTTCATTTCGATAATTGATTCTACTAAACAACTATCGATTGGAAAGTTAGCAGTTTCGGTCAAAGACGTAACTTTAATTACGTCTTCTCCCTTTAATTTGCGCAACTCTTTATAACTGATTTCCATATCCTTTCCTCCTTATTCTATTAATTACAGTACTTACCGCTATAACCATATCCATTATTTAATAAGTTTTTATCATTATAGGTAGAACATTGCTTATAAGTTTTTTCACCTACTACTGTATTACAAGTTTTCTCACGAGCGAAATGAATATTTCCATATAATGGTTTTTCAGGCTCTACCATAACTGTCTTTTCTGTAGTCTTGGTTCTATTAACATAAACTGGTAATGATCTTTCTTCAATATCGGTACAAGTAGCAGTTACTTGCACTGGATCAGAGTAAGATGTTCCACTACGAACTTGTTGTTTATATAAAGTAATTGGATGGTTTACACAATCTGAACCACATTTTTCCCAATCTACTCCTACTGGAATCCAACGAGATGTTGGTGTATCAGCTGGAGGTGTAGCTCCTGTATAAGTTTGTCCAGAATATGTCCAATCTCCACTTACTTGATGTACTTTTCCACCAGATACTACATAAGAGTAATTTTTACATACTTTATAGTTATAAGTAGAAGTTTGTACTAGTTCATTTGTAGTAACATAAACTTTTTGATATTTAGCTGTCACTACTCCAACTTGAACACGCTTGTATCCTAAATCCTCTACTACCTTGTAAATTGTATTTACAGGAGTAACTGTTTGACCAGTTTTCAACATAGATGTCGTCCAACTAGACCAATTTGCACAATAAGCACTTTCTGTTTTTACATATTCATATTTTTTATTTGGTTTATAAGTTGGCGTAGGTGATGGTTTATTCGTTGGTGTTGGTGTTGGTTTGTTTGTTGGCGTAGGCGTTGGTTTATTCGTTGGTGTTGGTGTCGGTTTGTTTGTTGGCGTAGGCGTTGGTTTATTCGTTGGTGTTGGCGTCGGTTTGTTTGTTGGCGTTGGTGTTGGTTTATTCGTTGGTGTCGGTGTTGGATTCTTTGTTGGAAGTGATGTAGGTGTTGGAACATAAGTAGGTACATTCGTTGGTTTATTTGTTGGTTTTGCTGTTGGTTTATTAATTGTAATAGAAGGTTTTATTGGTGTCTTTTCTTCCTTCTTCTCACAAATATCCGTTGTACAATAAGCATAACATCCTAAATGTACTAAAATGTAGTTTTCTTCTTCTCCACACTTTAAGTTCACTTTCATCAAGTATTCTGTTTCTTGTTTTTCAATTGTTACATAAGATGCAGTTACATCACAAGAATCACCATTCTTATCTACAAATGGTATTAATAATTTCATGTCTAACATTTGTTGCAATGTAAGAGTCTTCTTATCCCCTACATTTTGTGGCAATCTCTCACTTGTAAAGTAAGTAATTGCTGCCTTCTTCATTTCTTGAATATTAGAATTGAAGATTTGACTCTTTAATGGATTTAATGCCTCCATATAAGAATCCATGTTTGGCCAAGGTACTAGCCAAATCAATAATAAAACAAAAATTATGATTAGAATTAACTTAAGTAAAAATTCTTTCAATAAATTACTTTTTCGTTCTTCTGTATACATATAATTCTCCCCCTTTGGTTAATATGTGCCCTATTTTAACACAAACCAAGTTATTTGTCAATTATTTTTTTTAGTGTCACAACAGTAGTGCCAATATTAAAAAAGTCTAAATAAAAGCTTTCTACCATTTTGTCTTTTTTCAGTACTTCTCTTACTGTATTTTTTAAAACACCCGTACCAATACCATGAATGATGATTACTCTTTCATATCCCATTTTGTAATGATCCCTAATAAACTCTTTTACCAAGATTTTTGTAATCTCACGATCCATTCCGTGAAGATCTAAGCTTGGAATATGATTAGGCAAGTTCTTCTCCTATTTCTAATACTTTTCTTAGTTCCGGCATTGAATTCTTTCCTCCCAATTCCTTGACGGACAAAGCACCAGCAATATTAGAATACCGAAGCGTATCATAAAGGGAATATCCATTACAAATAAAGTAAGTAAACGCGCCATGAAAAATATCACCAGCTGCAGTCGAATCTACGGGATTCTCAATTGTTAAGGTCGGTACAATCACTAAATTTCCATTCATTTCAGTGAAAGAACCATTCGCTCCTAGTGTAATAACAATCGTATTGTGAAATTCTTCTTTCAACTTTTGATAGGCTATACGTAAAGTATCTAAGTTAGTTATTCTAGTTTTTGTATACTCTTCTGCAAAATCTTTAGAACATACTAAATATTTTACGTATGGACAAAGTTCAACAATTCCAGGTTTTAAATTTCCTGCATCAATTACACTAATACATTCTGGATATTTTTCTAACAAATACTTAGAAACTTCAGGCTCCTCACCATCTACTAAAATAGCAGTCGGTTGAAAATCAAACTGACGATTTTGAATATACGTATTTTTGTCTCTTGAAACGATAATCGTACGACTTCCATTCCTAGAATTTGCTAGAATGTAACTTGTACTCGTATGAAAAGTATCAGAGGTTTCTAAATAATCGATGTTAGTTCCTACTTGCTCGAACTCTTTCTTAATTCTCTCCCCGTATAAATCATGACCTACAACTCCAAGAAAGGAAGTATCCATTCCCCATTTAGATAGAAGATAAGCAGCATTTGCAGCAGCCCCTCCTCCACATTCTACACCAGGTTTAATCCTTACTTTTGTGTTTTCAATTGGATAATCTTCTATTGGTAACGTAATGTCATATGCGGCATGTCCAATGCATATTATCTTTTGCATATTCTACCACCTATAGGTATTATAACAAAAAAGGAATTATCTTGAAAGACAATTCTTTTCTTTTTTTTAAAAGTTTTCCTATTTTACACTTAGAAGTACCAAGAAGAAAACCAAAGCAAGGTATCTAAGTAATTATTAGAAACTGGCATTCCGCTAACTGCTGGATAAAAATAAGTAAAGAATAAGATAACTACTGCAATATAAAATACATAAATGCTATTATTCTTAACCTTTTCCGTCAAGAACTTAATTAATGAAACAATTGCAAGTATCCAGAACGGTAAGGTTGGGAAGAAGTGGTACATAAACATTACTCTTCCAATAAACATGTATGGAAGCCAACTACATAAGATGAATAATACTACATAAGCATTTTCTTTATCTCTTTTAATTAAAGCAGAGATTAAAGCAAAGATACTTCCTAGAATTCCTATCCACCAAATCGCAGGATTTCCAATTCCAGTAATTGTTCCACGCATTGTACTACCTAAGTATCCAACATAATACCAAACAGGTTTCTGCATCATTGGCCAGGTAAACCATTTTGAAGTAAATGGATGTGTTTCGGTTAAAGTTGAATGGTATCCATACATATCATTCATTTGTTGGAATACTTTAGAAACACTATTTACATTTCCAGGATATACATTTGGAAATAGTATATAAGAAAGGAAATAAATCAAAACTGGTACTATTACAAATACAAGAACACAATATCCTAAAATCTGTAACATTTCTTTTTTATTCTTTTCTGTATTTCTTCTTCGATAAATATATTTAAAGAAGAAGTCAACAAAGAATGCAATCGCAAGTGCTAACCCTGCATAAAGGCCTGTCCACTTTGTCGCAATACTACATCCAACAAACAATCCAGAAAGACCTAAATATAAGAATTTTTTACGAATCGAATCTTTTTTCTCCAACAAGATGTATTTAAACATAAATAGCGCTGATAACATAATGAATAATACTAAGAAAGTATCTACCGTCCCCATTCTTGATTGGGCGAAATGGAAATTATCAAACATCATGAGAAGAGCTGCTAAAAGTCCATAACGACGATCTTTAAAAATGGTTTTTCCTAACGCATACATTACTGGTATCATTAAAATACCTGCAAGATTTCCCATTAATCGATAAAAGAATGGTGCCATTCCAAAGATTGCAACAGGAATTGCTTGAATTAATTTACCTAGTGGTGGATGAACCCATTCCATCGCATTCATTCCATGAACGTATTCATAGGCACTTCTCGCAAAATAAATCTCATCAAAATAAGCACTGTTCAAATAACTAATTGTAGCAGGAACCATTTTTGGTTCATCGACAAGAGAGGTTGCCTGTTCATTAGAAGCAATTGCTGTTATTTTAGCTCCATAATTATCATAAAGTTGAATTTCACCAAGAGACACTCCCTCCTCTTGTGAAATCAATTTAATAAACCTTACATCTTGGTTAATTTCGAAATCATCCCAAGCAAATGACATCCCTTGTTCTGCCTGTGTAATATAATTGTATGTTTCATTATCCGTTGAACCGTAAATATCATATTTTCCGTTGATATTTCCTGCGTACATTCGAATCTTTGAAATACCTTGTGCAGTATCCCCTACACTAAAAATTGCTTCATCCCCTACAGATTGAAACTGATAAAAAGTTTGAGGATTTTTTAAAGAACCAAGATTGGTAAAGGAAATGATTCCATAAATCAAAACAAGAATTCCTATAATGATCCAATCAGTTTTATGTAGTTCTCTTGTTGTATCACTGAATTTACTCCAAAACTGACCAAACTTTGATTTTTCTTTTTTCATAAATAGCCTCCTATCATCTATAATGATATCAAAAAAAGAAAGTTCTTGAAAGATAAATTCGTGATTTTTTTCTGTTTTTTTGTAAAATAAAAAAGAAAATCCCATCATACGATAAAATTGTTCTTTATTTTTATTTTGTTTGATTCTCTTTCACTGCTACTTGTACCACAGTCAAATTCGGGTAGCAATTGTCATTTATATAATTTAAGTTTAGATGACTTATTTCATCATTTTACATATACTGAATTTCCTAATTCTGTTACTAAATTGGGGCTTAGAGTATTATCTGTGTCAGAATCTAAATAATCTTCTTCTATGGATACCACAATCGGATGGCATGTCCATATAACTCTTCTGTTTTTTCTAAAGACTTTTTAATGGATATTGCTCCAGTCATTACATTACAAATCAGGAGTACTGCTATAAATAAAATAACAGATCTACTAAACCTTTTTCTAATACTTAATAAACTTCTATTTATAAAATTATAAAACTCATAAATATTTCCCTTTCTTATAATTTTTCAAAAAAGAAAAGCAAAATTTTTTTGCATATTCTTTAAATAATAGATTTTAATAAAGTTATTAATTCCTCTTCCGTTATCCCAGAAGTCTCTATATCATAATTTATATTATTCTTTTTATAAATTACTAGATAGGAACTACTATATTTAGAAATTAACAAGTCTGTATCATTTACTCTTGATTCCTTATCATTGGTGTTATCAAAACGATAATCTCTTATAGGTAAACCAATTTCTGAAATTGAAATATTTATATGGTATCCTTCAACAGATTCATAATTTAAAACATAATCATGTAAGATATTATAATTATGAGTTTCCTTATTTTCTCTAATATAAAGTGCATAGGAACTTTCAAATGTATACCTTTCAGGCACTTTCAAGTTTTGTAAGTTAAATTTATTTACAATACTTTCTTCCTTTACATCCTCACTATCAGCATCTATTCTTGCATCTATTTTTACACTTCCAGACATATCTTGATTACTTCTCTCGTTAATAACTATTTTATCTCCTAATTTATTATCTTGTTCTTCTACTCGTTGATTTTGGAAATTATTAGAACTATTATTTTGTATCATAAATACTCCACCTATAACAAGAGCTAAAGATAAGACTGGAGCTACTGCATACTTAAAAACTTTATTCACTTTTTTTCTTTCCTCCATTTTTTCTAATATTTTTTTATAATTTTCTTCTTTATCAAATTCCTTAGAGTACATCTCTTTAAATATCTTTTTGTTGGACATATTAATTACCATCCCTTCTTCTGAATTCTCGTAATTCTCTTAAAGTCCTATATAAACAATTCTTTATATATGATTCACTTACATCTAAAACATTTGCAATTTCTTTTATTGTAAAGTCCATATTGTAATATAAATAAAATATTTTTTGAATAATCATTTTCTTTTTCTTTAACTCTTCCCAAATAATTTCTAAATCCACATTATTAATAATCATTTTCTCTATATCTATTTCACTTGGAATATTATCAATGAATTCTAGTTCTTTATCATCTTTAGCATTTAGGGAAATTGTTTTAAACTTATGAAACCAACCATAATAGTTGCTGATTTCCTTTTTTGCAATACCAATAATATATGATTCAATATTTTTAATTTCATCTAACCTATCTATTTTCTTATATAGTGAAATATAAATTTCTTGAATAATATCATTTACATCTTCCATATTAGAACATTTACATACTACAAATTTCAGTACTTTGTTGTAAGTCTTATCATATATATTTTTAAATTTTTTAAGGTTTATTTGATCGATCACTTTATCACCTCACTATTATAGTCCCTAGTTTTTTAAAAAAAGTTTCAAAATTTTTAAATAACTGGAGTTTTAATTAAAAAAGCAAACCATAAATATGATCTGCTCTATAAATTGACTATCTAAGTTTTGTCAATACTAAATTTATATAAACATTATACCACGACTAAAATCACGAAAATAGGCAATTTTTTTAAATTTTCGTGTACATTAATCGCATTTTTATTACCTCCAATTCCTTGTCGCACATATTCGTTTTAAAACGAAAAAAAGACCTAGATGTGTGATAATTCAACACTCTAAGTCTCTTTTATATATAAATATCTACAAGAATTGGTTCTTTTAGCTTAGCATTTTTACATTCATGTATTTTATCAGAATATCTTAAAATATCATCTTTTGTAATGATTATGCGGGTTAAGAACACATCTATATCTTGCTCTAATTTTGCTCCCCAGATTTGATTGCGGCTTGTGCTGCTGCAAGTCGAGCTAGTGGTACACGATAAGGACTACAAGATACATAAGTAAGTCCAATCTCATGACAGAATTCTACAGTTGATGGATCTCCTCCATGTTCTCCACAGATACCAAGTTTAATATTTGGTCTTGTTTTCTTTCCTTTTTCAATCGCAATTTTCATAAGTTCTCCTACACCTTCTTGATCAACTTTAGCGAATGGATCACTTTCAAAAATTGATTTTTTGTAATAGTCATCTAAGAACTTACCAGCATCATCTCTACTAAATCCATACGTCATTTGTGTTAAGTCATTTGTTCCAAATGAGAAGAATTCAGCATCTTCTGCGATTTTATCAGCTGTTAAGGCCGCTCTTGGAATTTCAATCATCGTTCCTACAGAATATTTTAGTTTTGCTTTCTGTTCTTTAATGATACTATCCGCTGTTTCACATACGATGTTTTTTACGAATTTTAATTCTTTCGTATCTCCAATTAATGGAATCATGATTTCTGGTTCTATATTAAGACCTTCTTTATTTACATTGATAGCAGCTTCAATGACAGCTCTTGTTTGCATTTTGGCAATTTCTGGATAAGTGACAGCCAAACGACATCCACGATGACCCATCATTGGGTTGAATTCTTTTAAAGATTCTACTCTATTTTTCAGTGCTTCAAATGTCATCCCCAAACTTTTAGCAAGTGGTTTGATTTCTTCATCGGTATGAGGTAAGAACTCATGAAGTGGTGGATCTAAGAAACGAATCGTAACTCCATATCCATCCATTACTCTAAATAACTCTTCAAAGTCATCTCTTTGATATGGAAGAATTTTAGAAAGTGCCTCTTCTCTTGCTTCTAAAGTTTCAGCAGTAATCATACGACGGAAATTGAAGATTCTTTCTTCATCAAAGAACATGTGTTCTGTACGACAAAGTCCAATTCCTTCGGCTCCAAAATCACGTGCAACTTTGGCATCTTTTGGATTATCTGCATTCGTACGAACTTTTAATTTACGAACACTATCTGCCCATCCCATAAATGTTTCAAAGTCTCCTACGATTTCAGGATCTACTGTTTTAATTTGTTCTCCATAAACGTTTCCTGTTGAACCATCTAAGCTCATCCAGTCTCCTTCATGGAACGTTTTTCCGTCTTTGGTTGTTACTGTTTTCTTATCTTCGTCGATTCTTAATTCTCCACAACCAGAAACACAACAGGTTCCCATACCACGCGCAACAACAGCTGCATGGGAAGTCATTCCTCCACGAATCGTTAAAATTCCGTGTGCTAAGTTCATTCCCTCAATGTCCTCTGGAGAAGTTTCTAAACGAACTAATAATAAGTCTTTTTCTCCTGCTTCATGCGCTTTCATCACATCTTCTGCTGTAAAATAGATTTTACCAGTAGCAGCACCAGGAGAAGCAGCAAGTCCTTTGGCAATTACCTTGGCAGCTTTTAAACTTTCCGCATCAAAGTTAGGATGTAATAACTGATCTAGTTGTTTTGGTTCTACTTTTAGAATTGCTTCTTCTTTCGTTAGCATTCCTTCACTTACTAAATCAACTGCAATTTTTAACGCAGCAGGAGCTGTTCTTTTTCCATTTCTTGTTTGAAGCATAAATAATTTTCCATCTTCAATCGTGAATTCCATATCCTGCATATCACGATAATGGTTTTCCAAAATATCACAAATTCGAACAAATTCATTATAACATTCTGGCATTGTTTCTTTTAATGTCTCAATCGGTTGTGGTGTACGGATTCCTGCAACAACATCTTCTCCTTGTGCATTCATTAAATATTCACCGAATAGTGCTTTTTCTCCTGTTGCTGGATTTCTTGTAAATGCAACACCTGTTCCAGATGTTTCTCCACGATTTCCATAAACCATTTCTTGTACATTGACTGCTGTTCCCCAACTACCTGGAATATCATTCAGTCGTCGATAAGTAATGGCACGATCATTATTCCAACTTCTAAATACCGCTTTAATCGCTTCCATCATCTGAACTTTAGGTTCTTGTGGGAATTCATTTCCTGCATGTTTTTTGTATTCTTCTTTATAGATATTAACAACTTCCATTAAATCTTCTGCTGTTAATTCTGTATCATAAGTAACATTTTTTTCTTCTTTAATCTTATCGAAAAGTCTTTCAAATGAACTCTTAGGAAATCCCATAACAACATCTGCAAACATTTGAATAAATCTACGATAAGAGTCATAAACAAATCTTGGATTATTCGTTACTTTACTAAATCCTTTTGCCACTTCATCGTTCATTCCTAGATTCAAAACAGTATCCATCATTCCAGGCATACTTGCTCTGGCACCACTACGAACAGATACTAATAATGGATTTTCAGAGTCCCCTAATTTCTTTCCTGTAATTTTTTCTAATTCTTCTACTTTTTCTTCAATTTCTTTGACGATTTCAGGAGCAATTTCCTTCCCATCTTCATAATACTTCGTACAAGCTTCGGTTGTTACAGTAAATCCTCTTGGTACTGGAAGCCCAATCCCTGTCATTTCAGCAAGATTGGCACCTTTTCCTCCTAAGAGGTTACGCATATCTTTGTTTCCTTCACTAAATAAATAAACGTATTTCATGTCACTCATCCTTTCTTTTATTGACCCTTTTAGTATAAAAAAAAAATGCTAGTAAAACAATAGAATTTTCTACTTTTTTACTAGATTTTACATCACTTCTTATTTAACCTTCTTTTTTCCTAGCTCTAGGGTGTGTCTTTAAATAGATTTCTTTGATTCTATCATTAGTAATATGTGTATAAACACTCGTCGCACTCAAACTATCATGTCCTAGTAGTTGTTGTACTGAAAGGAGATCACAACCTTCATTTAATAAATGTGTTGCAAAACTATGACGAATCATATGAGGAGAAATATGCTTGGTAATGGATGTTTTTTGAATAATTTCTTCTAAGATTTGCTCTACTCTACGAACCGTTAATTGTCCTCCCCTTCGATTGAGAAACAGATAAGAAGAGTTTTTTAGATTCATGGAAGTTCTACCATGTTCTAAGTAATATTTTAATCGATTCAAAGTAATCTTATTAAAGTAAGCAATTCTCATCTTATTCCCTTTTCCTAAAATTCGAATCGTTTTATCAGAAAAAGAAATATCCTCTAATTTAATATTTACAAGTTCACTTACACGAACCCCTGTCGCATAAAGCATTTCTAAGATTAAAGCATTTCTTTGTCCAAGATCAGTCGAACAATCTGGAACTTGAAACATTTCTTCTAGCTCGTTATATTCAAAATATTTGGGTAATTTTTTTTCTTTTTTTGGTAAAACCAGAAGTGAAAATGCACTATTATCTGTTACTCTTATATTAGATAAATAACGATAGAAGCTACGAATCGAAGAAATTTTTCTAGAAATAGTAGTTGCCTTTTCTTTTTTATCTTCGTATAAATAGAGAAGATATTTTTTTGCTTCTTTATAAGTAATATCTAAGTAAGAGAAATGATAATACTCACAAAAACCCAAAAACTCAGATAAATCTTCTTCATAACTGATTCTAGTATCTAAAGAATAATTTTTTTGGATTTTTATATAATCTAGAAAGCCATCTAAGTTTGTACAACCATTAAAATAAGAACGATAGGATTCAATTTTCTCCATATGTTTTCACCATTTCTTTGATTTCATCTTCCTCTAAAAATTCTTCTCTTTCTTCTCCTATGGAATTTTCCCAGAGACAATTGTATCTGGTTACGATCCCATCTTCATTATCTTTATAAATGATAACTCCTGTATCAGGAAGAATCGTTGGTTTTTTTACTGATTCTTTTTTTAGAGTAGGATTGGTTGGCTTTCTCTTCCCTTCTAATTTCTTTCGATATATACAAAGAGAACGATAGGTTTTATAACTCTTCATCTCTTTTAAAATCTGTCCTTTTAAAACTTCTCTTTCATAGATATCTTCTTCTGATAAAGGAATGATACTTGTATACTTATTTACTTTTTTTAATAATTGATTTTGATATGGATAGGACTCTAAAAATTGTTTTCCCTTTTGATCAATATCAGCAAATAAGAATCGTCTCATTTCTATAAAGGAAGGGGAACCTGTAAATATTTGAGGATCCCACGAATTATCAATCGCAGAATCCCTAAAAAGAGCAGATAAATAGGGATTTTCAAAACAAACAGAGTAATGATAATTCTTTCCCCGAATCGCAATTACAAAGCTTTCGATTTCTTCTACTCTTACTCCAGTTAAATAAGGTTCAACAACTCCTAGAAAGTCCCAATAGCTATAGGTATTAGTGAATTTGTCAATATCAGATAAACGATTTCCTTCTAAAAAGGAATTTAAAAAATCTAGATTTATTAAGGTACCATCTTTCATTTTTGCCTGTAATTGATATGAATTCATCCTAACACCACCTTACTATAAAAATTGTAACAAACACTTTTTTGTTTGTAAATAAGAGATTTCTAAGAAAGAAATTCTCTAAAAATCTTATTTATTGTACCATGGATTACCTGAAATAACAAGAACAGGAAGATTACTCTCCCTGCTCATAAGCGCATTCTGAATTACTACATTTCACTTGATCTTTTTTCTTCACTAGTAAACTTCCACATTCTGGACAAACTTCCCCTGTTGGTAAATCCCAAGTAGCAACCTTACATTTTGGATAGTTACTACATCCATAAAAGATTTTTCCACGTTTCGTTTTTCTTTCAATAATATGTCCTGTCTTACAAATTGGACAATCCATAATTTCTTTTACCTCTTTTGGTTCTTTCTTAATAAATTTACATTCTGGATAGTTACTACAAGCAGTAAATTCCCCATATCTTCCTTTTCGAATCACTAATGGATTTCCACATTCTGGACAGACTTCTCCTGTTTCTTTAGGAGGAACTTTTTCCATTTCTCCGAATGCCTTTTGAACCGTTGGTTCAAATTTTTCATAGAATGTTTCTAACACATTTAAAGAATTTTCTTTTCCCAAGGCAATTTCATCTAAATCGTGTTCCATCGCAGCTGTATATTTGACATTAATAAATTCGGAGAAACTTTCCTGTAGTTTATCGGTTGTTATGATTCCAATTTCAGTTGGCTTAAATTTTTTTTCAAGAACTTCTACATATCCTCTCTCTTTAATGGTATCGATAATTGTCGCATAGGTAGAAGGACGACCAATTCCTAGTTTCTCTAACGCATCAATTAGTTTTGCCTCACTATAACGAGCTGGTGGAGAAGTAAAATGTTGTTTTGTCTCCACATCGTCTGTTTGAAATTCTTTTTGTTTCATTAAAACATCTGGTAGAATTTTATCTTCGCTATCTTCATAGTCTTGATATAGTTTCAAATACCCATCAAATACAAGAATTTGACCATTCGATTTAAACTGATAATCATTATTATCTAAAACAACAGTTGTTGCTTTTACTTTGGCATCACTCATTAAGGAAGCTACCGCACGAGTATAAATAAAACGATACAATTTATATTCATCTGGCGTTAAATAAGGTTCCATCTCTTTTGGTGTACGATTGATGCTGGTTGGTCGAATTGCTTCATGTGCATCTTGTACATTTTCATTCTTTTTTGACGTTTTTACATATCCTACATAGTCTTTTCCATATTCCTTAAAAAGATAAGCCTGCGCAGATTTTACAAACTCCTCACTTAGACGGATTGAATCTGTTCTCATATAAGTAATCAGTCCGACTGTTTCCTTTCCAAGATCAGTTCCTTCATATAATTTCTGCGCGATACTCATTGTCTTTTTCGCAGTAAATCCCAATTTTGTAGAAGCTTCTTGTTGCAGTGTCGAAGTAATAAATGGTGCTTTGGCATGCTTTTTCTTTTCTTTTTCTTCAATATCGATTACAGTATATAAAGTTCCTAAATTTTCTAAAATTCGGTCAACTTCTTCTTTTGACTTTATTTCTAATTTGGTTTTGTGATGTTGAAATAATTCAGCAGAAAATTGTGAAAAGTTTGCAGTTACGGTCCAATACTCTTCTGGAATAAAGGCTTCAATTTCTCGTTCTCTATCAACAATCAGTTTTAAAGCAACGCTTTGTACTCTTCCAGCAGACTTTCCTCCTGTTTTTGACTGCATTAATTTACTCAAACGAAAACCAATAATACGGTCTAAAATTCTTCTAGTTTCTTGACTATGAACCAAATCCTCATCAATTTTACGAGGAGATTCAAAAGCTTCTAATACTTTATCTTTCGTAATTTCATGGAATAGAACTCTTTCATAATTTTTATCTTTTATATCGAGGGCTTCTTTTAAATGCCAAGAGATTGCTTCCCCTTCCCGGTCTGGGTCGGTTGCAAGATATACTTTATCTGATTCTTTTACCTGTTTTTTTAACTCCTGTACTAGTTTTTTCTTTCCACTAATTAAAATATAATTTGGCGCAAACTGATTCTCTACATCCACTCCAAGTCCATATTTTCCCGTTGTCGCAAGATCCCTAATATGTCCTTTCGAAGAAACAACTTTATAGCCTTTCCCTAAATATTTTTCAATGGTTTTGCTCTTACTAGGAGATTCCACAATAACCAAATTTTCTGCCACATTAACACTTCCTTCATTCTTTTCATTTATACTAATTATTTGCCTCTTTGTCAATAATTATTCTTCTTTAATTTAATTATACCAATTTTTTTGAGTATCAAAAAAAGAAAAAAGCAATTTTATCTTTTTTGACTTCCCTTTATTCATTAATTTACTTTAAGAATCAGGGTGTGTTCCGATTACCTTTTCCTTTTTTGTTTCTGAAGTTTCTTCTTTCACACTTTCTTCAATACTCTCCATTATCTTATCATAGAGGTACTCTTTATAATCTTGAAAGTCCTCTCGTTTTTCTTTTTTGATTTCGTCTTGTTCTTCTTTTGTTTTAATAAGAACACCATTTACATAACATCCAATCAATCTCCCATTCTTTATATCTGTTCCTAAAAGTTTTCCTTCTTCTTTGGAACTTTTAGTCGGTAAATAAGAAATTTGAAGTTTTGTATTTTGAAAACTACAAGTGTAAAATATTTGACTAAAATCAGAAAGTTCAAGTTTGTGTCCGCTAAAATCGATTCCATCAAAAAAGCATCCATCAAATCTTTTTTGCGGATTCAGAAAATCTTTGGCATCGCTTTTTGCATAACTAAAATTCGTGAAAACAGCAGATGGAATTTTATCTAAATGACTTTGACTCAAATCAACATAAGAAAAGTCGATTCCACGAACGGGAGTACAAGATTCCTGATAAGAATTTCCCGCTTTTACTGGTCAAAAAGCTTTTCGAAAATCTATTTTGGCATTAGTATAAGATAAATCACAATCCTGGTTTTCGTCTATTTCTAAAGACACATTACAAATCGTTTGAAAAGCTTTTTTATTCCATAAAACATCATCAAAGCTAACCGAAGTTAAATCAAATTTTCGAAGAAAAGGACCCGTCCAAATTGGAAATTTTATAGTAACTTGTTTTCCTCCATACCAAATATGTTCCGTTTGAAAGATTAATTCTTCTAATAAAGATGTGTCTATTTTAATGGAAGCATCTGGTATTTCATTCCAATTGCTATTTACAGCTTCCTCAACTCTATTTCTAAATTCGTTTTTTTCCTTTCTATTTAATCTCATTCAATCACCTCATCCATAAACATCTATCTCTACTTTAATCGAAACAGAAAAAAAAGTAAAGAAAAAGATGCCTGTATTAAGCACCTTTTAGAAATTTCTATTTTGTAAGAAAACTGGAATTTCGTCATCTCCATCATCATCGTCATCAAAGTCTTCAATCACTTCAACTTCTCTTGGTTGTGCACTTCGGCGATTGTTTTGAATGTTATTATAGATTGGATCTTTTTGAATTTGATTTCCAGATTTTTCAAAACCAGTTGCAATGACAGTAACGATAACTTCATCGGTTAAATTTTCATTGATAACAGATCCAAAGATGGTATTGATATCTGTATTAGCAGCTGCTCTTACAACCTCTGCTGCCTGTTCTGCTTCAAACAAGGTTAAGTTTGTTCCACCAGTAACATTGATAATCGCATCGGTTGCTCCTGAAATACTCGTTTCCAAAAGCGGAGAGGATACTGCCTGTTTCGCAGCCTCAATCGCGCGATCTTCTCCCATTCCAATCCCGATTCCAATAATGGCATTCCCAGAATTTTGCATAACTGCTTTTACATCGGCAAAGTCTAAGTTAACA
This sequence comes from uncultured Caryophanales bacterium, assembly GCA_947564265.1. Lineage (GTDB taxonomy): Bacteria > Bacillota_I > Bacilli_A > RF39 > UBA660 > Alloscybalousia. Next base: position 29,205 of record CANOBK010000006.1, read on the forward strand.
AGTCCAACGACTGCGATTAAATCAGAAATTGATTGAACACCACGACGTAATACATTATCTACTTCTTTGAATGCTTCAATCATCGGTGTTGTTTTATCAATAATTTCTCTTAGTCGATCATTTGGAATCACAATTAGGGTATCGACATGTTTTTTTAATTCATCTAACCCCTTTAGAGCATTATCCATTCTTTTTCTACCTTCAAAGCCAAACGGTTTTGTAACGATAGCAACGGTTAAAGCACCCAGCGTTTGGGCAATTTCTGCGATAACTGGAGAAGCTCCTGTACCGGTTCCTCCACCCATACCACAAGTAACAAACACCATATCTGCTCCTTGTAAGGCATCTTCAATTTCTTTTTTTGATTCTACTGCTGCTTCACGACCAACTTCTGGATTTGCACCAGCTCCTAATCCATCCGTAAGATTAGTTCCAATTTGAATTTTGATATCAGCTTGTGAATTATTTAATACTTGCAAATCTGTATTTGCAACGATAAATTCGACACCTTTCACACCAGATTCTATCATTCGGTTAACAGCGTTACACCCGCCACCGCCAATACCAATTACTTTTATTTTTGCTAGTTGATCCATTTCTAATCCATTTAACATATAAAATCCTCCCTAATCTTAAGAAAAATATCCAAATACTTTGTGAATAATGCTATCGTTTGCCATTCCCGACATTTTCCTATTTGTTGATACTAACTCTTCTGCTTGACTTTCATTAAACATCGAATAAGTCTTTCCTCTTGATTCTAATTTATAATAAAAATACTTAATCATTCCGAAGGCACTAGAGTACATATTATTTCTTACTCCCATCGTTCTAATATCTAAGGTGGTCGCTCTTCGGTCAAAAACATTTTCTACCACATATTGAAAACCAGCAAGTTCACTGATTCCCCCAGTTATTATTATATAACTTATTTCACGGTTTGTTAAGATGTTTATTTGTTTTTTCGCAAGTTTTAGCAGTTCTACAATTTTATTTTCTACTAATTCTGAAATTTCTAATTGACCAATCATTACTTTTTCTTGGTTCCTATTTACTACTTCGATATAGTCAGAAGCATCCGCATATCGGGTATTACTGATTGCGAAATTTTCCTTTAAACTACGTGCAGTTCCTTTCTTAACAAAATATTTTCTCATAATCTCCATGTCTATTTCTTTGGAACCAACACCTAACTTTTCATTCTTAATCATAATTCCTTTATTAAAAATAGAAACTTCTAAATTGTCATATCCTAAATTAATAATCGCTCCTACTTCGTTATCTGTTACAGGACTCTTTGCCTCAAAATAGTCTCCAACTGCTTTAAAACAAACATCTACTGGCATAATGCCACAAGTTCTTAAAAGATTTAATACTTGTTTTAACCGTTGTTTTGGAATGGTGGTAATGACCGCTTTTACCATCAGTTTTTCCCCCATCATTCCCTTTGGATCTTTTACCCCTTCTTTTCCATCGACGTGAAAGGAAATTGGCATCACTGTAACTAATTCTCTCTCATCCGCTACATTTCCTAGGATTGCTTCATGTAATACTTTGGCAATTTCTTCGGAGTTAATGATATTTTCAGGATTTAAAACAATTTCTCCAGAAACAATATTAAAATCAATTTCCTCAGAAGGTGCAGAGACTACTGCCTGATTAATAGGCACTCCCAACATTTCTTCTAGATTTTGTTTCGCTTTTTGAAGAGAATTCAAAGCCTCTTCAACGTCGCTAATATTCCCGTTTTTTATCCCTTTACTTCGCACATTAGTGGCAGCTAGAACATGAAAAGCACCATTGACACACTCACTCGCAATCATCTTAATGCCATAACTACCTAAATCAATACTTGTATATATTTTTTTCATTGAATGAACTGCCTCCTATTTTATAAACTAATTATACACTAAAGAAATGGAAATGGAAAGAGAAAAAATTGACAAAGTTTTAGAACGAACGATATAATAAAAACCGGTGAACAGTATGGATAATGAACTAGCCATGATTCTTTCTGCTATGATTCAATCAGTACCACAAATTCAAGATCCGATAGAAAGACAACAAATGGGAGAAAATATAATTGACGCACTCCTAGTCATTCAAGAAGAATGGCCAGGTCTTAATTCCTATGATCAAGAACAACTCAAATGTATTGAAAAATCGTTACAGAAGGTTTATCCAAAGAAAAAGTCGTAAAGTAAAAGAAGTCAAAACAACTCATACTACGCGACTTTTTTTCATGATTATCTCTTTTTCCATAAAATCCGAACGGTATAGAATAAAAAGACAACAAACATCAATACATAAATCCACATCAATACGGTGGATAAGATACCATCTGTATATTTATAAATCACTCCTGGTATGCTTTCTGGAAAATACTCTCGAATGAATCTGCTAAATTCGGCCACTCCTAAATTATCCCTTATAAATGTTAAGATTCGAAAGAAGATATCTAGAGAAGCGATAAAATAGACACTACTATCTAGCCTTCTAAAAAAGCAGATTCCTGCAACAATTAAAATTACTAATAAAAATACATCAAATCCCATACAACGACTCCCTCTTCTATCGTAATTAAGAATATCACGAAATTCTTTTTTTTGCAACACTATCAATGAAAAAGGACTGTCATAAAAGTCAATCCTCGAAATACATATTATATTTTTTTTCTTGATCTAATGTTGTTTTAGGCCCATGGCCAGGATAAAGGGTATAATTCTCTTTTTCCTTTTTTAAAGAACGAATACTTTCTTTCATTTCGTTAAAATTTCCACCTTCTAAATCACATCGTCCAACAGTCCCTTGAAAAACGAAATCACCAACAAACATGATTCTTTCTTTTTCAAAAACAAAACGAACAGAATCTTTTGAATGCCCTGGATTCAAGACAATTTGAAAAGTAAAAGGACCTATTTTGTACTCTTTCTCTTCATTAGAAAAATCATATTTTGGAATTTTATAATCTTTTAAGAGAGCATTTAAAGCACCTACATGATCAAAGTGATGATGCGTAATTAAGACTCCCAGTACAGAAAGAGAACCAATCTCTTTTCTTATTTTTTCATATTCCTCTCCTGGATCTACTACAAGACAAGAATCGTTTTCCATTAATAAATAGCAATTTTCTTCCAATTCTCCTACCACAATCGTTTTAATTTTCATAGAATTCCTCCCTTTTCTTCAAAACTAGGATTTCTTCTTTGTTGGTTTTAAATCTTTACAAGTATCTAAGATAATATTTCTAAGTAACTCACTATCTTCTAAATCTTCGATCAAGTACATCATTTTGGCTCCCTGATAAGGAAGTTCTTCGGGTAATTGGTATTTTTCATTACTCACTGTCTTTTTGATTAAGAAATTCTCATTTTCGTAAATTCCCCCAAATAAAATATCTCGATAATAGAATAAATATCCTCCCATCATGGGACGACAAAAAATGGAATCTAGACATTCCAGCTTTTCTAATACATAATTTTTATATTCCTTGGTTATTGCCATGCTTTTATTCCCTTCCTCTATTGATTTGAAATTTCTAGTTTCTTTCGAGATTTTTCCCTCTCTTTTTTTGAGTAAATACATCCACAATAGTCTTGTCGATATAATCCATACTGTTTCGATAATTCAATACTTCGCTTATACCCATTTTTCTTTTTGAAATCAGCATATAAATAAGGAATCCCATACTCACCCTCTAATTCTTCCCCAATTTCATTTAATACTTGACTATTTTTGTAGGGGCTAATGGATAAGGTTGTACCAAAATAATCAAATCCTTCTGCTTTTGCTAATTTCGCAGTTTCTGTAAGACGTAATCGGTAACAACGAAAACATCTTTCACTTCCCTCTTTTAAATGTTCATAACCTCGTACTGTATCAAAGAATTCTTTTGGGTCATAGCGCCCAGACATTACTGTTACTGGATATTTCGTTTCTAATTGAGAGATTAAAGAATGAACCTCTTCTAACCGTTTTTCATATTCTAAAGAATCCGAAATATTGGGATTGTAATATAAAATGGTAATTTCAAAATACTCAGCAATTCTTTCTAATACAGCGCTAGAGCAAGGAGCACAACAAGCTTGTAATAAAAGTTTAGGAATTTTACCACTTTGCCTATTCTTCTCTATAATTTCTTCCATCTTCAGTTGATAGTTTTCAGTCATTAGAGGCCTCCTTAGAAACGAACATTTTTTCTACGATATGTTCTGCTACTACCATAGGAACTCCTCTTTCAATTCGAATATCATAAATATTTCCTTCACTACGGTAAAGTTCTCCATCCAAACACCAAGGTTTTTTTAATTTATCATGAAACTGGATTCGAATATGATCTGTTTTATGGAAATAAAATCCAGGGACTTTCGTGATATCATTCAGTCTTAAATAGATAAGACTACGGACAATATCTTTTTTTGACCTAAGATTACAAAATGCCACTTCAAAGAGATTATCATCTAGTTTTACATCACGATAAAAGTGACGAATTCCCGCAATCCGATTGGCATTTGAAATTAACGCAAACGAATAAAGCCCATGATATTTTTCTCCATTTACTTCATAAGTAAGTTCATAAAGAGGTGGTTTTCTTCTAAAAAAATCACAAACCATCGCTACTACATAGGCACTTTTTCCTAACGTCTTTTTTAAATTTCTACTGGTTTCATAGGGAACATTCATAAATTTTCCAAATCCAGCAGAATAAATAAAAGGATGACCATTAATGGTACAGATATCGATTCCTTGTACTACTCCTGATAAGATCAGTTGTAAATTTTTATAAGGATGTTTCCCAAACCCAAACATCGCACCCACATCATTCGTCGTTCCGTAAGGTAAATGTGCTAATACTAACCGCTTTTTCCTCGCAAAATTTCCAACCATTGCCTCATTTAGTGTTCCATCTCCCCCAACAGAAATCACTAAATCAGTAGAATCTGGTAGTCCTTTCACAATTTCGGTCGTATGGCCTGGATAAGTTGTTTGATAAAAAGATACCTCATAGCCATGTTTTTTGAACAAAGATAAAAATCGAGAGGAATTTTCATCGAAACTATTTTTATTTTTCTTCCTCCCACTCTGCGGATTTATGATGACTACTGCTTGCTTCATAATCACTCCTTTTTCAAATTGAAGTTTCAAATTTTTATTCGCTTAAATTATGATATACATCTTGTACATCATCTAATTCTTCTAACGTCTCAACAAGAGCTAAAACTCTCTCTTTTACTTCTTCATCTTCAATCTCTACTAAATTTGAGGCAACATATGTAATCTCACTTGTTAAAAATTCAGTTACTCCCATTCCCTCCATTGCCTCTTTTACTTTTAGGAACGTATCTGGTGTCGTATAGACTTCAAATGTATCGTCATTGGTAATCATGTCGGTCGCCCCTTGATCTAATACCGTCATCATTAATTCTTCTTCGTCTACTGTTTTCTCTATCACAATGACTCCTTTTCGTTCAAATAGATAACTTACACTTCCATCTGTTCCTAAATTTCCTCCACGTTTTGTAAAAGAAGATCGAACTAAGGAAGCGGTACGGTTTCTATTGTCCGTCAAACAGTCAACCATAATTGCAATTCCATTAGGTCCATATCCTTCATAACGAATACTTTCGAAATCTTCTCCTCCTTGAGCTCCAATCGCTTTATCAATCGCTTTTTGAATATTATCTTTTGGCATATTTTGGCTTCTACATTTTTCAATTACCATTCTTAGTGATGGATTGGAATCAGGGTCCCCATTGGTTCCCTTCGCAACAACATAAATTTCCTTTGCTAATTTTTGAAATATTTTTCCTCTTTCGGCATCAATTAATCCTTTTTTACGATGGATTGTTGCCCATTTTGAATGTCCACTCATACAAACTTCTCCCTTTCAATATCTTATTAATAAGTTTCCTTAGAAATACCTAAGAACAGTATTATGGTATCATAAAACGAATAAAAAAGGAAGCATTCCTCCATTAAAAAAGAGTAAGATTTCTCTTACTCCGTTCTGAGTGCTTCTACTGGATCTTTTTTACTTGCCATCCGTGATGGGATAAGTCCTGCAATGACAGTTAAGACCACACTGATTGCTACTAAGATGATTGCACCACCTACTGGCAATTTAGAAATATTGGAAATATTCACAATCTTTTTAATAATAATATTAATTGGAATATTTAATAAAATGGTAACTAAGATTCCGATCATACCCGCAGTAAGTCCCTCAATTAGTGTCTCTGCATTAAATACACGAGAAACATCTTTCTTACTAGCTCCCATCGCACGTAAAATTCCAATTTCTTTGGTTCTTTCAAGAACAGAAATATAAGTAATAATACCAATCATAATACTAGAAACAATCAAACTAATCGCAACAAAGGCAATTAATACATAGCTAATGGTATCGATAATACTAGAAACTCCTGTCATCATCACACCAACAACATCCGTATAGTTAATTACTAATTCTTCCTTGTCTTTGCTTTTGGCTTTATCATTATACGCTTCAATTTTATCGACAATTACTTCTTTTGAATCAAAGTCTTTTGGATAAATATGAATCGTACTTGGTTTCTCCAAATCAACAATCCCTAATGTTGCTAGATTATCTTCATAGGTTGCTTTGGCATTTGATGCATACTGAGAAATAATTTTTGCTAGTTCTTCCTGAGAAAGGCTTGCTAAGTATGCTTGTTGTTCTCTAGACAAAGAACTCATATCAAACGTATCTTTTCCATCACTAAATTCTAATCCTGTAAATACATTGATTTCTGGATTTGCTTTTTGATCTTTGGTAATTTCTGCCTCATTGATTTTTTCAATAACATGTTTGGTTAGGGCACTTGTATATCCAATTCCACCTGTTGTAGTCGTTGCTAGTGATTCTTCATTTGGACGGATAATTCCAACAATGGTAACATCCTCCCCTTGTTCAATTAACTGTTTTAAGTATTCTTCATCCTCTTTTTTATCAATCCAAAGATTGTTTTGTTTTTCATAATAATCTGTATTTAAAACAAGTTTAAAGGTAAGTCCTAAAAATTCATCATAACTATAAGTCGTAACTTCCGATTCTACTTCTTTTCCTTCTAAAATATTTTTATAAGAATCATTTAATTCTTTTTGATCTTTGATTCCTAATGCATATAGTGCATAATCGCTAATCTCATTATGATCATCAATCATTAAAACAACTTCATTATAGTTAGTAGGCCAATGTCCTTTTACAACATCATATTGTGTTTTTAACAAGGCTTCATTGTCTAATAATTCCTGAAATACATTGGTAGCAGCTGACATACTTCCTCCACCAAGTTGATCTTGTAATTCCATCATAGAATCCATACCAGATACTCCAAAGGAGCTTAAAATTGTCGTAGGATTTACACGAACAATTCCCTCACTTGTATCTGATTTGTATAGTTGTAAATCAACATTATAACTGTATTGAACTGCTGTTGTATATTGATCAAACCCGTTTTTATCATCATCTAAATACTTTTTAAACTCTTCTAAGTTATTCGTTTCCATTTGTGCTGCTAAAGTATTGATTAATTCTGTCATAATATTTCCTGAATAGATTTTATCTAATTCATGTTCTTCTCTTCTTTGATCATAGGTCATTAAAGACATAATCATACTGCTAGTATCAACGGTCTGTTCTTCAATCGAAATCGGATAACTAGATAAGGTATCCTCTTCTACCCTAGAAATGTATCCTTTTACCCCACTAGATAGGGAAAGAATTAAGGCAATTCCAATAATCCCAATGGAACCTGCAAATGCTGTTAAAATAGTTCTTCCTTTCTTTGTCATCAAATTATTTAAACTTAAAGAAAAGGCTGTTAGAAAGGACATGGAGGTTTTCTTTTTTGATCTTTTTTTCGTCTGTTCTTTTTTTTCTTGATTGACAGAGATTTCTTCCACTACTGGATTGGAATCATCCGTAATATGTCCATCTAATAATTTTACAATTCTTGTTGAATATTGCTTGGCTAATTCTGGATTATGGGTTACCATAATTACCAATTTTTCTTTGGCAATTTCTTTTAATAACTCCATGATTTGAACACTCGTTTCAGAGTCTAGGGCTCCTGTTGGCTCATCGGCAAGCAAAATATCTGGATCATTGATTAAGGCTCGGGCAATCGCAATTCGCTGCATCTGTCCGCCAGACATTTGGTTTGGTTTTTTATTCATATGGTTTTGAAGACCGACTTGTTTTAATACTGCCTTTGCTCTTCTTCTTCGTTCTTCCTTTCCAACACCAGATAACGTTAAAGCAAGTTCTACGTTTGCTAATGCCGTTTGATGTGGAATCAGATTATAGCTTTGAAAAACAAAGCCAATCGAATGATTCCGATAAGTATCCCAATCACGATCTTTATATTTTTTTGTAGAGACTCCATTAATTAATAAATCTCCTGTCGTATAATTATCTAAACCACCTATAATATTTAACATCGTTGTCTTTCCACTACCACTTTGTCCTAAAATAGAAACAAATTCACATTCACGAAATTGGATGCTAATTTTATCGAGTGCTCGTTGTTGAATTCCCGCTGTATCATAGACTTTACTAATATTTTTTAATTCTAACAAATGCATCATCCCTTCTATATACTACTCAAAGTACTAAAAGTATTATACCAAAAAATTATATTCTCGAACAAAATATTTCCTATACTTTACAAAAACATAAAAAAAGAAGATTGTTCTTAATCTTCTCTATTTGTTTCATTTGAAAATTTCGTATTTCTTTCTGCCTTTTTCTTATCACGACATGCTTTACATCTTTTTGGTTCGTTGTTAAATCCTTTTTCTGCATAAAACTCTTGATCCCTTGCAGTGAAAACAAATTCTTCTCCACAATCTACACAAGTGATTGTCTTGTCCTTATATTCTGACATTTTATTTCCTCCTTCTTTAAATATGGATCTTTTTAACACTTAGTTATCTATCCTTTGACAATTCAGAAGAAATAAAATAATTAGCTTAAAAACGATCTAGTGATTTCTCACTTTTTACATTATATCACATTAAAGAATAAAAATGTATATTTTTTTCTAAAAATGCAAGTTTTGTATGACTATTTACTTCTTATTTACAAATTGATTCTTGTTTTTGTTCTACTCCAAGTAACTCAGTTGGATGAATTTCGGTAATGACATAAGATTTAAAAATATCTGAAATATTCTCTGTCCTAGACTTTTTTGTGCCTATCTGTTCTAATGTAAACTCATAATTTTGACCTACTATTAACGTTTCTTGCCATATACTTGGAAGTTCTACTGTTTCAGTATCTCCCTGATATTCACTTAAGGTTACATAGATCTTATCTTCTTCCTGTGTTTCTTTGACAAGATCTACATAATACGTTCTAATAAAACTACAATTCTTTTTAGATTCTTCTTCTTGATCTAAAGGGCAGATAAATTCCCCTTTTTGATACTCAATCGTTAAATAATTGTATAAAAGACCCCTTCGAATTTGATAAGAGATACTAACATCATTTTCTTCCTTATAATAGTAATCTTTACCTGAACAAATAATCTTTTTACTATCTTTTCTTATCTTTTTCATATCCTTAGAGATTGCCGCTACACTTCGATACGTATTTAGTTTTAGTTCTCCATTCTTAGAAGAGGAAACCGTCATAAATTTTGGAATTTCTAATTTTATATTTTCTACGGTTTCGTAATTAGTAGTAGAAAATGAAATACCAAATAACATGTCGTACATTAAAACAATGAAGACAATTCCTAGCGGAATCATAATCATTTCCCATCCTGATAAGGATTTTTTTTGTGTTCTCTTTTTCTTTTTTCTTTTCTTTTGATTCGTCATAAAAGTTCTCCTTTAGAAAAATGTTTTAAAAAATGAATATACTTTCGGTAAAAAAATCAAAGCCCCCACAATACTAGAAGCAATAGCTAAAACTAATACGGAAGCTGCCGCTGTATCTTTTGCTAATTTCGCTTTCGGATGAATTTCTGGGGAGCAAATATCAACGGTTGCTTCAATCGCTGTATTCATTAACTCAGCAGAAATGACTAAACCAAACAAAATAATACAAATCATCCATTCTGGAATACTAAGTTCTAATAAAATTCCAAACAGAATGACTAACAACATTACAGAAAAGTGAATTAATAAATTTCTCTCTGTCGAAAGGGAACTTCGTAATCCCTCAAAGGCATAGCTAAAGCTTTTCCATAAAGGCTCTTCTTTTTTCTTAAACTTCTTTTTAAACATTATACTTCTACACTCCTATTCTTTCTATAAATATCTATCAAGTGCGTAAATACGATTAAGTAGGCAATTGATAAAAAGAATCCTCCCATTACATCACTTGGGTAATGAACTCCTAGATAAATTCGACTTAAGCCAATCGCAAAGATGATAATGGAACATAATATCATAAGAATCGTTTTTTTGGTAGTTGAAAGACTTCCATGGTAAATTAAATAGATTAAAAATCCAAAATACGCCATTGAAATCATGGAATGTCCAGAAGGAAAACTGTATCCAGTTTCTTTAATTAAGGCAATTCCAAACGGCCTTTCTCTCGCAAAAAATAGTTTTAATAAATAATTGAAAATCGTAACGATTCCTAGGTTTATCACAACCAAATTTCCATGCTTTCTAGTAAATGAATTGAAATAAATTAAAAGACAAAAGACAATCAAAGCAGGAAGGCTCACTAAGTTGGTAATTATTTTGAAGATAGCAGTCGCTTGGTTACTTCGAATTTTTTCTAGAAAATCAAAAATTGTTTGATCAAAAGCAAAGGTTCCTTTTTTTAAAATAGTCTTAGCGAATAAGCAGAAAAAAAGCATCAATAGAAGGAAAAATATCCATTTTTTCTCTTTTAAAAAAGAAAGGTTGAATTTACTTTTCGCCATGGTTTTTCCTCTTTTGTTCTAGATAAGTTAAAATTACTTCCTGATTTTCTAAGATTTTCTCCATTTTATCATGAAGCTCTTCCAATATTAACTCACTCTTTAAATCTGTCTTGTAATCGTTTTGATTTCTCAACACTTCTCTTTTCGCTTCTCGATTTTGACTCATCATAATAATCGGTGCCTGTAGCGCTGCGATACAGGATAGTAATAAATTAAGCAAAATAAATGGATAAGGGTCTAAATCTTGAATAAAAATAAGGTTTAGAACAATCCAGCCAATTAAAAATAAGATGAATCCAAGAATAAACGTCCAACTACCAGCAAAAGAGGTTAGCTTATCAGCAATTCGATCCCCAAAACTTTTGCTTTTCTCATCTTCACGATCTACATCAATCGCAATTGGTTGATCAATTAATAAGTCTAAGAGTTGCTCTTCATCTTCGGTTTCTAAATCTTTATTTAATAGTAACTTTACAATTTCAGATTTTGTTTTTTTCTTTTCCATAGACATCCTCCCGCAATCATTCCCAGATGATTCTTTTTTCATTATACCATAATTTTTTTCTTGATTCTATGATACTAGATTTTTTTATGGAAAGAAATAAAAATATTATTGTGATTTTTTCTTTATTTTTTCTTTTTCGCTATTAGTAGATAGCGTATGTGTTTGGTAAGTACGTTCCAATTGGTATAAATAGTTATCCAATAATGCTAACATATGAATTTCTCTCATACGGAGATTTGAAATTGGACTTTCCCTTTTCCGTTCTTCTTTCACTTTTCTCTCTTGCCTTGCTAACCATGTTGCTGCAACACTATGATCAGAAAAACAGTAAGGATCCCGTACTTTTAGCTTTTTTCCTAATCTTTCTGCCGCTTTTTTATATTCTAATATTTTTTCTTCAAAAGAAAGTGGTTTCGAATCATCCCATAGTAATTGGTATTCTCCAAGATATTCTTCACATTCTTTTTGATTACTCTTTAGCCAACTGTTAATACAAATTTCATCTGGAAAATAGTAGTCTTTTTCGTTAAAGCAAATATTATCTTTTGAAAGGGAAGGATCAATTTCTCCTTCTAATAGTTGAATTAAGTAAGAAATTTTCTCTTTCTTTGTCATTCTAGAGAGGCGAATGATAGGAATATCTTTTATTTTTAGCATTTCATTTTCCATTCGCGCAAATAATTCTACCTCTTTTTTCCTCGTCTCTGTCAGTGATTTTTCTTTGCTTCTGTCTGACCGTAAAAATCTAATTTGATTTCGATACCAATCTTCGATATTAACCCCATCAGAAAAAAGGGTGTGTCGAACGCCAGTCTTTTGCTGTTTCATTTGAAAATATTCCAAGTACTCTTTTGTTCTTTCTTCAAATGTCAAAGGTTTTACTTTATTGTTTGGATTTTCACAATATCCTTCCTGGTAAAGATGACGTTTCATTTTTAAGAAAGGCGTTAAGTTTTCTACCTCTTCTTCTGATAAATTTTCTAAAAAAATCACAGATTCTTCTTTCTTATACAATCTATTTTGTGAATTATACCAATCCACCATACTGCGTCCATTATTAAAGTAACATTCATCTGATATTACAGGTCTTCTTCCTAATTCTCTAGTTTTTTCTAAATACTGATCTGTTTTCGAAAGAAAGGATTTATCTCTTTGTAAATCCAGTTTTCCATCAAGGGCTTCTTCAATTTCCTCACACATCTTTTGGAATTTTCGAAAGTTTTCTGGGATTGGCTTCCCACTATTTTTTTCTATAAATTCTTTTAGATAACGTCTTTGATTATGTCCCCAAGAGCGCATATCACCACCATCTGAAAATTTTACTTTTAGTTTTTTAGGTGGTGTTTTTTGATGAGTAAGTACCCATTTTTTATATTCTTCTATCTTTTGTTCATATGTTAAAGACACTGCGAATCCCCCATTTCATTGAGGCATATTATACTAAAAAAGAAGAAAAAAAACAAGGAGATTTATTTCTCTCTTTGTATATTGTAAAGGTCTAATAAATTTAAGAAAAGCGAAATTACCGTCATGGGACCTACTCCTCCTGGAACTGGGGTCACTGCTTTTACATATCCATTTACACTAGAAAAGCAACAATCTCCTAATAATTTTCCTTCAACCAAACTAGTTCCAATGTCGATAATTACTGCCTTTTCTGAAACCATTTCTTTCTTTAGCCACTCTGGTTTTCCAATCGCTAGAAAAATAAAATCTGCCATTTGAAGTTGTTTTAGTGTATCCTCTGTCTTAGAATCGCATAAAACTACTTTTCCTTTGTTCTTTAATAAAGTAGCTAGCGGAGAACCTACCAAACGACTTTTTCCTAAGATTACGATTCTTTTTTCTTCTAGTTCTAATTGATAAAATTCTAAAAGTTCAAAAATGCCTCGAACAGTCGCTGGAATCATTTGTGGGTGGTTCGATAGCTTCTGTTGATGAAAGGAAGTTAACCCATCAACATCTTTCTTTGGGTCGATTGCTTCTACCATTTCAAAAAAAGGAAATGCTTTTGGTACAGGACTTTGAATCATAATCCCATGAACCTTTGGATCTTGATTTAATTTTTCTATTTCTGAAAAAATGGAAGAAACTGAAGCAGATTCTGAAAAAAATAAGTTTGTGAAAATCACGCCCAATTTCTCTGCCATAGTCTTCTTTTGTTTTAAGTATAATTCATTTTCCTTCTGATAACCAATCTGAATCACAACCAATTGTAATGGTTCGTTCAAGTTTGCTATGTCTTTTTTTAGTTTTGGAAGAAGAAAATCTCTTACGCTTCTTCCTTCTAAAATTTTAGTATTTTCCATATTTTTTCCTCCAAAGAAAAAAGAAGTATTTCTCCTCTTATTATACATACAATCCCTGTTTTTTTCTAGGGATAAATGAAAATGAGGTTTCCTCTTCTTCTCTTTTTAACACTACTGTATGTTGCTTTAAGCTCTCCTGAACATCAATTAATCTTTGATTGGTGCTTCCTCGAAATAATGCATTATAACTTTTCTTTTCTAAAATAAATCTTCCATCTACTAAGGTATCAATCTCTTTTAAGAATTCCATAATTTCAGGTTTTTGTTTCGAAAGAGTCATCAATTGTTCAAAGTTATATCCAGTATAACACCAAATATTTAGTCCTATACTTTTTGCAAAACGAGCAATTTCGGCACATGCTTTCGGTTGAGCAAAGGGATCTCCTCCCGAAAAGGTAAGACCATCCTGACCTCTTAATTCATAGATTGCATCCTTTACTTCCTCAACATCTACTAAAACACCACCGTTAAAATCGTGGGTCTGTGGATTGTGACATCCAGGGCAATGATGAGGGCATCCTTGTGTCCAAAGAACCGTTCGGATTCCCTCTCCATCAACAATACTATCTGTTTGTAAATCAGCAGCTAGACGAATTTCCATACTATGCTACTTCTTTTTTTGCTTCTTTGCAGATTTCTTTATACCCACTATGTTTTACACGATCTCTTTCTTCTGCTCTTTTCCCATTATTGAATCTAGAAACGTCTCCTGCTAAATATCCGGTTACCCTTCTAATTCTTTCAAATCCTTTTCCTTCTCCTACTACTTTTTCCATTTTTCAATCTCTCCTTTTCTATTAATTTATCATTTATTATCTTAATTATTAGCTTTTTATCTACCGCAACTGCAGTCCTCTCCAGTTAATCTCTCAACTGGAACTCCTTCAAATTCGTGTCTTCCACATCCAGGACATACATCATTAATGACTCCGACATAACCACAAACTGGGTCTCTATCTACTGGGTGGTTAACAGCGCCATATCCAATTCCAGACTCCTTCATGATACGAATGATTTTTTCGAATGCTTCTACGTTTTGAGCAGCATCTCCATCCAGTTCAATATAAGAAATATGCCCACCATTGGTTAATGCATGATAAGGTGCTTCCGTTTCAATTTTACCTGTAATACTAATGTTGTAATATACTGGTACATGGAACGAATTTGTATAATACTCTCTGTCCGTGACTCCTTTAATCTTCCCATAAATCGCTTTATCAATTCCTGTAAATCTTCCAGCTAACCCTTCTGCTGGAGTTGCTAGACAAGCAAAGTTTAAATTATACTTTTCTGCATATTCATCACACTTTTTACGCATAAACTGAATGATTTCTAATCCTAGTTTTTGGCTTTCATCACTTTCTCCATGATGTTTTCCAGTTAAGGCTTTTAAGCATTCCGCAAGTCCAATAAATCCAATGGATAACGAACCATGTTTCCATACTTTTCTTAAGCGATCTGTAGGTTTTAATTTTTCTCCATTTGTCCATACTCCTTGTCCTAACAAAAATGGGAAATTATAACATCTTTTATTACATTGTACTTCGAATCGTTCTAACAACTGATCCTTTACCATATCCATTAATTCTTCTAACTCTTGATAGAATCCTTTAATATCCGCCTTATCCCGTTCTTTTAGACAAATTCCATATTTAATTCCAAGTCTAGGTAAGTTAATGGTAGTCCAAGACAAGTTTCCACGTCCTGTAACTACTTCATGATTTGGATCTGTAACATCACCAATTACTCTCGTTCTACATCCCATATAAGAAATTTCGGTATTTGGATCTCCTTCTTTGTAATATCCGATATTATGAGGAGCATCAATAAATGAGAAGTTAGGGAACAAACGTTTCGCTGATACTTTACAAGCGAGTTTAAATAAATCGTAGTTCTTATCCCCTTTGTTATAATTAACGCCTTCTTTTACTTTAAAGATAGATACAGGGAAAATTGGAGTTTCACCCTTTCCTAATCCTTCATCCTCTGCCAGTAAGAAATTTTTGATAATCATTCTTCCTTCTGGAGATGTATCTGTTCCAAAGTTTACAGAAGAAAATGGTACTTGTGCTCCTGCTCTAGAATGCATTGTGTTTAAATTGTGAATAAATGCCTCCATTGCTTGATAAGTAGCACGTTCTGTTTTTTCTATTGCTTTTTGATAACTCTTATTTAGAACTTTCTCAATTGTATCAGAATCTTTCGCAAAACTATATAATTCTGAAATATCAAATTCAATACTTTCTAGTTTATCGATTTCTCTTGCTAAACGATCCATATTTACAAACGGACAAAATCCCATTAAATCAATGTAATCATAAATTGATTGTTTAAATTGCCGTTTAAATGTTTTTAAAACACCAGGTGCTAAGTAATAATCTAAAGCAGGAATTGCCTGTCCACCATGTTGATCATTTTGATTTGCCTGAATAACGATTGCTGCTAGGGAACCGTATGTTGAAATATCTTGCGGTGGTCTTACAAAACCGTGTCCCGTATCAAATCCATTTTTATATAATCTTGATAAATCAATTTGACAACAAGTTGTCGTCCCCATTGCGAAGAAGTCCATATCGTGAATGTGAATCGTTCCGTTGTCATGTGCTTCTGCATATTCTGGTTTCATTAAATACGCTTTCGCAAATTCTTTGGAAACTGTCGCACCATATTGAAGCATCGTTCCCATTGGAGAGTTTCCATCAATATTGGCATTTTCTCTTTTTGAGTCCTCTTCGTTCGCTGATTTTAATCCAAGATTTTCTAATGATTTCAAAAACTTATGAGTCTTCTTATCATCGAAGAAAGACTTTCTTGATTGATTTCTTCTTTCTCGATAGTTAGAAAATGATTGATATACATCTTGATATCCTTTTTTCTCGAGTTCCTCTTCAATCATATCTTGAATTTCTTCAATCTTGATTTTCCCAATCGAAACATATTCTTTTTCTATCTTGTTGACTACTGCTTGATATACTTTTTGAATATCCTTTTCAGTATAGGAACCTTCTTTTTCCTCTTCTTCATCGATATTTCCCAAAACGCTGTCAAATCCTTTTTTAACTGCAAGGGCAATTTTAGTTTTATCAAAGCTAACCTTTTTACCGTTTCTTTTTACTACAATTAGCTCTTCTACTTTGTCCACTACATCTGTCATATTCTTTTCCTCCACTACTCTTACCTTGTTTGTAATTCCATTGTAGTATTTTTCGATTTATCAGGTCAATATTTTTTCTTATTTTTTAAAAATTTGACATTTTAATTTTTTGATTTTTTTGTTTTTTTACTTTTTTTAATTTTTCTTTATTTTTTACAAAAAACCATTTTTATTCTTATAAAATAAGGAAAATATATTTTTTTATTTTCCTCTTGACTTTTTCTAAAATCTTACTTTTCTCAAAAAAATGGCATTTTTAACTTTTTGATTTTTTGAATTTTTTCAAAATTTTTCTTGTTCGATTTACATTAAAAAAACGAACCTAGTCAGTAGCTTGACATCACTACTTTTCCATTTTCGTTTTTCTTCTACACTTTTTAGAATTTATCGATTTTCTAATAAACTAAGTGATACTTTTTCTTGCTCTTTCTTAATATCAATTACGTAACAGTCGACAATATCCCCTACATGAAATAATTCTGATGGATGCTTAATATATTGATCGGTCAGTTTTGAAATATGTGCGAGCCCATCATTATGGAGACCAATATCAATGAAAAGACCAAAATCAACAACATTTCTTACGGTACCTTGAAGTTTATCACCAATATTCAAGTCTTCTACATGCAAAACGCCACTTTTTAAAATTGGTTTTGGCATTTCATCACGTGGATCTCGATTTGGCTTCTTTAAAGCATCTACGATATCTTGTAGAGTATAAGAATCGATTTCCAAATTACAGTGTTCTAAATCAAAGTTATTTAACTTTTCTTGTAGTTTGGAAGTTCCAATATCTTCCTTACTACATCCGATGGAAGATAATAATGCTTCTGCCTGAGGATAGCTTTCTGGGTGAATGGAAGTTTTATCTAATGGATTCTTTCCATCTAATATCCTCATAAATCCAACGGATTGTTCATAGGCTTTGTCACTGACACCCTTTACTTTTTTTAATTCGGCTCGAGAGGAAATCTTCCCATTCTGATTTCGATATTCAACAATCGCATCAATAGCCTTTTTCGTAAGACCTGAAACATATTTCAATAAAGAAGAAGAAGCTGTATTAATATTAACTCCTACCTGATTTACTGCTTTAGTAACTACAAAATTCAATGAATCATCCAGTTTCTTTCCTTGTACATCGTGTTGATAGAGTCCAACACCGATACTTTTCGGATCAATTTTGACAAGTTCTGATAAAGCATCTTGTAATCTTCTTCCAATGGAAATCGCACTTCTTTTCTCAACTGTTAAATCTGGAAACTCAGAAATCGCAAGAGGACTAGCAGAATAAACAGAAGCACCCGCTTCACTTACGATAATATATTCTACCTTTCTCTTGGCTTTTTTGATTGTATTAGCGATAAAAGCTTCACTTTCTCTTGAAGCAGTTCCATTTCCAATCGCAATGATATCGACGTGATACTTTTCTATTAAGTCTAAAACCACTTTTTCACTTTCTGCGATTTTATTATGAGGTTCTGTTGGATAAATTACTTGAATATCTAAAACTTTTCCTGTTGGATCGAGTACTGCAAGCTTACATCCTGTTCTAAAAGCTGGATCATATCCTAAAACTACTTTTTCTTTCATTGGAGGAGTCAAAAGTAAACTTTCTACGTTTTTAGAAAAATTATCAATAGCTACTTCTTCTCCTACTTCTTTTAATTCAGCTCGGATTTCCCTTTCGATACTAGGAAAAATCAAACGTTTATAACTATCTTGAATCGCATCTTTTACAGCATCTACTACAAAAGAATCTTTATTTTTAATCATTTTAGATTCTAAATAAGAAAGAAGATCCTTTTCCTCAATATCGATTCCTACTGTTAAAACACCTTCTTTCTCTCCACGATTAATCGCCAAAACACGATGCGGTTTTACTCGTTTCACTGGTTCTACATACTCATAATACATTTCATATGTCTTTTTTTCATCCTCTGCATTTTTCTTCTTTTTTGAAGTTAGAATTCCGTTTAGATATAATCTTTTTCTTAATTCTTTTCGATAATAGGCATTATCACTAATCCATTCTGCAATAATGTATTTTGCCCCTTGAATGGCATCTTCAACACTAGGAACTGCCTCTGTTACATATTTTTTTGCCATTTCTTCTAAACTTCCTGTTGTAGGAAAAGACATAATCATTTTCGCAAGTGGCTCTAATCCATTCTTAAGCGCTTCCGTTGCTTTGGTTTTCTTCTTTTCTTTATAAGGGCGATACAAATCTTCTACTTCCACTAATTTCTCACATTTCATGATCGAAGATTTCAATTCCTCTGTTAAAAGACCCTTTTCATCGATTAGTCGAATGACATCTTCTTTTCTTTTTAAGAGATTCACTTGATATTCATAGACTTCATTAATACTACGAATAATCTCCTCATCTAAAGCACCTGTTGCTTCTTTTCGATATCTTGCGATAAAAGGAATTGTATTTCCCTCACTTAATAAGTTTAATACTGTCTCTACCTGCTTTGGTTTTATATTTAAATGATTACTAATTTCTATTATAATATCCTGATTCATTTTCATACTCCTTTCCTACTTATTTTAACAAATCCATAAAAAAAAGTTTAGTCAATTTACTAAACTTTACTCAAACTATTTTTTGTTTTTCATTTATAAAATATACTTTGTAATTTCTGAAACTGTTTTTCTTTTTAATTCCTTTGGTTCTTGTTCATAATATCCAAGAGCTACTGCACTTACTAATTTTTTTTGTTTAGAATCAATCTTTAGAAATCCATTAATTTCTTTTTCTACTGCACAAACATTTCCAATCCACAAGGAACCAATTCCAAGTTCTGTAGCTTGAAGTAACATATTTTCTATCATCGCACCAAGCGAAAGAAGATTATATTCAAATTGTTCAAAGTTATTACAGTAAATTAAGAGAAGCGTATCAGCTCGATCTATGGTATCTGCCGTTTTTACAATACTAATGTCTTCTTTATTTGAATGATTCCTCATGAAACTAGAGATTTTCTTCTTTTGCTCTCTCAATACAAGAACTTCCCAAGGTTCACGGTGATGTGCCGATGGAGCGAGTGTTCCTGCTGCAATAATTTCTTCAATTTTTTGAGTAGAAACTTCTTTTTGAATGTAATGACGAATACTTCTTCGCTTTCTAAATGCTTCTGATAACTCCATTTTCTCACCTATCAATTCAAATAATCACTAACGAACTTTTACTTTTGCTTTTTCTTTGTCTACTGAATTTTCATCCATCTCAAAATCATAATCTTCATCTTCAAATGGATCATCCAATTTTAGTGAATCAACCACATTATTTAAAAACGATTTTGCATTAACCATGAATGAATTTTTTGCTTTCTTTGGCTTTTTCTCAAAGAATGGAACCGCAGAAGGACTCGTTCTATCTATTTTATAATTCGTAGTATTCTGCATTGGAATCGTATTTGATTTATCACTTTCATTCTCATCTTCAAAGTCTAATTCATTGGCAGTCGTAATCTCTTCTTTTTCTTTCGATTTTTCTAACTGTTTTTTAGGTTGAAAGAATTCCATTGATTCTTCTTTCCATTCCTTTTCATCTTCTTCAAAATCTTCATCATCCTTATTTCTAACAATTGATTGTGCCGTCCAAGAAATCGCACCTATCATCAATGACACTACTGAAATAGCAATATCTTTAAAAGCAGCATCTATACCAGAGAAAACTAAATCTGCTAGAGCCCCTCCGAATTGATAAATACCAAATACAACACTTGCTAAAGTAATGGTACCACAAACAAGTAATAAAGCTAAATGTGAAGATTTAGAATCTTTCATCCCTTCCGTTATCTTTTCCTTTAATTCCATCCATTTATTTTTAATAGAGAAAGATTTCTTTTTCTTTGGTTTACTGTGTTTTTTCTTTCTTTTCGATGTTTTTTCTTTAGGGTTAAAATCATTTCCTTTTAATAAAAAGTTTTCGATTTCCGTTAGATCCTTATCTTTTAATTTTGCTTCTTTCATTTCACAAGCTACTTTTTGATCTAATTCTTTTACATACTGATAGTTATATACATAAAGATAACTATAGTAACGATTTTCTATTTCTTCTATCGATTTTCTTTCTAATTGATTTTTTACAATAAACTCTTCTTTTGTCAAAGGTTTTGGTGGATTTTGACGAAAGAAAAACTTTCGAACGATATTTTTATATTGTTCATTCAATGATACTGAAGTTTCCATAGACTCCCCCCTCTTTCAATATGGACTGTATTATATCACAAAAAAGGATAAAAATCAATACTGACTTTATCCATTTGATTCATTTTCTTCCTTTTCTAATAAGGCTTTATGTAAAAGAATGACTGGCTGTACTCTACTATTTACTGTTGTTAAGTTGACTCCAGCTTTCATATTGGTAATCTCATACCTACCATTCGTTAGAGAATATAATAAGAATGGTTCTGTTCCTAAGCTTGGGATAGTTGGTAAAAATGTTCGATATTCATTCATATCTAATGGTCGG
Source organism: uncultured Caryophanales bacterium (assembly GCA_947564265.1). Lineage (GTDB taxonomy): Bacteria > Bacillota_I > Bacilli_A > RF39 > UBA660 > Alloscybalousia. Next base: position 50,560 of record CANOBK010000006.1, read on the forward strand.
ATTTGAAGGATACTAATATCAAAATTTTTTCCTAAATCTGCTACCATTCTTTCACGATATTTCTCCATTATACTAGATAATTCTTTTGCTGTTTCCAAAGGACAATTCTGTTCTGTCTGACATTCAGCATTTATGTACGAATAGGAAGAATTTAATAAGAGTTTCAAATAAGCATTGGTTGAACTGCTATTTTCCATTACTAAAAATGAATCCTCTCCTATTATGATTTCTTGCCCCTGTTGATAAGAAAGATAAGTATCTTCCATTTCTTCTAATACAACCTTTCCATGATAATGATCTTTTACCGTAGCTGGCGTATCTTCACTTAACCAGATTCTAAGTTCATGAATTTCACTATTTCCAGGTAAAATCATTTCTGTACTTTCATACAAAACATAACCAGTACTTTCGATTTCTTTTAAACTTTTTGGTTCTAAATTGTCAAATTGGAAACGAATATAGTCGGTATATAGTTGCCGATCAATACAACCGTCTTCATTCACCATAGCATCATCTTCCACTAAGCGAATTCGATATTTATAGGCACCACCAGAAACATTGGTAATACTAAACCGATATCCATCTTGTTCTCTCGCCTTCAAATCTGAAATAGGTTGCACATTAACTAAGGATAAAACATCTCCATTTCCCATTCCACGATCTACATAACTAAGTTCTAAATTACTGGTACCAAAATAATTAAATTCTGCTGTTTTGGACACTTGATTATTTAGGGCATAACTACTACCAAAAAAACAACACGTCAAAAGTAATGCACCCATAATAATGATCCAAAATTCTTGTTTGGTATGTTTTCCAATCATTCGTTTCACCCTCCTATTTTATTATAACACGCATAGAATAAAAATTTATCAAGAATTTACCAAAAAAAGAAGAACCTATAGTCCTTCTAAAATTATAATTCTACGATTAACTCTCCTTTTACTACATTAGAATTAGAAGATTTTGTAGCAATCAATTCATCGACTAAGCTGGAAGATTCCGCCGTATAATTAATGATAATTTTGGCACTCGCATCTGTTGCCGTACGTAAGAACATTTGCGTATAAGTAGTAATCTCACTAGCGTCCATATTGATTGTAGTTACCAGTTTTTCATTTCTATAGAACATATTTGAAGTATTGGTTACCTTTACAAAACTAAAACTACTTAAATCTACACTTTCTAACACGTCACAGTGATAAAACATTTGATTCATATTTGTCACATTAGAAGTATTAAAATTACTTACATTTAAATTTGTAATAGCTACACATCCTTGAAACATAGATCGCATTGTTTTTGCTTTTGAAGTAATAAAACTACTTAAATCTAACTCTGTTAAACTACTACAATTACAAAACATAAAACTCATATCTCTTACATTCTTTGTATCAAAGTTACTAACATTTAAATTTGTTAAGCCACTACAATTATAAAACATAGATATCATTGTTGTTACCTTTGGAGTAGTAAAACTACTTAGATTTAACACAGTTAAACTACTACATCCATAGAACATATTACTCATATCGGTAACATTCTGGGTATCAAAGTTGCTCACATCTAAACTTGCTAATTTACTACAATTATTGAATAAACCAAACATATCTGTGACATTTGAGGTATCAAAATGACTTACATCTAAAGTACTAATTCCTGAACAACCTTGGAATGTAGATTTTAGATTCGTTACTTTTGGAGTATAGAATCCGCTTACGTCTAAGCTCGTCAATTTATTACAGTTATAGAACATGTAACCCATATCTGTTACATTTTGCATATCAAAACTATTTACGATCAAGCTTGTCAAAGAAGTACATTCCATAAACATTTGCCTCATATCTTCTACTTTTCCAGTACTAAAATTGCTTAAGTCTAAACTATTAAGATTCATACAATTGTCAAACATGGATCGCATTGTTGTTACATTCGATGTATCAAAATGACTCACATTTAAATTTTCTAAAGAACTACAAAAACCAAACATACCTGCCATATTAGTAACTACTGACGTATCAAAATTACTGATATCTAAACTTGACAAGGAATTACATTCCATAAACATTTGATTCATATCGAGCACTTTTTCAGTACGAAAGTTACTTAAATCCAAGCTTGTTAAAGAAGAACAATGGTGAAACATATAACTCATATCTGTGACATTTGAAGTATCAAAGTTTTTTATATCCAAATTGGTAAATGAACTACAACTAGTAAACATATTCCGCATATTTGTTACCTTTGCCGTCACAAAATTACTTAAATCTAACTCGGTTAATGAACTACATTCCTCAAACATAAATGCCATATCCTCTACATTCGATGTATCAAAACTGCTAACATTTAGGTTTTGAAGTGATGTACAATGATCAAACATTGCATACATATTTCTTACTTTTGATGTATCAAAATAACTTAAATCTAAGCTTATTAACGATTTACAACCGTCGAACATACTACGCATATTATTTACATTAGAAGTATCAAAATATTCTAATCCTTCAATGGTTTCTAGCTTACTAAAATTTTGGAATAAATATCTACTATTAGAATTCGCAACGATTCTTCCATCGCCTTGAATATAAGCGGTATAAGTATCTGAGGAACCATCATTTAAAACAAGTCTTCCCATAACACTACCATCTTGTGCATCTGATATATCCCAAGACTCTTGGGTGTTTAGCGGCTCATTCATATAATCCTGAAATACAATTTTTGTAATGGAATCTTTATACTTCCATAATTCTTTATTATAATCAGAGTCTACTGATTGTAAAAGTCGTAGTGGTCTAACATATATTTCTCCATTCATCGATTTGGCTAGTGTCAGTTTACTCCATTCTGCACGTAATAGAACATCATGCTCTGGCATTTGAAAAGAATTATCATTCATTTGATAGGTATCTTTGGTTACAATTTTCCATCCTAGAAATTGATATCCTTTGCAACTTAGTTCTGTATCACTAATTTCTACGGTTTCATATACCATTCTTTGTGTAGCCTCTGGAACATTATCTACCGTACAACTACTTGGAACATTTCCCTCATAACTTACCTGGTAATAGCTTTTCAAAATTGGAGTCTCCGTACTTGTAAATGTCTCTTCTACATCTTTTATTTTATAATTAATATTTTCTTCTTTATTTGTGGGGTAATAACCATCCTGATTTTGATATACTTTCTTTAAATTCACATCAATTGTTAAACTTGGCTTAGTTCCTGAAATTAGATTTTCTATTTTCCAAAAAACTTTTTTTTCTCCATTTTCCTCGATTAATTCGACATCTCCTATCGAGGGGTTGATATTAGATACAGAGTCAATATCAAAATATTCACTATCTATAACATCTGTTAATACAAATTTATCATAAGTTACTGATACAACAGAAGCTTCTAACAGTACTTCGTATAACGTTTGTTTATCCGAAAAGAATTGATGATCACTAATTTTCCTAATCGGATCTAAGATTGTTTCTCCCATTTCGTATTGAATTGCGTGTACTGTTAAATAGGGATATTTTTCCTTTAAGTAGGAATATTCCGTTACTTCATTTGGAACATCACTGGATGGATAACCATCTGTTAGAAATAAAACAATGCAATCCTTTTCTTCGTCTTTTTGATAGTCATTCAGTAAATTATCAACATTTACTAATGCTTGATAATAGCTCGTCCCATTACTGATTGTTAAGGCATTTATCTTATCCGCAAGTTCTTCTTTATTATTTGTGAATTCAGAAACTATTTGAGAAGTAGATGCAAAGGTAATTAAAGCAACTTGGTCATTTTGTTCTAATAATAAGTCATCTAATAAACGGATCGCATCTTGTTTTACCTGATCAAATGAGTTACTCCTCATAGAACTAGACGTATCTAAAACTAAAATGACATCTCTATAGAGATTATTAGTCTGTCTGATAGTATCGATATCAAAGGTAATTCTTGCCTTGTTTTTTGCAATCCATTCCGCACTTTTATCTACATGAATACTTCCTGGTTCTTTAGAATTGTAATTTAATTCTTGTGAGTTAAACGATACTGTTCGAATAGGTTCCATTAATGCATATGAATTTAAAAATACTCCTAATAGCATCAATATCATTCCAAATACTAGTATTGAAATAGTAACTAATTTAAAGTTAAATTTTTTCATAGGCCACAACTCCTATCTTATTTACAATTATACCCCCCCCCCAGGCTTTTTGCAAGCATTAAGTAACCAATAGTAAACAAAAAGTAAATTTTTTTAAGCTTATACAACAAAAAATAGTATACTTTTACGTATACTATTTTGATAGAAGTCAAAATGGGATTAGTATCCCATTCTTAAGACTTCAATTGTCGTATTATATTTTACTCCTGCTTGATTAGCAGCAGCTTCACTTTCAGTTAATAAATCTAAGAAATATTTTTTTCCTTGTCCAATCGCACCACCACGGTCTAATACAATCGCAATGATTGGTGAACTAGAGGCATTCGATAATCTTAGAATTGTTCCAAATGGATATTCATTCCCTGCCGCTACAATACGAACGCTTCCATAGGTCGAATCTGTATAATAAATTCTTCCATCACTAATGTCATATCCTGTAGCTGTCTTTCCTGATGTACATCCATAACAATCATGACCATAATGACTTACATTTCCATTCGTTGTCGCAAGGACAGGTAAATTGGCTGTATCTATTGTTTGCGTATAAGCATAGCTTGGTTGTTTGATTTCTGGAACTGGTGTAACTTCAGGTGTAGCACTTGGTGCAACTTCTTCGGTAGATGGTACTATTAATTCTTGTTCTTCCTCCTCTTCTTTTGTATTTACTTCTAACATTCCATCTAACTTTTCATTTTCTACCTGACATACATATTGTTGTTTTTGCGATAATAATACGCTATTTAACTCTTTTGTAACATTGGCATTTAAAACATTTCTATCGAACGTTTCAACGCTAAATCCAGTTGTTACATACACAAATGCTATCAACATTACAATATAGATACATACTGCTCTGAAAGTATAATTATAAATTTTTTTCATAATTCCTCTCTTTCGAACATATCCAGTATATCAAATCCTAGTCATTTTGTAAACTCCCCTAGGATTGATAACCTATTATATTCTATGAAAGAAGTTAGCAAAGCTTGCCTTTTTTCCTTATATTTAATGGATTTTAGGATTTAAATAGGCATCAATCTATCTAATATCTTTTGGAAATTATTACCAAAAAAAACTAAGTTTTATTAATAATAAACCTAGTTCTTATGATTACATATAATTATCAGCTTTTACTTCCATGAAACTTTGTGGATGCTTACATACTGGGCATACATCAAGGGCATCTTTTCCAATATAAACATGACCACAGTTTCTACAAATCCACATTTTTTCTCCATCTTTATGGAATACTCTATCATCTTTAAGATTCTGTAATAGTCTTAAATATCTTTCTTCATGTTCTTTTTCAATCTTTCCCACTGCTTCAAATAAGTAAGCAAGCTCATTAAATCCCTCTTTTTTCGCTGTTTCAGCAAACTGCTTATACATATCTGTCCATTCATAGTTCTCACCCTCAGCAGCAGCTTTTAAGTTTTCTTCTGTTGTAGGAATCTTTCCACCATTTAGATATTTAAACCATAATTTTGCATGCTCTTTTTCGTTATTTGCTGTTTCTTCAAAAATAGCAGCAACTTGCTCATATCCATCTTTCTTTGCTTGAGATGCGAAATAAGTATATTTATTTCTAGCTTGGCTTTCTCCTGCAAACGCAGTCATTAAGTTTTGTTCTGTTTCAGAACCTTTTAATTTTTCATAATCCATACTGTTTTACCTTCTTTCTATCAATGATTATTTTACTAATCATTATCAATGTTTATTATAGGGGGAATCATCCCTTTTTTCAAGATGTTTTTTTATTTTTGAAAAGGATTTACACTTCCCCGTTTATTTATACGTCTTTCCTCTGATAAAACCTTTTTACATAAGGTCTTCGATCAATATAATGATTTAAATCAGGACCTGTTCCTAACATCGTAATAGGATAATTTAATTCACTTTCTAACCAATTTAGATATTCTCTTAGATATCGATTTAATTCTATTCCTTCGTCACCAATGCCTGAATAGAATCCACTTTCTTGAAAAAAATCCCAATCAAGCTGCTCAAAAAAATTCAAATACAACTCTACTGGTTCATTATCTTCTATACTTTCTTTTAATAGATTGATATCAATAGGAAAAATTCTCCTCAGTTTCTCTGTCACGCTCGTTAATTCGTTTAGTGTAGGAGCAGACGGCAAATATTCTAAAATCATATCCTCATCAACCGCCTGGGCTGGATATCCTAGATAGGCACCAACATTAATTTGATCCCAATCAAGTTCTATAGAATCTCCGTAGTCTCCACTATAAATATAAGATCCATCATAAATTTCATTGCTAATTCGAATTGGGTAAGGGCGAAATACCATGATTGTCTTTTTTAATCTACTAGGGGAGATTTTACTATCAGATAACATTTAAGCTACCGAAACAATCCTGGAAGTTACATTCGGATGAGTATTGACATTATTTAAAGACAAATTGCATCCTTGAGAACCCTCAACTAAAACTTTTTCAGAACTGTTTAATACATCATGAAATTTTCGGTGATAGTTGGGATCTGCCTTGATATTTTTATATTCTTTGAAAAATTTTAAATTTGGGTCTCTCATAATCTTTTCAGATAGACAGGGAGCACATCCTTTAAAGGTAGTACCTGTTTTAATTCTTCTCTTTTCTTCTTCGATATGTCTTGACTCAATGAGTGGAACTAGCGGGTGAACAATAATTTCTCTTCCTTCTAAAATATCTTTATTTTCCTCATACTCCTGTTCCAAAACATTCATATCAATGATAGAACCAGGTCCAATAAAAAGCTTCGTTCTTGGATTTACTGCCGAAACCGGAATATTACGAAATAATCTTCTTCTTCCATTTTGTTCAAATGTATGACCCGCATTTGGCATGCAATTGGAAACGGCTGCATCTACATCTTCATGAATCGCAAATTGTCCAATTACTTTTCCCTTTCCACAACTCCCTGCTTGTCCATCAATAATCGCATAAACATTTTCCTTCAACCAAAATCCCTCCTATTTCTTATTTTAAATCATTAATTACTCCATGAATCAAATTTAAATCAGATGGGATAATCCATTTGATATTTCCTTTTTTAAATAAGGTTAGCGGAATAATTGCCCCTGCTCTCGCTCCATCCATCCATTTTGGATTTTGTGGCATTAGTTTGTATAATTCTTCTAATGTAACCTCATAAAAAACACGTTCTGTTCCAGAAATATAATCTTCTAAAGATACCATATACTTATGAACACCATCATCAAACAAAGTATTTGGAACTAGATTAAAATCTGTTAATAATTCAAAGCGTTCCTCTCCTCCCGTAAATATAGCACAATCATAATCTTGATCGAGTACTAAATCTGAAAGTTTTTCTTCGACAAAAGAATCCATTTCTTCTACTGTATTTCCACTTTTTGGGAGATTGACCTTCTCAAAGTTATTTAATAAATCGGCAACTCCTACCTTTAAATTTTTTGTATCTACTATTTTAGAACCTACAAAAGTAACAAGTTCTGTTGTCTTTCCACCCATATTAATAATTAATACTTTTTTGCCGTTATAATCTTTTTGCATCGCTTTTCCTAAGTAATAGTTTTCAATTCCATGACTAATAATATTAAAATATAAATCAAATTTATCATTAAATAATTTTACTAGTTCTATTTTTCTTTCATAGTTTAATTCACGGAAAATTCCAGTTACATAAATATGTGTATTCTCATACAAAAAATGATATTTTTCTTTTAATTCAGAAAAGTAATCACAAAGTTCTTTTAAATTCTCTTTGCTAATTCCCTTCTCTTTATCAAATCCATTTTTAAAGTAAATAGAATGCTCCTCCAATAATTTTAAATCGTTTTCATATTCATAAACTTTAATTGTCGATGAACCTAAATCAATATAATATTCTTTCATAACTGCCTCCTTAATTTGATTGTAGCATAAAAAAGAAAAAGATAGTATATAAATTAAGAAATCTATTTTCTATCTTCTTTGATCATAAATGTACTATTGTTTAGAAATTCATAATGAGAATCTGTTTTCAATTGCCTAACTAATCGAAATAATGCTTCATCTTTTCCTTTGCATTCTAACATGACATCAACTTCTCTTTGATAAGGTGCAATCACTTGAAGAAACTTTTCAAATCCTTGGTAAGAAAGATATGTACTATGGCTTCTTTTTTCTTTTCTACTCTTTGGACTAGAAAAATGAATTTTAGGAGGAAGATTTTCGTTCTTCCATGTCTTAAAAATTCGAGGAAGTAGTTTTTCTATTTTTTCGCCTCCATGATTACATAAATAATGATGATAGTCTAAGACCATTGGAATCTGTAATTCTTCACATAATTCTAAAACATCTTTCACTGTATATATTTTGTCATCATTTTCTAGAAGAATCATATTTTTTATTTCTTTTGATAATTGATTAAAGACTGTTCGAAAACGGTTTAAGGCTTCCTCTTTATTTGGCATAGAGCTTCCAACATGTAAGATTACTTTTCCAGAAACTCCAAGTGCTTCATAAATCTGATAACAGACAAAAAGTTCATTGATTGTTTGTTCTACTACAGATGGATTGATACTATTTAACACGCAGAATTGGTTCGGATGAATATCTACTCTAAGATGATTTTTCTTAATAATAGAACCGATTCTTTTCCATTTATTTTGATAGGGAGTAATAAAATCATAAGAATAGCCTGGATAAGTAGCTAGTGGTATCATATTATGACTCAGCCGATAGAAGAAAATTTCATTTTGAATATTATACTTTAGAATTCTTTCTAAAAATTCTAGATTGTGATTGATGATCTCTGAAAGTTTTTCTTTCTGTTTTTCTTTTTCTAATGTTTGTAGTCTTGTCCAAGTGATTGTGTGATAATGATCCATTTCATCTAAAGTTAGAGAAATTGCTACATAACCAAGTCTTATTTTCATTTATCTCACCCTTCTTAGTATGAAGAAAAAAGAACTTTCTATGATGAAATATTTTATTGTATTCCAAAAGGAAGTGTTTTATAATAGAAAACTAGTTAGGAAGTGCTCAAGATGGAGAATGAACTTTTATATGAAGAATTATTATATTTTGAAAAATTAGTAACCGATTTAGAAATTGAATTATTTGCGAAACCTTATGGCCAAGATTTTTTTCCTATCCTTGAATGGAATCTACGGAATATTTTTAAACTTAGAAGAAGTATGAAAGATAAGGAGGAAAACGAATTTTATTTCAATTGGTTAAATGATTTATATAAAAGATTTATATCAATTCGTGATATAGCTTATGCCAACTGTAATATTCCTCTAGGTTACTACTTAAATGAGCAGGCGTCTATTACCCATTTGGTATATACAAATAATAAGTGTTCTAATATAAAACTATACTCTGATTCTGGTTTTATATTTCTATGCCAATTTCATCAGGAGAAGACTCCATCTTTAGGAGTTAGAGAAAATTTTGGTCATGGATACTGTTTTGGTTGTGGGAGCAGTTTTCACGCAGTTCAATATCTCATGGAATTTGAAAATCTAACTTATCAAGAAGCAATACAATTACTTTCAAAAATCTATTTAATTGATATTTATGGAAATCCCGTACAAGAAAATGATCCTTTGGTTCTAAAATATAGAAAATCCCTATTAAGTGGTGATTTTAAATCTTTACTAGAACGAGGTTATTCACGTACTATAAAAAGAAAAGATACATACGAGGTGCAGAATAGTATACAAAAGTTTGAACATGACTTCGCTACCATAGAAAGAATTAAACGACATGGTCATATTCCATTTGATAATAGAAGAAAAAAATATTTTTTAAGGATGCCAGAATTTAACTAGCAGAAGGGAGAATAAACAAATCATTCTTCCTTCATTCTTAATTTTAAGAATTGACAATTATATAAATATAGTCTAAAATGGAAATGTACTTGAAAAAAAGACATATAATAAATTAGATGGGTCTATAGCCAAGTGGTAAGGCGTGGGACTGCAACTCCCTGATCGTTGGTTCAAATCCGACTAGGCCCTCCAGATTGATAGAAAACTCGAACTTTTTAATAGTCCGAGTTTTATAATTCAAAAATTTGTGTTAAAATAACTATTAATTCTAAATTGAATTATATCAATTTAGTAAACTTACTTGAATATTATCATAAACAATATTCGTAATTGTGAAAGTAGATGATAGTATGGCAATAGATTCTCATATGCATATTAATAATATTGTTTTAGAAAATGAGCAAGAATATATTAAAGATATAAATGAAAATCATAGTATTGAAAACGTAATAAATGTTGGTCTTAATATTGAGACATCAGAAGAATCTATTTTAATATCAAGAGAAAATTCTAAGTTCTATTCTAGTATTGGGATACACCCCCTATACATAGAATCGCAAGATATAGATAATTTATATAAATTAGCAGATGATGATAACGTGGTGGCTATTGGAGAAATTGGCTTAGATAATTCAAAAAATAATTTTGACGAGCAAAAAAAATACTTAATTAAACAAATTATAATTGCTAACGAACTTCATTTACCAGTAATTATTCACTCTAATAATTCAAATAAATTGATAATAGAAATATTTGAAAAATATGTTAAGCCAAAATATGGATGTGTTTTTCATTGTTTTCCACCTGATATTGAAAGTTTAAGATATTTAGTAAAAAATGGCTACTATATTTCCTTTGCTGGAAGAATAACTTATAAAAATGCAAGAAAATCTTTTGAGATAGCAAATACAGTTCCAAGTGATCTATTTTTAGTAGAAACTGATAGTCCCTATATTTCTCCTGAACCACATCGAGATGAGGTAAATAAATCATCTAATATAGGATATATAATTAGTAAAATAGCTGAAGTTAAAAAAATGAGTTATGAAGATATTGAACAAATAACAACTGAAAATGCAAAAAGACTATTTAAAAAGATAAAGTAAAAAGTTATTGAACCTACTCCTTTAGGGCTCTATAGTGAAAATATTCGAACCTTTTATGGTTCGTTTTTTTCTTTGTAAACAGCAATTTCATTTTTTAAATTATATCGAATAAAAAGTGACTGAAGTCGATGAAGATAAATTTATGAATCTTGCAACTGAGATTTATCATGTTTCTCATACAGAAGATTATCCGAACCATAAAGAATGGTATTTTAAAAAGCAATTACCTGGAATCTTTGAGAATAAACGGAATATCTTATTTGTTCGGAACTCCGAAAACGAGATTATTGCTGTTGCATGTTTAAGAAATGACGAAGAAGAACAAAAAATATGTGTCCTATGTGTAAGAAAACCCTACCGAGGATTGGGAATTGGAACTAGGATACTGGAAGAATCCATCAAATGGTTAGGAACAACAAAACCACTTGCTACCTTTCCTGATTATAAATTAGAAATGTATCGATCTTTAATTGAAACTTATGACTGGGAATTAACAGAAATTGTTCCTAATCTCTATCAGGAAGGAAAACAGGAACTTTGTTTTAACGGAACTCTTACCAAAAATCAAAAAGTTCCATTAAATAAGCAATTGTATAAACAAATGATTTCTCTATTAGAAACTAGAAAAGATCAAATTTCCTAGAATGAAAATCAACAGTAATTTTAAAAGGTAAAAACATGCTGTGGGGAGAAAAAATTAAATTGTTGTGGAGAATGTGAAACGTTTCCTTGTGATTTATTAAAGTCATTTGCTTATGATAAAGAACAAGGAGATAATGGTTTACGGATTGAAAATTGTAAAGAATGGTGTTTCAAAGATTAATTTATCTATTATGAGATATTAAAAAAATTACGAGCAAACAGTTCGTAATTTTTATTTTGTCTTAGTATATCTTTTAATATCAGAATTCACTAGTTCACAATGAGTAATGGAATGTTCCATCTTTTCACGATCAAATGGCACTGTAACAATTTCTGTTTCTAATCCCTGATTTGTTTCTTTCAGAATCATATAGGAAGCTTGATTTTCTTCTCCTGAACGATATCCCATTCCAGCAGCTCTTAGAGTATGAATAGATGTTTTACCATCAAACTCGTTAGAACCAAAATGTGTGTGTCCTTGAATTAACATATCATAATCTTTGATGGTCTGTAGTTTTCCATCTTGATAGAATAATGGATCTTTACAATAAGAAAGATATCCAGCTTGTCCACGATTAAAAGAATCTGGATGAGAATCGATATGTTCTCTTATTCTTCTTAGTATTTCATCTTTTGTTGCCTTCATTGGTAGAGTTGAAACATCCATATTAAGTTGAAAGGCAATTTCTAGAAGTTGTCTATCACTATTTGTATAATAAAATTGTTCATAAGCAGGCATTTTATAATCAATATATCTTTGATAATCAAAACAATTATGAAGCATAAAATCACAACGTACATCATTTGCAAAATGGCAAAGAGCAATTTTTTGATTTGCTAATTGTAAATTTATAAAATGTGGTGCTATGGTTAGTTTTTCTAATTGGTCTTTTCTAAGTTGTTTTTCTGTCCATTCCATTTGATTTATTTTGCTTTGTGTCAAATAAACTAAAAATGGTTCTACACCAAAATCAAGAGTAGATTCATAATTACCTTGTAAAGTAACTACCCCGTATTCGTCTAACAAATTAACTACTTCTCTGGGATTCGGTCCTAATCCAATATTATCTCCTAAAGAATAAATCTCAGTTATTCCTCTCTTCTTCATGTCCTTTAAGATAGCCTCTGTCGGTTCTAATAAAGCGTGAACATCTGTAAAGATGGCAATTTGTCTTTTGGGATTTTCTTCCTCTGCCTCTACCTTTACAGAAACAGGTTTCTCTTTTAACTTCATATCCTCGATGGTTCCTTGTACAATTGATAATATTGGATCTAAGTAACTGGCCGAATTATTAGAGTAGATTCCTATTTCTATCCGTCCCATATCAGGATGATTAATATCCTCTTTTTCTCCTAAGTCTTCTGGTGTAATATTTAAACCGATTTCTTTCGTTAAGAGATTAAAAATTTGTTTAAATTTGTCATAGCGAAATGACTGAATAATTTCTTCTTTACTAATATAATCTGGAATCATGTATTCTTCTTCCATTAAATCAAGAAACAATGTATCTTCTGGTTCACTAAATGTATAGACGTCTAATACTGGAATTTTTAAGACGTAGATACGTTCATAATTAGAAAAAGAAGCGGCTACATAAATATCTGTAGTAGCAGAAATAAAAGGTGTATTTCCATTCATTCTTTGTGCATTTGCAACTAAATTAGGATCTAATCTAAGACTCTCTATCGTATTCTTTTTCGCGTATGCTTTTGAATAAAACCCTGCGTCTTGACCTACCTTAGCACCTCTTAATAAATACATATAGCCATCTTTAATAAACTTTGGATTTAACTCTTTTACATTGATACCATAAGGTGCATATTGTTCCAAATTTCTACTTCTTGATGGATAATCTTTCAAAATTGCATCTGAATTTCCTGTAAAAGTATAATTTGGATTAAATAATTTTTCTTTTGGTGTGATTGCCACTTGTTTTTTCATTGTATCTACCTACCTATCTTATTATCTAAATACATTTTTGAATTGCTTCTTCAATTTCTCTTTGTTCTACTTCAGGTGTTTGCATAGCCATCGTTTCTACTATTTGATTTAAAATCATCGTAATTTCTAGACTTTCCTTTGATGGTGTTACTTCTTCTTTTAAAGGATTGGTACTTGTCATAGAAAGATTAGAAAAATCAAATTCCTCGATTCCATTCTTTTTTAAATCCCCTAGTTTTTTTAATATTTCTCCTTCTTTTTGTTGTTTTTTTATTTCTGATACTTCTTCTAAAAAAGAAGAAAAGTCTTCTGGGTCTTGTTCAAAATCCTCAAAAAGGTCATATAAGAAATAAACTAAATCTGCTCCAATATTTTTTTCAAAAGCTTCTGTCAATAAGATAGAATATTTTTGAATTAATCTTTGATATGGATTAGATTCTTTTCTTTGAAACCATCTTTTTCTCTCTTTTTTCTTAGAAAATAATTCTTTTCTTGCATATCCTAGTAAGTCTTGTACTAAAAATTGATCTTCTTTTGCTTGTTTCAAACAGTCAGAAACAAAAGAATCCACTTGTTCTAATCCGTCCTCATTTAACATTAACAGTCCTTTCACTGTTCCAATTCTTTTTTGCATTTCATTTTCCCCTCTTTAAATGGCTCATATTATACAATAAATTTAATAAAATTGCAAGATTTTTGCACAAAAAAAGAAGGTTTCTCCTTCTTTATCTAACTTGCCTTCTATCCTGTAGCGTATTTGTATTTTCTAATAGACCATCAAAAAATTGTTTCTTTGCTCGTATCACTTGATAACTAACTTCTTGGCACCATCTTAACGCTTCTTCTAAATGCTCTATTCCTATTGCATCTGCAAAATGATTCATTGCGATTTCAGAGGGTGTTTTCGGATGCTTTGCAATTACAGAAATATCCTCAATATTCCATGCATTCTCTTCAAAAAAATTATACATTACTCTCTTAGTTGCTTCTTCTACTGTGATAGGTTCTAAAACTCCACCTACTTTTCCATGGGTCATGTTTCCTTCTACATCAATTTTTAAATAATCTGAAAGATGTGGTAAAATATACCCACCTTCGTATTCCATCATACCAATCACCTCTTGTCCAATATTTTTCTACCAATTTTATTCTATCAAAAATGTTTAGAAAAAGAAAGTGTTAATTTCTGGGTTCTTCATACGCAATTAATTGTTCAGGTAACAAATAGATGTTTGGATTATAGACGATTAAGTTTTTATCACTTGTTCCAATTTCTTCTGCTACTGTTCGAATGGTATCTCCATCTTTCGTAATATAAACCTTGACTCCTGGTTTTGGTACAATCAATCGTTGACCTGGATAAATATACTCATTAATTTCTAATCCATTCACTTCTGCTAATTGTGTTGGTGTTATATTTCCTAAGTTTCTTGAAATTTCATATAAATTATCTCCCTTTTTTACAATATAAGCAGTAAATCCAAGTGGCATATCAACTGGAATAATCAATTCCGTTCCTGGTTGAAGAATATAAATATCTTCTAATTTATTTTGAGTAATTAAGTCAATCACTCGAACATGAAAAGCTTCAGCAATTGATAACAGGGTATCTCCCTCTTTAACAATGTATTTTTCCATAAATTCCTCCCACTATAATTTATGAAAAGAAAAAGAATCTATGACTTAGACTCTTTATAAACTTGAATTCGGTTCATTGTATTATATAAAAATTCATTATTTTTTACAATTCTTTTATTTCCCGCTTCTTCGTTGTAATAATATAGGGTATCTCCACTAATATAATATAAAGTATCCCGATTTAAAATGACATTATTTGGGCTATCTGCATGGAATAAGAACATTGCCTTTTCTGGAAAGGCTTTTAATACCCGATAAAAGTCTCCTGATTGTGTATAGTAATAGTAAACACCATCTGCTGCAAGTACTTCTACGATATCTTCTCTTTGAAAGTCGATTCCTCCCGCATCATTAACTGTAAATTTTTTCTCTGTATTAATCAAGTCATAAATGTTTACCGTTTCCCATTCTCCATTATAGTATTGTGCATTTAATTCTTGATTTCCAACGATACGTACTGTTCTTTTCTCTGGATTAAATTCATATTGTACTACATTATCCTTATCTAAATAATAGACTTTTCCATCGACAACTCCATTGATATACGTATTTTGTGAAACCGTTTGAGGGAATTGTACAGTCCAGAAGTCAGAAGATGTTACATCGACCACTGTTATCTGAGAAAAATCAAATACTCGATTCGATTGATAAGCAGGTACTAAATAATTTTTTCCAACCAATACTCCATGTTTATTCTCATATTTATCCCAATTTAGTAAAGAAACATTTTTTTGTTCTTTCGAAGAAATAATCTCAATTCCTTGATAATACCAAACAACAATTTTGTCTTCATCCAGTATATTTTTTGGGAATGCTGTCGACTGTGTAACAAATACTCCTTCTTCTGATTCTACTTCCCATCCACTAGATGCTAAGGATTCCTTTTTTAAACTTTCTACAAACTCTTGTACTGTAGGATCATTTCTCATTGTTTGATAACTATATAGTGTTCCTTGTCTACTACATTCTATATTATGAGAAGAATCTTCTTTTTCTAGGATTGGATAAATGCATACTAAATCATCTTTTTGAATCATTTTAATATCGACAAGAATTTTTTTCTTTTTTTGAAAAAGATTCGGGAATGTATAATAAAATTTCTCATTTCCAAGGGAAATTTCTACGTGATACAAGTCCCCATATTCTTTCCAGTAGTTTTCCTTTACTTGAAACGTAGTCTCTCCCACTACAAAATCATATTCGATTTCATGACGTTCTTTTAAGTATGTAACTAGCCATTGGTCACAAAAAAACAGAATCATTAATAATAGACTTATGGAAATGATTCTTCGTATCAATCTCATCGCTTCACATCCTATTCTATTATTATTGTACCCATATTTTGGTAAGAAGTAAATATTTTTCTTTGAAACAAAAAGAAAAAAGAATATATTACATATCCTTTTTCGAATGACTTTTCTTATTTCTCATACAGATTCCAACCATCTCTTCGATTTCCGGTAGTGCTCGTTTATCTAGATTGGATAAGGTAATAAATTCCTTGGCAGTATCAATATGAATCTTTCCCCAAATCACACCAGATAATACTTTTAAATCATTGAATAAATCTGGTGTAATCGAATCAAAAAAGTATCCAAAGACAACCCTTTTTCTTCCAATAATAATTCTTTCATTGGTAAGAGCGATTACTGCTGTTGATATGATATCCAGAGGATTGTTATTTTTCTGTGCGGAAAACACGTACAAAACTTTTTCATTATTTCCAAGATATTTTTCAACAATACGTGAATTCTTGTTTAGTCTCCATGATACAGTCATCGGATATTTTTTCTTAAATTCTTTTGCACGCTCATAAATACTTGCCATAGAGATTTCCTCCTAATCTATCATTTCAAACTGTCTTAATAGTTCAGTAATTTGACTACTTGTCATTCCTCCAACCTCAACATCTGCAACATTCCCTTGATCTACAACGATAAATGTTGGAGTACCAAAGGCTTGTAAGCTTTCATGTAAAGATCTGAGTTCTGCATCTTCTTCATTCGTTAATAAGGTAAGATCCATATAACCAATTTCAATATCGTATTGATAAGCAACTGATTTTAAGATTGGTTTTTGTTGAATACACCAATAACATGTTTCTGTACCAAGCATTACTAATCTCTTTTCTTGATTTTCTAAAAGATTTTTTAAGTCCGTCATACTTGTCGCAACTAATTCTTTCTGTTTTTCTTCATCTAATACTTCCCCTTGTTCTAAAAGTGGATTTTTAGTTTCTATAGCTTCCTTATCCTTACTACGATCTCCCGTATTTTCAGAAACAACATAAGTAATTGCAAAGAATGCTAAAATTCCTAAAATAACAATGGCTCCTGTTTTTAATTTTTCTTTTTGTTCTTTTGTCAAATTCATAATTACCTCCATTTTTAATACTCTCACGTTTTAAATTATAGCATACTCTCGACAAATTTGGCAATTCTTTCAAGTACTTTATCAATATATTTAAAGATTTCTCCTAAGGCGTAATCAATGATCTCCTGAAGCCAATTTTTCTTTGATTTATTTTCTTTCTTCTTAGATGAGGTAGTTTTCGTTTTTTCTGTCTGTTTGCTATTTTCTTCTGTTTCCTGACTCATCTCCTCTTTTTCTGACCAAATCCCTGTCTTACTCTCTTTGGCTTTTTCTTCTACTTCTTGAAGACGTTCGGTATATTCGTAATCACCGTATAGATAAGCAACCTTCGCATACCCAAGTTCTACTAGTTTCTCTTGAAGAAGAACTCCATCTACGAAAATCCAAGCAAGCCTACGACCATACTTATCTTCCTTGTCAGAGTCGCCATCATATTCTAATTTAATTTCTTTGGCATTCGTTAAACTCTCACAAGTATAGTTACTCGCTTCTTTACCAAATGTTTCTACTCCTTTGGTTGGATGTACAGTCTCTGGTGTGTCAATTGCTAAGAATCTCGTTTTTATTTTCGCACCACTAGCGTCCTTAAAAGTTGCTGTATCTCCATCGACACACTTTTCCAATTCTACAATTTCACTTTCACTAATTCCTTTAGATGCATCAACGGAAAATGGAAAAATCATCCATGTACAAATAACAAGCATACCAAGGCCTAAAATTTTTTGTTTCATACTACTACCTCCTAAAGATACTTCCATATCTCTACTACTCTTTTTTGCTTTCTAGTTGATTTTAATGTCGGTCCAAGGCGAAATTTTCCAACATGTCGAATGGAAAAAACGTCTCCTTCTTTTATTTGAACCGCACCATTCGTAACTTCTTGATAGTTTAAAACTACTTCTTTCCTTTTTAACATTTCTAAACTTTGTGCCCTACTCTTTTTAGAAAGTAAACTGACAATATGATCCATTCGATAACTACTAATAATCAGTGGAATCTTTTGATAAGGCTCTTTCTCTAAGAAAATAGATTCTACTCTCTCTAATGAAATGATTTGATGTTTGATTTTATATAAATGTTCTTCTAAAAAGGAATTCATTCTCTCTAAATTGGTTAAATAAAAACAGTTTTCTTCGACAAAGATATCACCAATTAATTCTCGATTGAAGCCAATTGAAAATAGTGTTCCTAAAATGTCTGAGTGACAGAGTGACTCTTCAAAAGTTCCACGATAGATGGTAACAGGAGAAAAATTGGTACCAAATAAGAAAACTGTCTGTTCACATCGTTCATCTAAGCGAATCATCTGATAATCGATATTTTTCTCTTCTAAGGCTCTTTTTACAATCATGGATTGATACGGATCTAGAAAATTACTGTACTGAATTACTCCAGTACGCTCAAATATTCTCGCTTTATCTAAGATATTCGCTACTAATATTTTTTCCTCTTTTGTATAACCACTCCATAGTTTTGTTTTTTCTTTCTTCATGAGTATCCCCTTTCATTATAACTTACTTTATAGGAAATCTTAAGTTTTTTTGTCAAATTTTACCTAGGTTTGTCAACTATTAACTCTACTAGAATTCACTCCTCTTGAATATATTGAGTTAGAAGGGAGAATGTCATGGAAAAAGTAAAAATCGGCATACCAAAAGCACTATTATTTTATAAATATGGAGATTTATGGACTCACTTTTTTGAAAATTTGGGTCTTGATATTATCATTAGTCCGAATACGAACTTAGAAATTTTAGAAAATGGAAAAAAATTGACGGACGACGAAGCATGCTTATCGTTAAAAATTTATATGGGACATGTCAATTATCTCCTAGATAAATGTGACTATATCTTAGTTCCTAGAATTGCCTGCTTAAAACCACATGAAAAACTTTGTACGAATTTTAATGCACTATATGATTTGGTCCGAAATACCTTCCATAAAAGAATTATTCACTATAATGTGGATGTCGGTAAAAAAGAAGATGAGTTTTATGCATTTACTACGATGGGATTAGAACTTGGATTCCGTTACCGAGAAGTAGTAAAAGCCTATCATCAAGCGAAAAAAATGGAGACAATTGCCATAGAGCGACGAGTTAGTAAACAGCAAGTAGAATTAGCTAAGTCAAATAAAATTAAAGTGTTAATGGCAGGTCACCCCTATAATTTACACGATGAATTAGTAGGGAAAACAATTAGTAGGCTTTTAGAAGAAAATCAAGTAGAAGTCGTTTATAGTGATCGGTATTTAGGAAAATACCTAGATAAAGAAGTAGAAGAAATCAGTAAAAAGAATTATTGGACTTATAATCGAGAAATTTTAGGAGCGATTATCCATTATCAAGAAAATGTCGATGGGATTATTCTAGTCACCACCTTTCCTTGCGGCCCAGACTCTTTAAGTAATGAGATGGTTTTACGTACCCTAAGAAAGAAACCAATCATTCAATTGATTGTAGATGAAGCAACAGGAGAAGCAGGACTTGCGACTAGAATTGAAAGTTTTGTTGATATTTTAAAAGAAAGAGGTGCTACTAGTGGAAAAACAAGTGATTAGTTTTCCTCATTTAGGAGATTATTATGTACCGATTCGTTTTCTATTAAAAAAATTGACTCCCCATACAGTCGTAGAAGCTCCCCCTATTACGAAGAAGACAATCGAACTAGGAACTAAGTTTTCTCCTGAATTCGTTTGTATTCCCTTTAAGTACAATCTAGGAAACTTTATCGAATCATTGGACAATGGAGCGACGATTATTCTACAAGCAGGCGGAGGTTGTAGATACGGTTATTATGCGGAAGTCCAAGAAAGGATTTTAAAAGATCTCGGTTATCATTTTGAATTTTTATCTTTAATCGATAAAGATCATTTTACCATCAAAGAAGTTTATCGTACATTTAAACGATTAAATCCAAAAGTTTCCTTTTTTAAATTTGCTTACTATTCTCTCCTCGCTATCTTTATGATTCGGCTAATGGACTGGCAAGATGAACGAATTCGAAAGAATATTGGATTCGAAGTAGAAGCAGGAAGTTTTGAAAAGTTAAAAAAGGAAATGTTAGAAGAATTTGAAAAGTGTAAAGGATTCATTTCTCTATTTCGCATTTATAAAAAATATAAAAAGAAATTCTTAAATCTAAAAATCGAAAAACCGGAGAATTGCATGAGAGTTGGAATTATTGGAGAATTATACACTTCCATGGAACCATACTCTAGTTATTTTATTGAAAAAGAACTTGCCAAAATGAAAATTGAAGTCAAACGATTTACGAATGTCAGTTACCTTCTCTATGAAAAAAAGTATGAAACCAAAAAAATGCTAAGAAAGATACCTGAATACTGTAAATATAAATTAGGAGCGGATGGTATGGATAATGTTTATCGAGCCAAATACTTATGTGAGGAAGGTTATGACGGAATTATTCATATTAAACCGTTTGGTTGTACACCAGAAATTGGGGCTATCCCAATTATTAGAAAAGTATGTAATGACTATAAGATGCCAGTACTGTTTTTCTCATTCGATAGTGAAACTAGTGATACTGGAATTAAAACTAGATTAGAAGCATTTTATGATATGTTACAAGAAAGGAAGAATCGTTTATGAAAGGATATTTAGGAATTGATATTGGATCTATTTCTACCAAGGGAGTCATTATTGATGATAATCAAAAGATTTTAGCTAGTGCTTATATTTGGACGAAGGGAAACCCGATAGAAGCAGTAAAAGAACTTCTCTCTTTATTGGAAAAACAAGTAAAGGAAAAGGAATTAGAAATCGTTGGTGTTGGTACTACAGGATCTGCTAGAAAGTTAATTGGTAGTATGTTAGGAGCCAATGTTGTGAAAAACGAAATCACAGCTCATGCCGTTGGAACGTTATCGATTCATCCAGATGCTAGAACAATTTTTGAAATTGGTGGACAGGATTCTAAAATTATTCTTTTAGAAAATGGAATTGTCGTCGATTATGCGATGAATACTCTTTGTGCAGCAGGAACTGGTTCTTTTCTTTCCAGTCAGGCAGAACGTTTAGGCGTCAAAGTAGAAGATTTTGGTAGAATCGCACTAACTTCGAAACATCCCGCTAAAATTGCCGCTCGTTGTACCGTATTTGCAGAAAGTGATTTGGTTCATAAAATGCAAATTGGTTATTCGAAAGAAGATATTATCGCAGGACTTTGTCATAGTGTTGTATCCAATTATTTAAATAATGTTGGAAAAGGAAAAAAAATTGAAGAACCAATTATCTTCCAAGGAGGAGTCAGTAAAAATATTGGAGTACAAAAAGCATTTGAAGAAGCGACAGGAACAGAGGTTCATATTGATGAGAATGGACATTTAATGGGTGCATTGGGTGTTGCTATTTTATCTTCTAGAAAACCAATGATGAAACCGTTTAGTTTCAGAGTTACCGATGAAAACTTTGAAACAAAAGGAATCGAATGTAACAGGTGCCCAAATCACTGTGAGATTATCTGTGTTCGCAAAAATAAAGAATTAATCGATTCTTGGGGAAATCGTTGTGAAAATGGAATGATTCGAAAATAAAAATATGTGAGGCAATATCACATATTTTTTTATTCTGTAATGATGGAAGATATTTGTTCTTTATATACCTGAAGTTTTTCTTTCATTTCTTCTAGTTTATCTTCTAATTCTCTAATTTTTTCTTGTAATAAGAAATTCTCTTCTTCTTTTTGATTGATTATTTCTTCATAAATAGATTCTTGATTTCTAAAATCTTCTAGAAGAGACTCATAATAATTTCTTTCTTCTGCTAAATCATACTTCCTCATTTCTTCTTCTAATTGTTTTTGATAGGTATGTAATTTATCAATATTTTCTTGGGAAGTATACACTTTAACATAAATTCTTTCTAATTTCCCATAGTTATAAAATATTTTATCTTTTAAACTACTCAGAATTAAATTTCTCATTTTTGAATTAAATACATGAGTCTTTGGTTCTGTTAAAATATATAGGTAAGGATAATTCGTATTAGAAAAATGATTCTCATAATCAAAATGAACTTTATTAAAATTAGAATATAACTCTACTTGAAACTTGATAGTATCTACTAATTCAGAGTCCGGAATATATTCAATTTCATCATATGATCCAATAACATCAAAAGTAAAGTTTTCCCTCATTTCAAATTCTTTTTCTACCAATTCTTTTTTATATAGAGTGGTATCAGGAATTTCATCATAATAAGTAAAGGTAGATACCTCGATTAAAGTAAGTGCGGTTCCAACTCCTAAAATAATCAAAGAGGATAGAAATAGAATTCCAATTTTTTTAGAAGAATTTTTCCGATTTGCAATGATATTAAATAAGATTTCAATTATTAGATAACAAAGAAGAAATCCTCCTAGTAATAGACCAAAAAATCCAAAATATAAAATTCCTTGAAAGATAAAATAAATTCCTAAAACAATTGCAATAATTAGAAAGAAGAAAAAGAACAGAAATGGTAACAGAATTAAGATAAAACAGAATTTTGTAAAAAAAGTAATCATTATTTTTAGTACTTTTAAAATCATCGAAGTATTCATTTCTGTTTGAAAACTTGAATGTTTTTCACACATTTCTTTTTCCTTTTTTATGCTTTTCTCATCTTTTTCGATTTTCTTTTTCTCTTGAGAAATGACTTCTGGTTGGATATCTATTTCCTTCTTGATGGATTCTTTCTTCTCTTTAGTTTTTTCTTCTAATGTCTTGGTTTCCCATTTTTCTAAGAATAAAACTTTATAAAGATAATAAAAACAGATTACAGAAAATATTAAATAAGAAATCGATAAGATAAAGTTCCAGAGAGAACAAAAGAAGCTAGAAAGTCCAGGAGACTCAAAACTTTGGAAAATTCTCTCCCCTAATTGATAGATATAATCAATCGGAATCCGAAGAAGTACTAAAAGAAAAATTAGGAACAATAATTCTAAAAGATACTTCCCTATCTGTAAAAGAGATAAGTTTTTAAAAATAGAAATACTTCTTGAAATCGTATCTAACACTTCATCAATGAGTTTATTCATGGTGACTTTTTCTTTTTCATTTGGTCTAATCTCTTTCACTTCATCATTTGTTAAATCATCTAAACTACATTTAAATAGTTTACAAAGAGAAATCAATTTATCCATTTCAGGATAGGTCTGTCCCGACTCCCATTTTGAAACTGCCTGTCTAGAGACTTCTAATTGATCCGCAAGTTGCTCTTGGGACATCTTGTTTTCTTTTCTTAGTTTTTGGAGTTTTTCACTAAATTTCATTTCTTTCACCTCAACAAAAATCATACAATAAACCTGGTTACGTCTCTACCAATTTCCGGTTGTTTTTTGTATCTTTTCGGTTGCATTTTTATAAATTCCCTTTATTTTAACACAAAATAAGAAAAGTAGAACCTTCCTTCTCTACTATTCTTTAACGTTTTTTTATAAAATTTTCTCCGAAACAGCATTTTCTCATTTCTTCATCCATCGTATGAAGTGCAATAGTTGCGATAGCATTCTTTACAAAGTTTTTTTCATCTTTTCCATAAGAATTAATTTCGTGGTCAATATTTCTATAAAATCCTGGATACACCATTCGTAATAAATATTCTAGTTGTTTCCAAATGGAATCATAAGGATTTAACTCTCTAAGAAGATAATCTTTTGAAACGAGACTATCGCTATCACTACTTCGGACGAGGCACTGTTTCATCTGACAATTTTCATGGTCAGAACAAATTTGTATATAACGATCTCCCTTTGAAGTCTCCTGCAGAGAAAAAAAGGAAGTTCCTCGTGTTGGTAAAAGTCCAAAATAAGCCTGTTCCGATTTTATAAAGTTATGATAAGAGAGATATTTTCCATTCGTAAATACTTGAAGATTTCTTAGAACTTTTTCTTTTTCTAAAGATTCTACCTTTATTCCTTCTAATTGGTAAGGGTGAGAAGGATAAGGTAATATTGTATAATCAAGTTCTCCTTTAATTAATTTATGATTTCCACATTCTAGTTGAAAAGGAAAATAAGGATCAACATTATTTAGAGAATCAAAGTCACATTCGGAAGTTACGATTCCCTCACTACAGGAAAATTCTGTTTTCATTTTCTTCATGTCAACAATTTTTACTTCCCCACATTTCTTTTCTGATCCATGGGAATTAACAATGATTCCCTTTTTTTTATTTTGAAAGTGAATTTTTAAATCAAATAAGTCTAAAAAAATATTGAGTTTCTTAATAGGTCCTAGGGCATAGTTCGTTTCTAAAAACTGAATTTGTTTTTCTTCCATGAATAATCTTTCATGGCTCATATAATTCCTCCTTTACTTTTATACGCATCATAGAGTCCTTCTCTACTTCTTCTGATAATTTTAGTTTTAAGATTTCTTCTGGGTGACAAGCTTTTTCTAATTCTTCCATGTTTTCATTATAAATTTTATCAATGGTAAATGCAATCGTTTTTCCACTTGGAGTAAAAATTTCTACTTCCATTCCTGGTTCAAAGTAATTTCTTTCAGAAATTGTTACTATCCTTTGTTCTTTATCATAGTCTATGACAACTGCTAGGAAGTCTTGATTAGAAAGTTCTTGTCTTCCTGTATAGTACTGATCGGTATGATCCGCCTCATGGGTAAAATAATGTGTACTTGTTTCCCTGTTTGCCACTCTAGATAAAATCTGCTTTTGTCTTTTTAAAAATTCTTCTGTTAGTGTTTCCTCATAGTAAGCATCAATAATTTTACGATAGGATGAAAGAACCGTTGCTAAATAGTAATGCGATCTCATTCTTCCTTCCACTTTCAAACTGCGAACGCCTATTTCTATAAACTGAGAAATATAGTCTGCCATATTTAAGTCTTTGGTAGCCATCGTAAATTTTTTATCATCTTCACTATCGATATCAAAGGCAAAGCGACAAACTTGACTACATCCCCCACGATTAGAATCTCTATTTGTCAGATAGTTCGAAAGCGTACATCTTCCACTATAAAAAGTACACATCGCACCATGAATAAAGATTTCAATATCGACTCCTGTTTCTTTGATCATTTCAGAAATTTCAGGAATTGAAAGTTCTCGCGCTAAAACAACCCGGTCAACGCCTTCCTGTTTCCAGTATCTCACTGCTTCTAGATTCGTAGTAGAAGCTTGGGTACTCACATGTACCTCTGCTCCTTTAAAATGTTCCTTAATATAACGAATAATAAATGGGTCACTCACAATAAAGGCGTCAATCCCTGCTTCATAAGCGGACTTCAAATAGTCATAAACACCTTCTAAGTCTTCATTATGAAAGACAATATTCGTCGTAAGATAGACTTTTTTTCCTAGTTTATGCGCAAAATCACAGGCTTCTTTCATTTCTTCTAAACTAAAATTCGTGGCATTTGCTCTTAAACTATATTCCTGTCCTCCAATATAGACAGCATCTGCGCCATAAAGAAGGGCAATTTTTAAACGACCCAAATCTCCTGCTGGGGATAATAACTCAATTCTTTTTTCCATAAGTTTTTACTTCTTTCTTATTTTCTGCTTCCTCTAATAATACTTTTTCATCATAAGCCTCTAAAATCTCTGATACATCATATTCTTCTTTTAATCCTAAATGCTCTAATAAATAGTTCATAAAATTTTCTTCTTTTACAATACGAAGGGTTCCATAAGTTCGAATTGGTGTTTTATTTTGTTGTTCTTCTTTTCCAGCATAATCAAAAGAGACCATTTCCCATCCATCTTCTAGTCGAATATAAAACGTCTGATATTTAAAAGCATATCGTTTACTTAAAGGATGTAACTCATCTTTTTCATAAACATACATCACTTCTTCAAACTGAGTTCCATTTTCTTCTAAAGTTACAATTTTTATATTTTGACTTACTTCTTCATAAGATAAAACTCCTTTCATTTCATTTGATTCGTCATCATAAGATAATTCGGTAAGAGACTCAATCCTTTTCTCATCCTCATCTATATATTTATTTACAAAAAAGATAGCTGCACCACCAAATAGAATCCCAGCGGCAACAATTTTCAAATTTTCAATTATTTCTTTTTTCATTAGAATCACCTCTTTTTACTTTATAAATGGTCTTCTTATAAAAGAAGTTTGTATAATCCCCAACTAACTCTACTGTCTGATTGATTATTTGTTCTTTTTCTTCCCTAGAAGAAGTAGAGAAAGTCTTTCTAATTGTTTGATAAATTTCTAATATTTGGATTCCAATTTCTTCTTTTAAATTTCTCATATCTAATATGGCATACTCTATTCCTTGTTCTAACAAATCATATAAAACTCTTGTACCATTCATAGGCTTTCCAAAGAGTATGGTGGTACCTGCATGACTTTCTTTGATTAATAAGGAATCCGGATTTTTTTCAGTCAACGTATAAAGATCTTTCTCTGATTCTTTTTTAATATCTTTAAAATAATTGGTAACTAAGTTTCTTCTCGAATGAGATACAACAGGGTATCCAAATACTTGAACCATCAATTTCATTTTGGTATGTTTCTTCATTTCTAAAATCTCTTCTAGCGTAATTTCATTCGAAACAATCCCATAAGAAACACCTTTATCAAAATAATAATTACAAGTCTGATAATTCGTTACCATATGAGTTTGATGCCAAACTAAAGAAAGAGATAATTTTTTTCTTTGAACGATACTAAGAACTGATAAATCATAAAATAAGACTCCTTCAATTGGAAAAGAAGATAATTCTTCTAAAATCATTTCTAAGTTATCCAATTCTTCATTTCGAATGTTCTTGTTGAGTGCTATCCAAAGGGAATGCTTTTTAGATAATTCCTCTATTTCTTTTAAAGAGATTTCTGGGTAATTTACTGAATAATTTTCAAGTCCAAAAATAAAGGAATCGGCTCCTTTTTCTTGATAACGTTCTAATTCTATCTTTTCTTCTGGAATTACTAGATACTTCATATTGATCTCCCCTTATTGAATGGCTCTATTATATCATACTCTCCTTCTCTTTTCAATCAGCCCATGAAAAAGAGGATTAGAATCCTCCGTTAATCTTTGCCTTTATCTTCTTTTTCTTAAGGGCTTTTTCATAAATTCTTGCGTGATTTTGGATTGTCTCCCACGAAAGTTGTTCATACTGATTCGATGCGACAAAGGAAGAATTCACGTAACGATTGATCACTACTTGTTTTGGTTTCAGTTGTTCTAAAACCGCTAGTGTTTGCATGATATCTTCTTCTGTTTCTGTTGGAAATCCTGCGATAATATTAAGAATCAATTCTAAAGGATGTTTTTCACGAATTGATTTTGCAAATGTTATTATTTCTTCTGGCATGAAACCTTTATTAGCTAATTTTAATAATCTAGGACTCCCAGATTCTAATGAACCCGATAAACAGATTTCTTTAGTACTAGCCCCAATCGGAGAAGCAAAGTCGTTTTTTATGGCATCCCAAAAAGAAAAACCAACATAGCTTACTTTTTTGATATGATTTTTTGTTTCTAAATATTGCATTACTTCTGGTAATTTATATTCTTGATAAAGATCAAATCCATACTGACTCACGTTTGTCGCTTTGACATAAAGATGAGAAATTTCATCCCCTAAAGAATCAATGGCGGACTTCACAGTTTCTAAAGGAGCGCTTTTCAGAGGATATTTTTGAAACGTCAATTTACAAAAGGAACAGTGATTGAAACAACCACTACCAATATAAAGACTTGCCACATGGGGAGAAGACACTGAGAGAGCTCCAAATTGTTCCGCTTCTAAATTTTGAAATTCTTGTTCAGAAATTAATTTTAATAATTGATTGGGTTCGGTCGCAGGAATGATAAAATCACAATTTTCCTTTAACCAATTTTGAACTTCTACTAGTTTTGGATCGTCTTTAAACTCTCTCGTAATACAACCTGTTACATATACCTTTGCCTCTTTCCTCTTCTGTTCCAAAACTGCCTTCATATAAGAAATCGTCATATCAATATGTCGCTCACTTGTGCTACATGTCCCAAGAAATAAAATGGCATCTGCGACAGAAGGGTCACTTACAATCTCGAATTTTTTATATAGTTGATGTCCAATATAATCATGTTGATAATTCAAATTGCAACTAATATCATAGCCAATAAATATTTTCATGATTGATTTCCTCTTTTTCTTAAATTTTCTCTCTATTAAACCATAATTTCTAGTTTTACGCAAGAAAAAAAGAGCCAAATAGGCTCACTTCCGATGTGCTACCGCAATTCCATCTCCGGTTGTTAAAAATTTCACATCGTAATTTTCATTGTTTTCTAAGAATTCTTGATATTCTTTAATTTTTCTAATTAATCCACGAAGGTTTCGACTCATAGATTCTTCCTCTTGATTTACTAAGCCGTGAAAATCCATATTATCTGTAATAATCGTTCCATGTTCTGTAAGATTCTTTTCAAACTTTTCAAAAAAACGAATATTTTGTCCCTTTGCTGCATCTAGAAAAATCAAATCAAATGTACCATCTACTTCGACATCAAGCGCATCATTGAATATTAAGGTAATTCTGTCCTCTAAACCCATCTTTTTTATGTTTTTTACCGCTTCCATGTACCGCTCTTGATCCCTTTCAATCGTAGTTATTTTAACATTAGGACTAGAAAGTGCCATCATAATAGAAGAATATCCAATAGCAGTTCCTACTTCTAATATATTTTCTACCTGATGATCCACAATAAATCTCGTTAAAAAATCAATTCCTCGATCTACCATAATTGGTATTTTATTATCAAGCGCATATTTTTTAATTTCTTTTATTTGATTATATACATTTTCGTTCATGATTTTTTTAGAATCCTCCATTTACTTTACTTAGTTCTGCCTTTTTCACTTCAAAATCTGCACTCTTTTCAAAAAAGAATGTCTCTAGTGTTTGAATATTCGCAATAAAGAATAAATAATTGGTTTCTTCTGGATGAATAGAAGCTTCCAAACTTGTCTTAGAAATGGTACAAATAGGTCCAATTGGAAGTTTACCATTCATACTTCCATCCGTTACTCTCGTATTATAAGGATTTGATGTATTATATTGAATTGTTGTCAATCTCTGTTTTGGATCATCTACTTTAAAGGCATATCTCGTCGTTACATCACTTCCCAAAGACATATTTGTCTTTAAACGGTTATAAAAGACACTTGCTACTTTACTACGGTCTGTCACAGTTGCACTTTCTTTTTCTACCATTGAAGCAAGAGATAAAATTTGGTGAACCGTATAGGGACTCTTTTCCATGTCTTCCTTGTAAGGTTCCAAGACACGTGCCATTCCCTCTAACATTTTCTCAAAGATGTATTCAACATCTACTTCCTTATTTGTTAAGCTATAGGTATCTGGAAACAGGTATCCCTCTAATCCATAATAGATTCCTTCTTGTAAAACAGATTCATCAATAAACCAATACTTTTCAATTAGCTTTTTTAAATAAGTAGGATCACTTGATTTTTCAAGAACAGCCTCATAACTATTTTCTGTTTTATTACTAATAATCGTCGCGATTTGCCTCATCGTAATCCCTTCTTGGAAGGTAATTTGAATTTCATGCGGATTTTTGGTACTACCTTTTCGTAGTTCTTCCACTAAATCTTCTGTACTCATATTTTTTGACAAATCGTAATATCCTGCTTTCATATCGGCAATTTTAAATAATTTCACATAGAGAAGAAAGAAGTTTTCATCACGAATTAATTTTTTTTCTTTTAATATTTTAGCAATAGTCGCTCTAGAAGAATTGGCAGGAATCTCTACCTCTATCGTTTTTGTTTCTTTTCCAATTGGACTCAACATATATTTATAGATTCCACAAAGTCCAATAATAATAACTGCGACTAAAACTACAATCGCTAACGCTATATTTCTAAACACTTTCATACTACGCCACCCACTAAAAAAAAGAGCAAAATTATTGCTCGCTTCCTTCCGATGTTTCTGGATTTTCTTGTAATTTACTACGAACTTCCTCTTGAATTGCTTCTAAAATTGTCTCAACCACTTTCCACTCTTTTTCTGTTTCAATTGGCTCAAATCCAGCATTTAAGTCTTCTGGATGATAAACGGCAGCATAAGCTTTAATGCTTCCATCTTCTTCATAAGTATTATCTGTATATGCGATATAACTTTTTCCTGTTTCCTCACTATCAAAAGTAAATAGTACATTACAAGTAATTTCTTTTCCATCCTCCGTTACCATTTTAAATGTGTTTTCTTTCATGATTCTCTTTCCCTTCTATCCAAATAGCTTTGCAGGATAATCGTCGCTGCCAAACTATCAATTACTTTTTTTCTTTTTTTTCTACTTGTATCGTTTGAAATTAGTAAACTTTCTGCTTGCTTTGTCGTTAATCTCTCATCCTGTAAATGAACGGGTAGTCCCGTACTCTCTTCTAGCATTTCTTTGAATCTAAGACAAATCTCTCCCCGTTCTCCTACAGAATTATTCATATTCTTAGGAAGACCTAGGACAAGTTCCTTGACATTCTTTTCTTCTATTTCATGAATTACTTGTGGGATTAGACTTTCGTAATCTTCTTCATGTCGTAAAATTTTATAACTAGTCGCAATCATACCAAGTTCATCAGAAAGTGCAAGTCCAAGTGTTTTTGTTCCTAAATCCAAACCTAAATAACGCATTAATCTAGAACCTTTCCTAGTAAAAACTCAATAATCTTACTACGATCAATACTAGAAATTTTCTTTCTGGCATCTTTATACGAAGAAATATATCCTGGGTCTCCACTCATCAAATAACCTGTAATCTGCTTAATCGGATGATATCCCTTTTCTCGTAATGCTTCCGTTACTTCGTTCAAAATACTTTCTGTAAGTGCTGTGTCTAATTCTCCTAAGTCATATAAATGAGTTGTTTCTGAATCCATTTTATCACCTCATTGTCTAAGGTTATTTTATCATTCTTTTTGAAGAATCGCAAGGAAAGGAAACTAATTTTTCTAGTTTTCGAACGTTTCCTTTATCTGGGCATAAAGATTCCCATATAAATCATAAAGCCAGTAAATAGGATGGTAACAATCCAGCCATTCACCTTTTCAAAGGTAGTACTTTTATACTTAACTCCTAAGGCAACCGTAATTAATGTTCCTCCAATGAGTCCTCCGATATGAGCAAAATTATCAATGCCACTACCAAGGAACCCTATTAATAAATTTAATAGAATTAAAGGAATGATTTGACTCTTTAAAACATTTCCTAAATAAACACGATAATGGTATCCAAAGTAAAGCATACTTCCAAGTAATCCAAAAATAGCTCCACTCGCTCCTACACTAGCTCCTTGATTAAATGTAATAGAAGTTAGGCTGGCAATCACTGCAGAAAATAAATAGACAATTAGATATTTCCCTTTTCCAAGAAAACTCTCCATCTGACTTCCGATAATATAAAGGGCATAACAGTTAAATAAAAGATGAAAGATATCTCCATGAAGAAAAGCACCAGTTAATAATCGATAGTAATCCCCATTTCGAATAAAAGGACCATATACTGCAAAATTTTGAATAGAATCATCATATAGTCCAAAAATAACACTACCGAAGAAAATCAACATATTGATTACAATTAAAATTGTTGTCAAAATTGGCTTTTTTCTTTTAAAAACCTCTTCTGCCTTTTCTGCTTCTGTTTTGTTTTTAGAATTAATGTCATTGGTAATCTTAATAAATAACTGAAGACCCTGTTCACTGAATTCCAGTTTATTATTAATATCAGGAAATACTCGGTCAATAAAACTATAATTTGTTAAATCTTGTTCATCATATAAATAAACACAATCCATATTCTTTGTGTTATCTAAGTGGGCATTGTCTCCTAAATCTGTATAAATCGTTAAAACATTCATTTTAAAAGAAAATGTTTTCTTTTTTATTTTTCGAACAATTCGATTGGTTTTAAAGAAATCAAAATTTAACTGCTCATCATTATGAATATGATTCGAAACGATTCGAATAATTTTATATTGATCATCCATATTCTCTAACCAGATTTCATTATCGATTCCCTGTAATAGAATTGGATTATAATTTCTTTCTGTGATGAAATAATGAAGAAGTTTCATTATAATTCTGTCTTTTCTACTTAAAGATTCTTCCACTTTCATTCCTCCTTGATACTAAGTAATTATATCTTATTTTCTACTTCTAGTCTATCTAATTCTTCTAAATATGTTTGGAAATTTTTAGGCAGTTCTACCTCTACTATTATTTCTTTTCCTGTTTTCGGATGTTGGAATTCTATTTTTTTGGCATGAAGGAATTGACCGAAAGCAGTTGTCTTTTTTCTCTTTCCATACACCGGATCATTATAGATTGGATAACCGATATAGTTCATGTGCACTCTGATTTGATGTGTTCTTCCAGTTTCCAATTTACATTCGATTAATGTCTGTTCTCTCTTTTTGTATCGCTTTAATACTCTAAAATGGGTAATTGCGTCTTTACTATTTTGATCTGTTACTTTCATTTTTTGACGGTTATCAGGATCTCTTCCAATTGGCGCATCAATCGTTCCTGTTTCATGAGGAATGATTCCATCCACAAGTGCATAATAAGTTCTGCTCACTTTTCTTTCTTTGATCATTTCGCTTAATTGATTATGAATTTCCTCATTCTTCGCAACGACTAAGACACCACTAGTATCTTTATCAATTCTATGAACAATCCCAGGTCGAAATACCTCTCCCCCTTCAATTTTCCCTCTCCCAAGGAGGGCATTTACTAAAGTACCTGAATAATTTCCTGGAGCTGGATGAACGACCATCCCACTTTCTTTATTGACTACTAATAAATCGTCATCCTCATAACGAATATCGAGTGGAATTTCTTCCCCTTCAATATGAATTTCAAATGATAAATCCGTAGGCACTTCAATGATGTCCTCTTCTTTTACTAAATAACTAGCGTTGATGGAGGACCCATTGACTAAGATTCTTCCTTCTTTAATCAATTTCTGTACTTTACTACGACTAATTTCTAATTTTTCACTCAAGTACTGATCAATTCTAATACTACTAGTTTCAACTTCTATCTTCATTTTTCTCACCCCTTAAGGTTTCTATCATAATTAGGAACACTCCTACTACAATCGCAATATCTGCAAAATTAAAAATTGGATAATGATAACTACCAAATTGAAGTCCAATATAATCAACAACACCTTCTACTAAAAGTCGATCCATTAGATTTCCTAAAACGCCTCCTAAAATGAGTCCAAGATATACACTTTCCAAAGTAGAAAAATTTTTCTTTCGGTAAATGTAGTAATTAACGCCAACAACAAAGAAAAGATTAATGATAATCAATAAATAAGGAACCGTATCTAAAATACTCCAAGCCCCTCCTGTGTTTTTTACATAGGTTAAATAAAAAAAATTTGGAATCAAATACAAGGTTTCCGAAAGTACCATTTTCGAAGTAATGAAATACTTTAGTAACTGATCTATTAATAAAGTAAAAAGAGTTATGTAATAGATTTTTTTCTTCATTTGGTATCACCGCTAATAGTATAGCACAAGCCACTAAGAAAAAAAAGAAGGAACCATCACTTTCAAAATCTATGATATAATTTAAAAAAAGGAGGTATAAATGGAACGAGCAAAGGTAGCCGCCTCTACGGCATGCTATTTAATTAAGGATGGAAAAGTATTATTCTTGCACTTTAATAAGAAATGGGGACAAGTATATTCACCTCCTGGTGGAAAAATGCAAGAACACGAAAGTCCTTTAGAATGTATTTTAAGAGAGTTTGAAGAAGAAACAGGGCTTATCTTAAAAGATCCAAAATTAAAAGGATATTCTTATTGGGACTATATTCACCAAGAACAAGGAATTATTTTTTTCTTTACCGCAACCTCTTATACAGGTTCTATTAAAGAAGGAGTG
This sequence comes from uncultured Caryophanales bacterium, assembly GCA_947564265.1. Taxonomy (GTDB): domain Bacteria; phylum Bacillota_I; class Bacilli_A; order RF39; family UBA660; genus Alloscybalousia. The sequence goes on from CANOBK010000006.1 coordinate 85,121, forward strand.
GAAGGAAAATTATCTTGGGTTAAAGTCGAAGATATCAAGGACTTAAAACAGTTCGATATGAATTCTAAATTTACAGATTTTATTTTTAAAGATGGCATTTTTGAAGGACATTTCGAACTCGATCAAGATAATCAAGTAATATCTTATCAACTTATGGAAATCTAAAAAGATACTAAGCTTTTGCTTTCGTATCTTTTCTTTTGTAACAATATAATCCATAGCCAAGAAAATTTATCATTATGGTAGCTACGGATAATTTTCTGGTCATTCTATTTAAAAATGTTCCTGTATATTTTAAGGTATAAACACCATTATTTTTTATTTCTGCTTGTAATAATCCATATTCACTTATTGTGGTTGAGACTTTTTCTCCCTCTTTTGAAATTAATTGATATCCTGGATAGTAAATTCTTGGAAGTTCTATCAAAATAGGTTCTTTCATCTCGACTTGAAACTTTAATTCGGGCATTTCATTTTCCAGGATTTGATACACTCCTTCTCCTTCTACAAAAGAAATGGTTTGTTTTTTCTTTTTTATATAATCTTTATTTTGTTTTGCGACAATCGGAAGATATTCTTTTTGCCATCCCATTCCCCCATTCCACCAAATATCATCTAACTTCATAATTTCGGTACTTGGAGAAGCAACTGCTTGATAGGCAGAAAGGACAAAAAGAAAAAGGAATAAGACAGGAACCCATTTCGAGTGATCTTGGATCAGACAAAAAGGTGCTAAAATACTTACGATAAGTCCTACAAATATTTCAAATCTCCAAGGAAATTGAATCATTCGAAATACATTAGGTACAAATTTCCATGGAAATAATTTTGTTGAAAGAAGGAAAGCAACAATTCCAAAAGCTAATAAATTTTTGGTATAGTTTGGAAAGGAAAGTTGTTTTCTTCTTAAGAAAGTAATCAAAATAAGGAATAAAAGAATGATGGGAAAATAGAATTTTATATTTGATTGAAGGCATGGGATGATATTCAAATATTCAAAAGGATATAGTGCTGTTTTGGCGATCCTTTTGGTCATTTCTCCCGGTTCAAAAACAACATAGTCGACAAGAAGACGATTTTCAAGCAAAGGAAGCAAAAAGAAAGAAACCATTCCAAACACACTGATACTCGCAATCCCAAACGGAATTAGAAACTCCTTTTTGAATACCTTTTTCCTAGAAAACAATAGAAAAATAGAAAGAAGAATGGTGAAATAAACCATTAAAGTTAAATGAGATAAGATTCCTCCTACATAGCCAATCACAAATAGTGGATAAAATTTCTTGATATTTCCTTCTAAGAGTTCATATACTCCTAGAAAAATCATTGGCAAAAAGAGATATAAAAAACATTCAGCTAAAGAATCTCTCACATAAATATCGGAGATATGATATGGAAATGTCATATAAATAACAGCCGAGAAAAAAGCAATTTTTTGATTTTTAGAAAGATGGTAAGAAAGAAAATACATGGTAACTCCTGATAAGAAAAGGAGTAAAAAATGAACTATTTTAAAACTATCTAGCACGGTGAAGCGAAAATAAGAAAGACAAGTAGCAAGATAGGCCGTAGCTGTATGAGAAAGAGGTGGATAAAACAATCGAGTTCCATAACCTAGTCCATAACCAATTTTATCTAAAATTGGACTCGTTGGTACCTTCCCCTCTAAGATTTGTTCTTCCGTCGCTAAAACATTCGCAACATGATACTTTGTATCATGCCCTGCAAGATATTCTCTTTGAAAGAAAGGAACCATCACTAAAAAGGCAACAAAAAATAAAAGGATGATTGCTAGAATCTGTTTTTGTCTTGATTTCATATTTTTTCTTCTACCTCCGGTTCTAAAAGCATTTTACTACGAAAAAGACAAATTGTATAGAAATTTATAGTTGCTTTTATAGTATTTACAGTTGCCTATTTTTTCATTCAAAAAAGGTACCTAAATCATACGATCTAGATACCTAAAATTTATTTTTTAAGAAGTTCTAATTTTTCCTTTTCTTCTTGTAATTTTTTACGGTCCAGTTCAACAATATTTGCTGGTGCTTTGTTTACGTAATTTTCATTTGCTAATAATTTTTCTCTTCGTTCAATGGAAGATTCTAGTTTTTTAATTTCCTCTTCCTTTTTTGATTCATCTTCTTTTTGACCTTCATAATAGAACGTGATATCAATCAACTTAGATTGATAATTTTTACTTGTAAATTCAGAAACCGGTTTCTCAACAATTTTCTCTTCCTTAATTTTTAATTGAGAACGATAGATTGAGCCAATTTCTTCTGTTTCGACTTTTTTCATTTCAATGAAGGCATCTTTCGTGATATTATTCGTAGCCCTTAAATTACGGATACTAACAATATCCTCAATTATTTTATCAACCAGTTCCTTTTCCTTTTTAAAGTTTCTTTCTTCTACTACTGGATAATTACTAATCATAATAGATTCGGATTCTTTTATCGGAAGCATTTGATAAATCTCTTCTGTCACGTATGGCATAAATGGATGAAGCATCTTTAAAATATCAGTTAAAACAGTAAGTAGAACACTCTTGGTAGTTACATCCATACTAGCTTTCGATAATTCGATATACCAGTCACAATAATCTTCCCAAATAAAACTATAAAGTTCATTTCCTACATTATGGAATTCATATTTTTCCATATTATTTCTGACGTTTTTAACTGTCTGATTTAATTTTTCCAAAATCCATTTATCTTGAAGTTTTAAATCTTGTAACGTATATTCTTCTTTCTTAAATCCTTCTAAGTTCATTAAAACAAACCTTGAAGCGTTCCATAGTTTATTAATAAAATTCCATGTAGATTTTACTTTTTCTTCATCATATCTTAAATCCATTCCTGGTGCAGAATTGGTCGTTAAGAAGAAACGAAGGGTATCTGCTCCATATTCTTCGATGACATCCATAGGATCAATTCCATTTCCTAAAGACTTCGACATTTTTCTTCCTTGTTTATCACGAATTAATCCATGAATCAAACAGTCTTTAAATGGTCTTTTATCTGTAAAATGAAGTCCTTGAAAAGTCATTCGATTGACCCAGAACGGAATGATATCATATCCAGTTACCAAGCAATTATTAGAATAATAACGCTCTAAATCCTCTGTATTTTCTGGCCAACCTAAGGTACTGAATGGCCATAAAGCAGAACTGAACCAGGTATCTAGAACATCACTATCTTGAACCCATCCTTCTCCCTCTGGTTCTTCCATTCCAACATAGACTTCTTCTCCTTTATACCAAGCTGGGATTCTGTGTCCCCACCAAAGTTGACGAGAAATACACCAGTCATAGGTAATCTCCATCCAGTGATTCATTACTTTTTCAAATCGTTCAGGAACAAAATTTACTTTTTTATTCTTGTCTTTTTGATTTTCTAGTACTCTATCTGCTAAAGGTCTCATTTTTACAAACCATTGTTTTGATAGATAAGGTTCTACTAAGCAATCGGTTCTTTCACTATGTCCTACGCTATGTGTCATCGGTTCAATTTTAATTAATAAATCTTGTTCTTTTAAATCTTTTAATAGAGCTTCTCGACACGCTTCTCTTGTCATTCCATTATAAATCCCTGCATTCTCATTCATTGTCGCATCTGGATTCATGACAACGACTCTTTCTAGATTATGACGATTTCCTACTTCAAAGTCGTTAGGGTCATGGGCAGGCGTAATTTTAACAACTCCTGTTCCAAATTCTGGATCTGCATGTTCATCTCCTACAATGGGAATTAATTTATTGACAATAGGAAGAATTACCTTTTTCCCAATTAAATCTTTGTACCTGTCATCTTTTGGATTTACCGCAACCGCAGTATCTCCAAACAAAGTTTCAGGACGAGTCGTTGCGACTTCTAAATAATCAGTAGTTCCTTCAATAAAATATTTTAAGTGATAGAAGGCTCCCTCTACATCTTTATAGATAACTTCTTCATTTGATAAGGCTGTCATTGCTTCTGGATCCCAGTTAATAATTCTTTCTCCTCGGTAGATTAATCCTTCATTATATAAATCAACGAATACTTTGCGAACTGCTTTAGAAAGACCATCATCAAGCGTAAATCTCTCCCTAGAATAGTCAAGAGAAAGTCCTAGTTTTGCCCATTGACTACGAATATTTTCGGAATATTCCTTTTTCCAATCCCATGCAACTTTTAGCCACTCTTCACGGTCCATTTCTCGAGGTTTAATTCCTTGATCTTTTAATTTTTTATCTACTTTTGCCTGTGTTGCAATTCCTGCGTGATCCATTCCTGGAAGCCAAAGTACATCGTATCCATCCATTCTTTTATAACGAATAATAATATCTTGTAGTGTAGTATCCCAAGCATGTCCTAAATGTAGTTTTCCCGTAACATTAGGAGGGGGAATGACAATACAAAATGGCTCTTTGCTCTGATTTTTTCCTGCCTTAAAATACTCTTTTTCTTTCCAAATCTCATATTTATTTTCTTCTACTTGTTTATGATCATATTTTTTTTCTAACATTTTATAATCCTCCTTATTTTCTAATGTTTTTGACTCCTAGATGGAGTTTGATTTTTTACTCTGGATTCCTGTATTATTTCACCAATACCATGGACTTTCTCCCATTCTATACCCTCTTCTCTTTTTAAAGAATATCCATTTACTTGTCCATATTGTGAAAGTTCCACTTGATGATCGTATAAATAAAGATACTGCCTATCTGTAATTTTCTTTGGTAAGTAACAAATGACTAGTGATGCATCATCCTCTGTTTTGATTACCATATGACCTGCTTCTGCGATATCACATGGTGCCTTTTGATAATCCTCTTCTTCAAAATGATAACCCAACATATAGATATCTGAAAATTCCTGTAAATATTTTGTATGACTTTCGCCTTGTTTTACTTGTCTTTCAAAAATTTCTTGAAGGATTTGCTCTTCATCTGGAATTACGATTAACTTTCCTCTATGATTCATTCTTCTTCCTCCTTATGAATTCCTCGGTTAATCTTATCAAAACATATTTCTCTAATTTTTCTCCATAATTTCTCGCTATTAGTCATCACCTCTACTGTACTTAAATATAAATCAAAGTTATCAGTACTTACTAAGATATCATAACTTTCCTCAAAATTAATATCAAACACAAAACTAAGCATTCCTAAGACATCATCACTTTTACTTTTAATATTTTTTCTATCAACTAGTGTAGATTGTTGAAATTGCTTCAAAACGTTTTCACTAATCTCACTCGCGTCAAATATCATTTCATAATTTACAGCAAATTGCTTATAAATATCTACTTTATCCATATCACGAATCATTTTTGTGAATAATTGTTCTTTTTCCTTTAATTTTGGAATGTCTAACTTATTATGATAACGAATTGCCTTTTCAATAACAGAATCATATTTTTCTTCTTCTATGAAATCTCTAATATGCCCCTCTTTAAATAAATAATTACAACTTTCATCTGCATGATCTATATTTCTATCAGAGAAAGATTCAAAAATTTTTAGTTGTTCAAATCTTCCAATATCATGTAGAAGACCAATCACTTTCGCTAACACAATTTCCTCTTTCGATAAATTTAAACGGAAAGCAAGTTCTGCCATTAAATCTGAAACTGCATAACTATGATGATATTTAAGTGAAATTTTCTCATTCTTTAAATCATAATTACTAATATATTGTTCAAAAGCTTCTTTGCATTTTTCAAAATCCATAAAAAAACTCCTCCTTACTTTTATAAGGACGAGTAATTCCCGCGGTACCACCTTAGTTCATTCAAAATTGGAATGCGCTTCATTCGGTTTAACGTCTCACCTATACGGAACTTCCTACTATTATTTCAGAAATTCAACTCCATTGCTACCTATTTATTTTCCATTATCTATTTCCACCAACCATAGACTCTCTTGAAACTTTCAATAAATACCTCAACTTCAACGTTTTTCTTATTCGATTATATATTAGTTTTTGGAAATTGTAAACATTTTTTCTTCTGTGAACGAGAAGCTGCAATGTTTTTCAACTCTTTTAATGGAAGTTCTTCTATTGGATGAAATTCTATTTTTGTAGCCCTTCTTAAAAAATCTTCTTTGAAACCCACTCCCGCTAAAAAATCATTCAACAACATATAGCTTTGGTCTTCAAATTGGAGAAAGAAAGTTTCCATCTCTGTGACAACCCTCATCATTTCTGAAAGAAGTTGTTCCATCATATCTTTACTCTTTTTCTTCTCAAACTCGCAGAATGTAATCTTTCCTTGATATAGTTTTTGAATTCCAAAAACAGAAACATCCCCTAATTGAATTTGATGAGATCGATAAGCTGCTCTTAAGGACTTCAAATTTATATTTTCAAAATCAAAGTCTTTTTCATAAGGAAATTTACGAAAAGTAGTTAAATCAATAAACTCTTTCTCACTTTCACGAATCGGAAGTTCTGTTCCTATGAAAACACCTTTTCTCTTGATTTGTTCTAATTCAAAAAAATGGTTTCCTATCTCTAGAACTGCCACATTCTCTCTCTTTGGATATACTGACATTTTTGGACATTCAAAAAGTCCACTTAAGTGAATCATTTTTGTATCTACTAAATAAAATGCATTAGGATTTAAAAATAAATTTCTCATGTGATCACTTCCAATGGTTTTATTATAAGAAGAAAGAGTTTCTGTGTCAATCTTTTTCACTTTTTCATATAGTATAACAGGTGAAGTCTATGTTTCAAAAGAAAAAGCCTGGACAACATGGATTCTTCTGTTGTTGTCAAGGATGTAAAACAAAAAGAAAGACAAGTTTGTTTTATATGGGATTTCTTCTAGCTTTCTTAATTATTCTAATCTATCAATGTATTTTTACTATCTTTATTGTTACTAGATTTAATGCATTTCTTTGCTTTTTATTTCTAATGGTCGTTTTAATTGGATTTGTTCGGATTATATTTTAAAGGACACCTAGGCAGCAGATGGCTCCTTGCGAGGTGTCCCTAATTTCCACTCTTCTAATTGATTATGATATTCAACTATCGAATGTACCAGTTGAACGTTTTGAATCTCACTATCCCCAAATTCTATCTTTTCTGGTAAATGAATCAAGGCAAGAAAAAGAGAAAGTTCTTCTTTTCTTAATAAGTATTTCGATTGATAAATTTCTAAAAAATCCCGTAGTGTTGTTTCTTTCCAATTATTTCGATAAAAATTTTCTAAATCATACACGGGCAAATTGATTCTCGCACGATCCCAACTAATCAGATATAAGTTTTGATTTTCTAGAAAATGTTCTTGTTTTAGATTTCCATGCGTCATTACATACCGCATTTTTTTATTGTCTTTCATATGTTGATACCATTTTTCTATTTGAAGTTTACTTTCCGTTAGATGAAAATAAATTAAAGAAAGATTACGAATCAGTAAATAATGACTAGGAGACATATATTTTTCTGTTTCAATCATATCTTGTAAATTGTGATAGTATTGAATTAAATAATCCTGTCTCGTACGAATTGTTTCAAAAATTTCTTTTATTTTATTTAATTCTACTGTTTTATAAAAAGTCGTTTTGGTATGTAAAATACTAAGTAAATAAATGAAATCTTCTACCCGTTGCTCTTTGGGTACTGGATAATCATCCACATAACGATAAATTAAATATTCATCTCCACGACTAGTAATAGGAGGAGAGATATTTTGAAAGTTTCTCGTCAGTAAATACTCATAAATTGTATGATTATCTCCCTTTTTTAAGACGTATCTCTCATTTTCTGTCGTAATAATATCGACTTGATTTTTTTTCTGATAACCCTTTGGAAATATCTGATATTTTTCTAAGAATTCTTTTTTATTCATGAGAACATGGAATGATAATCTTACTTCCTGCTTTGATTCCTGTTAAATCATTATAAGAAGAAAGAGCTTCCCTAGTCGTTTGGTATTTTTCAATGATTGATTCTACTGTATCTTGTTCACGAACTATATATACGTAGTAAGTAACAAAGGTTTCCTCTTGATTGATAGATGAGAAGATGGAAGAAACGCTATTCGAAGTTTTTGTATCTACCGTTTCTGTTACTTCTGTTTGAGTGGTTGTCACGGTAGTTTCTGTCAAATTGGGATTACTTCCTTTTGGATTCATCTCATCTAATAATTCAATTTTTTTAGGAACTTGTTCTAATTCTAAGAATTCACCCTCCTCTTGATGATCTACAGCTTCTGTCTCTTCTTTTTCTTCACGAACTTCTTCTTCCCTATTTTCTTCTACTTCTTCTTGGAAGGAGTCAATTTCTTCTACTCTTGCCTCTTCCAAAAAATCTTCTTCCTCTTCTTTTTGTTTTTCTTCTACTTGGGTAATTTCTAATTCTACATTGACTTTTAAATCTTCTTCGTTAATGATTTCAAAGTAAAAATCATGAATCCCAATATCTGCTGATTGAATATCATATTTATCATCGACTTCTATCGTGAATGGCAATGTATAATGAAATTCTTCTTCTAGTTGACTTGCCTCTGTCATTTTATAAGTACCATCGACTAAAATATCCCCTTCAATGGTTTGATCATCGGTTGCCTTTAACGTATGTTTAATTTCAATATCCGTAACTTCTGCTATCATCGTTTTAAAATGTACTGTTTTGCTAAAAGGTATTACCTTTTTCATAAAATCCCTCTTTTCTATTTCAATATATGACGAAAAAAAAGAAAAAGACGTAAATTTATCCTTTTCTTTTTCTTTTTGGAGAAGAGGTTTCTACTTGTGGATAGACGGTTTCTTCTGAATTTTCTAATTTCTCTAACTTTTTTTGAAGTGCTTTTGCCTTTTTTTGAAGTCTTCTTTCCATTCCTGTTTTTGGATTTTCCAAAACTTCTAGAAACCTTTTTGCAACTGCTAAAACATGCTCTCCGCTTTGTACTTTATAAAAGTTATCCTCTATAAAAATCTCTTTTGTTTCCTGTTCTTTAAATATTTCTGGATGCTCGTTCATTAACCAAGCAGTAGTTAATAAAATATCGAATGGTTTAAAATGACGGGGATCAACTTTTACTACATCGAGTAATATAATTACATTGTAATAATCACTCGCATTCAATGCTAGTATCACTTTGCTACTTTGGAACCACTGTGGTAGATCTCTTTTTCTTATTTGTTCACTCACCCATTCTCTTTGTAATCTATATTTGATAGTTTGAGGAAGTGCGTCATACTCATTAAAATATCCCTGTAAGGAATTACATAAAGAGAAAATTTCTGGACTATTACTATAATCAAATTTCTTACTTCTAAGAACATTTCTTGCTTTTTCAAAAATTTTTGGATCAGAAGCTAAGAATTTTTCTTTGCTTACAACGTTTTCCAAACAAGTTAGCCAAGATAAGAATTCATATTTTGTATCTAAGGCATTCAGTATTTCCTCTTCAGAGCATTGAATTAGTTGACGTTTAATCCAACAACAACCTAATATTTCTTGGATCATTTTTCTTTCCTCTTTTCTTTTTAAATAGAATCTTATGAATATCAAGATAACGATCAACCAAAACGAAATGAATCTCTTCTTTGATTTCTTCTGGAATCTCTTCTAAATCTTTTTCGTTCGCTCTTGGGATAAAGATGGTTTGAACGGCATTCCGATGCGCTCCAATTACTTTTTCTTTTAATCCTCCAATTGGAAGAATTTTTCCACGTAAGGTCATCTCTCCTGTCATCGCAATATTAGTTGGAATTGGATGATTGGTAAGTAGCGATAATAATGTTGTCGTAAGAGATACCCCCGCACTTGGCCCATCTTTTGGAATCGCTCCTTCTGGCACATGGATATGAATATCATTTTTTTCAATTTTCTCATAATCGATATGATATTTCTCAAAGTTAGATTTTAAGTAATCAAACGATAATTGAGCGGACTCTTTCATGACATCCCCTAATTGTCCCGTCATAATAATATTCCCACTTCCTGGAAACATCACTGCTTCAATTGGTAAGATATCTCCTCCAAACGGAGTATAAGCAAGTCCATTAACAATCCCGATTCGTTCGATAATATCATTTTCATTGAGTAGATATTTTTTCTTTCCTAGATATTTTTCTATATTATAATCCGTAATTTGATAGTCTTCTTTCTTCTTATCTAGAATTTTTTGTTTGACAATTTTTCGCAAGATACTTGCTAGATTTCTCCCTAAATCACGAACCCCTGCCTCTTTTGTATAGTGTCGAATGATCGTTAGGATTACTTCATCACTGAACTCGACATTTTTAGTTTTTAATCCATGTTCTTTAATCTCTCTTGGGATTAAATAATTTTTCGCAATATCTAGTTTTTCATATTCTGTATAAGAAGATAATTCGATGATTTCTAATCGATCTCTCAGTTCTGGTGGAATCTGATCAAAATAGTTTGCGGTCGTAATGAACATAACCTTACTAAGATCAAATTCTTCTTCAATGTAGTGATCTGAGAATGTCTTGTTTTGTTCTGGGTCTAGAATCTCTAATAAAGCACTCGCAGGATCTCCTTTAATGTCTTTGGTCATTTTATCAATTTCATCGATAATAAACACAGGATTCGTACTTCCTGCTTTTTTCATTCCTTGAATGACTAATCCAGGTGCTGCCCCTACATAGGTTCTTCTGTGTCCCACAATTTCTGCTTCATCGTTAATTCCTCCAACAGAAATCTTGGTACATTTTCGATTTAAACTCTCGGCAATACTCTTTGCCAAAGAAGTTTTTCCAACACCAGGAGGGCCTACTAAACAGATAATCGGACTTTTTAAATCCTTGGTATTTTGTTTTACGGCGAGGTATTCAATAATTCTCTCTTTTACGACATCTAACCCATAATGAGAATCATCTAAAACATCTTTTACTTTTCTTAAGTCTTTGTTATCTACCGTATAATGTTTCCAAGGTAAATCCAGTAACCAATCGATATAGTTTCTGATAATTCCTACTTCTGGAGAATTGGGATTACTTGTCTCATAACGATTAATTTCTAATAATAATCTACTTTTAACTTTCTCAGGACAATTTAATTTTTTTGTTTTTTCCCGTAATTTTTCAATATCACTATCCTTGTCATTAATATCTCCCAGTTCTTCTTTAATAACCCGAATCTTTTCTCTTAAGACATATTCTCTTTGAGATTCTTCAATATCATGAGATAGCTTTTCATCGATTTTCCGTTCAATTTCTAAAATATGAATATCGTCTCTGATATCTTCCATAATCATCATACTACGCTCAATGACATCAGTAGTTGAAACATAAGAAAGTTGTCTACTATAAGAAAGCGGAAGAGAGGTAACAATTAAATCGGTCATAGAATCTAAATTATTGACACCAACCAAACGTTCTAAAATGTTATTGGTATAATCGGTCGTATCTACATAGGATTCTAAAAGATTCATCATCTTTCTCGTATAAGCAAGTTCTACTTTGGAATTCGGTACAATCACATCAATTTCATCAATTTCTGCTCGTAAAATATGATCCTCTTCTAGATACGAAGTAACCTGAACTCTTCGTACTCCATAAACCGAAATCCTAGTTTTTCCATTTGGCATATCGATTCTCATACGTACCTGACCAACAACTGCAATAGTAGGAAGTGCTGATAAAGAGATTTCTTCTAAGGGTAAGGTGGGATTCACTACGAGTATCTGACTGTTAAAACATCCTTCTGAAATAGAAATTAACTGTTTTTCTTCTAGACTATCAAACTCTAGTCGTATCTCACTCGATGGAAAAAGAACCATATTATGAAGTAATAAGACCGGTAATTTTTTTAAATCCATGGCTCTCACATCCCTTAAAAAATTCTGATTCTTATTATAACATTTTCATACAAAAAAACAACTTATTTATACATTTTTTTACAAATAAAATCATGGTAATTTTTGGTTCAAAAAGAAAAGAGGATTTTATTTATTTTCCTCTTTTAAAACGTCCATGGCCTTTCTCATTTCAAGGTCATATTGAATCATTTCCTTACCACCGAATTGTTTGATGAATTCTTCTTCTGTCATACCATATTTCTCTGAAAGTTCTTTTACTTCTTTCTCTACTTCTTTATCGGTAACTTTAATCTTTTCTAGTTTAATAATTTCTTCTAACATCAAACGATATAAAACATGTTGATAAGCTTCTTTTTCCATTTGATTTCTTAATGCTTTTTCATCACTATTTGTAAATTGATAGTACATGTCTAAGTTTAATCCTTGCATTTGAATTTGATGTTCAAATCGATGAATCATATGATCAATTTCATCTTCTACCATTTCTTCTGGAATATCAACTTCTACATTTTTAGAAACTTCTTCTAGTAACTTATCTAGATGTTCATTCTCTGCTTCCATTTCTTTATTTGCTTGAATTGATGTCTTTATTTCTTTTTCTAGTTTTTCTTTGGTATCGACACCTTCCATACCTAAGTCTTCAAAGAATTCACTATCTAGTTCTCTTGCTTTCTTTTCTTTGATTTCATTAACTTTTACTTTGAAGATTACTTCTTGTCCTTTTAGTTCTTCTGATGCATAGTCTTCTGGGAAAGTTACATGTAAATCTTTTTCTTCTCCTGTTTTCATTCCAACTACTTGTTCTTCAAAACCAGGAATAAAGGTATTACTTCCAATTTCTAAGGAATAATTTTCTCCTTTTCCTCCATCGAAAGCCACACCATCTTTGAATCCTTCAAAGTCAATTACTGCCACATTTCCGACTTCTACTTTTCCTTTTTCTTTCGTTACTAATTCTGTATATCTTTCAAGAATATGAGACATTTCATGCTCAATTTCTTCTTTTGTTACTTTTACGGCTGGTTTCTTAACACTTAATCCTTTATATTTTTTTACAGTTACTTCTGGAGCAGTAATAATTGTAAATAGGAATTCTACACCCTTTTCATCAATTGATTTAATATCTACTCTTGGTTGAACAACTGGGATTAATTCTTTGTTTTCTTCCATTACTTTTTTAAATGCAGTTTGAAGTAATGATTCTGCTGCATCAAAATACAAAGATTCTTTTCCAAATTTCTTTTCAAAAATATTTCTAGGGCATTTTCCTTTTCTAAAACCATCCACTGTTACAGTTTTTACCTTTTTCTGGAATGTTTTCTCTAAGGCATCTTCCCATTCTTTTCCTTCAATTTTTATAATAATTTCTTTACGGTTTTCACCTTTTTTACTTTTCGCCATTTTTTTTCCTCCAATACGCTTTATATTATAACGAAATTCTTCTATAGTTGCAAGAATTTCAAGAGATTTCTGTTAAGAACCTGTCTAAAGTTATCAAAAAAAGAAAATATCCAATCGATATTTTCTATTTGATTTCTGTAATTTCAATTTTATAAGATCCATTTGGACTTTCTACTGTAATTACATCTCCAACTTTATGATTCATAATTGCTTTGGCAATTGGTGATTCATTCGAAATTTTTCCTACAAATGGGTCTGCTTCTTGAACCCCAACAATTTTGTACTCATCACCATCATCATCGTCGTCTTCATCCACATATTTGATCGCTACAGTACTTCCGATTCCAACTTTTCCATTAGAAACTTCTTCTATAATCTCGTAATTTTCAAGCATTGCTTCGATTTTTTTGATTCTTCCTTCTAAGATTGCTTGCTCGTTACGAGCTGCATCATAATCTGCATTTTCACTTAAATCACCTAAAGCACGAGCCTCTTTAATTGCTTGAATATTCGCTGGACGTTTTACATTAATTAATTCATCTAATTCCTTCTTTAAGTCTTCTAATCCTTCTTGTGTTAGATAAATGGGTTTCTTCCCGCTCATAATATCACCTCTTTTAAAATCTTTCTACATTTTATCATATTTTAGATTGAATGTCAATCATTTTTGGTTAACACATTTATTTTTTTTAGATACCCTATATTAAGATATGATTTTTTCTAAAAAACGTATCCCTATTCTACTATTTCTTTTGGAATCGATTCTAAAAAGAATTCATCAGTCATTCCTGAAATGTAATCAATCGCAATTCTTTTAGGATCCGTATGTTCTAAATATTCATGGCTGGCATCTTTTAAATAAAGTTTATAAATATCACTTTCTTGATTATTCGTTTTGATATCTTGTAAGCACTGCTGATAAAGGAGATTCATTTTCTCTTCATAGAATGCCAACTGCTCTTTGGTATTTGCCTTTTTATAAATATTTTTATAGTTAAATTCTTTTAATTCAAATAATGCCTCAAAGACTTGACTACTCATTTTAATGTATGGTTTTCCTAAGCTATTTTCTATAATATCATGGATCAAGGTATTCACAATATTGCGATTCTCAGTTCCCAGAACTTTCCTTATTTTTTCTGGAATATCTTCTCGTTGAATTACTCCGATTTCAATAGCGTCTTCAATATCTCTTCCAATATAACCAATGATATCACTAATCCGAACGACACATCCCTCCAGTGTCATAGGGCGAACTTGTTTCAATGTTTTTTCATTCTGATAACAGTTCTTATACTCTTCTAAAAAGGATTCTTTCGTTTTTGATTCAGGATGATAAACATTCGATAATAATTCTCCATTATGACAAAGGATTCCATCTAAAACTTGAATGGTAAGATTACAACCTAATTGATTGTTTTCTATATCCTTATAGACACGTACTCCTTGAACATTGTGTGCAAAAATTTCTCCTAATTCTCTTCTAGAGATTCTATCAAGAATCGCTTCTCCTACATGTCCAATCGGTGTATGTCCAATATCATGTCCTAACGCAATTGCTTCAATTAAGTCCTCGTTTAAGTTCAAAGATCTTCCAATCGTTCGCGCAATTTTACTTACTAGTTGTACATGGACAATTCGTTTACTTAAGTGATCATTTTTGGAAAAGGAAAAGACTTGTGTTTTATTTAGATATCTCGTATAAGAACGCGCATGAATAATTCGGTCTGTATCATGATAAAATGGAGGTCTTATCTCTTCACTATCGTCTTCTTCTTTCATACGAATTGCTTGTTCTGAAAGACAGGCATATTCACTGAGTAACGATTCTTTTTTTAAGAAATTCTTTTTTACTTCATTTAACATTAATGTGTTCATTTCCACTCCTTCATATTTACAATTATGAATTTTGATTTCTAATCTCGATTACCTCTTTGTTTTCTAAATATTCATCATAAGGAATCCTACGATCAATCACGCCATTTTTTGGTAGAATTTCAATGATACGATTGGCAATCGTTTCTATAAACTGATGGTCGTGAGAGGCAAATAATACTTCAGAATTATATTTGATTAATCCATTGTTTAGAGAAGTAATAGTTTCTAGATCTAAATGGTTAGTTGGTTCATCTAAAATTAACATATTACTTGCTTCTAACATACATTTTGAAAGCATACAACGAGCTTTTTCACCTCCTGATAAGACAGGAACTTTTTTAAATACATCCTCTCCAGAAAACAACATTCTACCTAAGAAACCACGAAGAACCGTTTCATCATCAATTCGATAATATTGTCCAATCCATTCCATAATAGTTTGATCTTTTTTGAAATATTCACTGTTATCTTGTGGAAAGTAACTCTTCGTAATGGTTTTTCCCCAAACCACTTCTCCTTGATCGGGTTCCATTTCTCCCATTAGGATTTTAAAAAGAGTCGTTTTCGCAATATCATCACTTCCAACAAAGGCTACTTTATCCCCTTTTAAAATAGAGAACGAAACGTTGTCTAATACTTTTCTTCCCTCAATGGTCTTCGTAACATTAGAAACGGTTAAGATTTCTTTTCCACTCACTTTTTCAGGAGTAAAATCAATATAAGGATATTTTCTAGAAGAAGGAACGATTTCATCTAATTCGATTTTTTCTAACATTTTCTTTCGACTAGTTGCTTGTTTACTTTTGGAAGCATTAGCTGAAAATCTCGCAATGAAATCTTGTAATTCTTTGATTTTTTCTTCTTTCTTTTTATTAGACTCTTTCATTTGTTTTAACGCTAATTGACTAGATTCATACCAAAAATCATAATTTCCAACATAAAGTTTAATTTTACTATAATCAATGTCTGCGATATGTGTACATACTTTATTTAAAAAGTGACGATCGTGACTGACTACTATCACAGTATTCTGATAATTAATTAGAAATTCTTCTAACCAACGAATCGCATCAATATCTAAGTTATTGGTAGGCTCATCTAATAAAAGAATATCTGGATTTCCAAAAAGTGCTTGCGCAAGTAATACTTTTACTTTTATCTTAGCAGGAACATCCTTCATTAAATTATAATGAAGATCTACTGGAATTCCTAAATTCGATAATAATTCTCCCGCTTCACTTTCTGCTTCCCAACCATTGAGTTCCATGAAATCTGCTTCTAGTTCTGCAAGACGCATCCCATCTTCTTCGGTAAATTCTGTATGGGAATAGAGTTCTTCTTTTTCTTTACTGATTTGATATAGTTTTTCATTTCCCATGATAACTGTTTCCATAATGGTATTCTCATCATAGGCATAATGATCCTGTTTCAAAACAGATAAACGTTCCCCTTTAGAAATCATTACTTCCCCACTACTAGTTTCAATTTCACCACTTAACAATTTCAAAAAGGTACTTTTTCCTGCTCCATTGGCACCAATTAGTCCATAACAGTTACCTGCTGTGAATTTAAGGTTCACATCTTCAAATAAAGTACGTTTTCCAAAACGTAAGGTTACATTCTTTGTTTGTATCATTCACTTACCTCCAAAACTATTCACAATTTTACTATATTTCTAAAATTAATACAAGTAATCTCGACTATAATTTTTTAGAAGGAAAAAGCCAAATATAAATTTGACTACCCTTTATTCTTTTATTTTATAGTGATTCTTTAAAAATTGTTCTTGATAAAAATTGGTTTGTTCCATTAAATGAAGATAGGCAATTCTTTGATCCCCTTGTACTGTAACAAATTCTTTATGAAGTTTCGTCATCGTATTAGTAAAAACAAGGGTGACAAATGTTTGATCTAATCCCGTTTTCAATAAGTCTATATAAATCCCCTGATTCCGATTATAGTTTTGTGTATAATGCTCTAACATTAACTGTCCAAGATCTTGTTTAGATAATGATTTTAAAAAATTTAGGGCATTCTGATAGGCTAAATGAAAAATTTGAACTGGAAGAAGGTTTTCTTTGATAGAATCAATAATTACAGTCGTTAATTTTTTATACATGGAAGTTTCATAGTCACCGTCATACTCTACCTTTGTCAATTTTGCCATTACTTCTTGTAACTGGTATAACTCTAAGTTTCCAGTAAAGGTATTCATGGCTTCCTCTAAGGAATCTCCTAAGCTAATCGATGATTCCAAACTTCTTACTACAAACTCTTTTAAATTGTTAAGGGATTCCATCGTTACTTCTTTTCTTCGAATGATTTCGTTATAAAACCAACTAAGATCATCTGCCCTAGTGTACTGAATAATCGTCGTTAATGGATTTAAATCTTTTTCGTTACACATACCTTGAATATCATTTCGGTAATTGTCCTGTTGATCTGTTAATCTCAACAATTCGTCTGTCATTCCTAGAAGATTAACTATTAGCTCCGCTCTTGACCCATATTTATGCATCTTTCATGTCCTCACTTTTTTTCTTATTTTTTTGACTAGAGAAATGGTTTTCCTGATAAAAATCTGTTTGATAAATTCTACTCAATGCTTCTACTTTTTCTTCTGGCTTCTTAGTAAGAAATTCTTCTTCTAAAGTTTCTAGGACTTTTACGAATGCGAGCGATTGCATTGAGTTTAATTTTACATTACTAGTAGAAGAAAATCCTCGTAAATAAAGCATTGAGTTTCGGTCATAATCAATTGTGAAATGTTCTACGATTAAATCTCCTAATTGCTCACTAGATAACTTACTTAAATACTGTTTTACCTCAACCATAATAGCTGAAATATAATCTTTACTTTCTCTATGATGTTCCATAGCGTAAAAAATACATTCTACAAAATCGTGATAGGTTGTTGCCTCATATTCTATATCATATTCTAAAGTAGTTAACTCTAATAATGTATTTAACACCTGATATAATTTTGTATCTTTTTCAATTAAAATCAGTGTTTTTTCTAATTGATTCAGTACCGATTGATATTCAGAACTTGGAGTAATTTTTAGTAGATGCTCAATACTATGAATGATTTTAGTAGTCTCTGAAGCACTCACTTTGTGCGCATTTAAATCTCCTATTATATTTGCTATGGTACAATTTATCGCAGCAGAATAAGGGTTTGGATTTGGTTCTTTCAATCTTTTGGCTACTTGAATTAAAGCATTACAGTTTTGTTTTGTAAAAATAGTTTGCTGTTCCACAAAATCGGTTAAAGTTTGCACTAATCTTTGTTCTAACTTTGTTATCTCTTGTTCCATGAAATTCGTTGTTTTAACCAACTTCCCCCTTTCCTTTTTCAAGTTCTCATATTATATCAAGAAATGAGAAAAATCGCAACCAATTTCATAAAAAAAGATGGATGATTTCTCATCCATCTTCCCTCGTTAGGCTTCTTCTTCCTCTTTCTTTTCTTTTTCTTCCTTGATTTTCTTCTTTTTTCTACTTTCTTTTACGGTGTTCTTACTAAGTAAAAGTACAACAATCGCAAAAGAAGTAGGAAGAATTAAAAACATAATAATAGGAAATATCTGATTCATTCCTGCATATACAAAACAAGGAATCATACAAAATTCTACAATCACTAGAATCATGAGTATGAATAGAATTCTATCAATTAAATCTTTTCCTTTTTTCTTTTCTTTTTTGTTAGATTCCTCTTTTTCTCTTCTCGCTTCTCTTCTTCCTAACGTTTTTTCTTCTTTTTCCATTTCTACTTCTTCGTTCTTCATAATAGTCCCCTTTATATTAATTTTTCTAATTTTTTTACAAAATACTGATCCTTTTTTAGTTTTATATAACAGTATCCGCTAAATAAGATGCTTCCTACAAAGGCAATCAACATATCTTCCATTGTATCATCTACTCCTGTTAGTTTTACATATTGAGTATCTCCATTTAACAGTTTATCAGAAAAGAATTCAAAAAATTCCCAACAACTTGAAACACCTAAACCAAATAGGAGAATAAAGAAACAAGCGAATCCTCTTTTTTCTTTTCGAAGGAGTCCCTGTTTTTCTAAAAAAATACAAGCGACTACTCCACTGATCACTCCCGTTAAAAAGTGTGCTAGTAAATCAAACCAGGCAATTTTATGATACAATCCTAAAATACTACCGAGTGCTAAGGAAACTAGGATAAATAGATAAAAGACAAATTGTAGTCCCTCTTTCATTTGATAATGAAATATCCTATCCAATAAATATGGTACCATAATTATCGGAAGAATGCTAGCAGTAGTTAAAATTTTTGATAATGGCAATGATAAAAAATGGAAAATCAATTGGTAAAACATGACAACTAATAGACAGAAAACAAGGACATAATTAGCGATTGTAATCTTTTTCTTCAAGTTCTCTTCCCTCCATTTGACTGACATCTACTTGATTAATAATATCAAATTTCTTTTGAATTTTCTCCGTTGTAATATACACATTTTCCACATCTTTATTGACCGTTTGAATACTTTTCGCAAGCTTATCCCAGCGTTCTTTATATCTAGAAAATTCAATTCCTAGTTTGTTGAGTTCTTCGTGAATAATGCTTGTATATTTATCTCGTTCAATATTTTTTATAATCATTTGAATCACACTCAAAGTAGAGATTAAAGTGGTTGGAGAAGTAATCCAAACATGTCTTTTATAAGCATAATCAATTAGGTCATTATGATAAGCATTCATCTCCGCAAAGATTGCTTCAGCTGGTAAAAACATAATTGCTTGATCAGCGGTCACACCATCAATAATATACTTACTACTAATCGCATCAATATGCTTTTTCACATCTAACTTAAATTGTTTTTCATGCATCGCTCTTTCTGTTTGTGATAATTTTTTATCTACCATCATCTGATAATTTTCCAGTGGAAACTTAGAATCAATCGCAATCGTTCCTAAAGGTTCTGGTGCATATAAAACACAATCTGCAATGGTATGATTTGGTAACGCACATTGAAGTTGGTACAATTTATCATTTTTTTCTCCAAAAACATTCACTAAAATATGTTTTAAATTAACCTCTCCAAAGATTCCCCTGCTCTTTTTGTCTGTTAAAATACTTTGAAGAGAAACAATATCCGTTGATAGACCTTCAATTTTTTTCTGTGCTTCATCAATTTTACTAAGTCGCTCTAACACATTCGTAAATGTCTTATTTGTCTTTTCAAAATTCTCATCTAATCGTTCGTTTACTCGATTATTAATTTGCGTTAATTTATCTTCTATTTTCTCTTTTAATCCATCGAATTCCTGATTCATACTTTTTGTAATATTGACTTCAAACCTACCGAGTCTTTCTGTCATATCACTACTTTCTTTTTGACTCCCCTTCTGACTGAACAAAAGAAACAGTATCAAACAAAAATTTAAAATCGTTCCTATTAAAATAATAATTTCCATTTTCTCACCTAACCTTCATTTTCTTTTCTACCACCCTAGAAAGTGCTAGAGAAATTAATAATAAAACTGAAATCCGAACTAAAACCGTAATGTCTGTTAAACTTTCCATTAAACTTTTTCCAATATATCCCCAGAAATAGACCATTACACTTTTTCCAATCAGTAAAGCAAAAAAGAATTTTTTCTTTGAAATCTTTGAAAGACCTGCCGCGATATTAATTAAAAATGCTGGGGAAAATGGGATGGCAATTAATAAAACTAAATTAGAAAAAGAGATATTTGAAATCGTTTTCATCATCTTTTCTAAAGCAACTGAATCTTTTTTCTTAATATAATGATACAACTTTTTTTGAAAACAACTACGGAAAAGAAAAAAAGAAGCAAGACAACCAATGATTGTAGAAATTAAAGAAATAAGATATCCAAAAAGATTTCCAAAAGCAATAATATTTAAGGCAATGAAAACAGATAATGGCAGTACTGGGAAGACAGATTCTAAAAGAATTAGCAACACTCCAGAAATTGGCCCTAGAGCTGTTAAATAAGTGGTAATATTTGTTACAAATTGTTCAATAATTTCTTTCATGCTTGTTATCACCTAGTATTAGTATAATACAATTTTTGATTTTTCCGATAAAAACTTAATAAAAATAATAAAACTTTACGATCCATTTTTTAGCTTTAATTTTTTATAGAAATAACGGACTACTAAAAATAGTAATAATAAATAGATTGGAAGTTCTAGTTTGGAAGTATAATCTTTTAAAACGGTCCAATGATTCCCTAAATGATAGCCAACATAGACAAAAGCATATGTCCAGGGGATGCTTCCTAAGGTAGTGTAGAAAACAAATTTTGGAAAGGAAAGTCGAGTCAATCCAATAGGAATGGAAATAAAGGTTCGAATAATGGGAAAGTTTCTTCCAAGAAAAGCCGCAAACATTCCATATTTTGAAAACCAAGAATCTGCTTTATCTAAGTCTTCTTGTTTCATAAAAAAGTATTTTCCATATTTTTCAATAAAGGGTCTTCCGCCATAGTATCCCATAAGATACAAGAAAATAGCGCAAAACACACTTCCCAAAAGTCCAGTTAAAAAGGCACCGAAAAAGGAAAATATTCCTTGGGATGCTAAAATTCCGGAAGTTGCTAAAATTAATTCACTGGGAATGATAATGATAACTGCCTCTAAAATCATCGCAAGAAACATTCCAAAATAGCCATAACTACCTAGTAATTGTGTAAAAAAAGAAGACATAAAATCACCATTATAGTGTATGTCTTAGTTTTTCTAAATAGAAGTTTCTTCTTTGTCATCTTCCCTCTTTTCACAAATACTGCAAAAGGTATTACTACCCTCACTACCATATTCTTTTTTTAGAAAGGGTCTCTCTAGCTTTCGAAGTAATCGAATCTGGCGAATAGAAATAATATAAAGACAAATCACAAATAGGAAGAAAATAAAGAGAAAAACTGAATTCTGTGAAAGCAACAAAAAGTCAAATAATCCATGTAACAATACTGGGATCATAATACTAAGAAGTAAAAAATTACGAACGTCATTTGTTTTATTCTGTAGTTTAGCTGATTTTGCAAATGACAAATAATATCCCATAAAAACACCAAAGAAAGCATGTGCTGGCACTGTTAAAACATCACGAATTAGGATGGCTTCTAAGCCACCAACCAAACTATAAATAATATTTTCTATTGTTGCAAATCCTAAAGAGACAAAGACGGCATAGACAATTCCATCAAATAAATAATTATAATTTTTATTTTTCCTTAGTAATAAGAAAGTACAAACCCATTTACACCCCTCTTCTACTAGGGCAACACCAATCATGGCATAGAAAAATAATCCTGGAAGTGTTGTGATATGATTCACGTCGATTTTCATAATTCCAAATAGATAACTGAAAACAATCGCCAAAATGGCAGAAGCAACACCTAAAAGAAGGGCTTTTATTAGTTCCACTACAGGCTCCTTCTCTACTTTATCTAAGCGGTAAATCAAATATCCAATAATTATACTTGGTAAAATAGCTAAGTACAATAAAAACTTCATAGTATCACCAAATTCATCATATCATAGAACTTTTTATTACAGTTTCTTTCCATACTACCATTTACATTTTTAGACAAAAAGAAGGAAACTAATCTTTTGTTTCCTTATCTTTTTCATGTACTTGTTCAATTAATTTTTCAATATGATTTCCATAAGAGATAGAATCATCGTAAATAAATTTTAATTCTGGTGTATGACGGATTTCAATTCGTTGACTCAGTTGTCCTCGAATAAAAGAGGCAGCCCCATTTAAAGCTTCTAACGTGCTTTCTTTTTTATGATCATCTAACACCGTAAAAAACACTTTACAAAAACTTAAATCTGAAGTAATTTCACATCCAGTAATTGTTACAAACTTGATCTCTTCATCTTTAATTTCTGTTTGTAAAATCAAACTAATTTCTTTTTCAAATTGACTATTCAGTCTTTCTATTTTAACGTTCATCTTAAACTTGCCACCTTTCTTTCAATCTTATTTATATTATACCATGAATTTTCTAGTTTTCACAATTCAGCACAATTCTTCTTTTTATTTGATTAATAACTTTACATCTTCCCTCTTACTTAATTGGTTTAAAATCTTCTCATCGATGGATTCTATTTCTGATTGAGAACAACCAAATATTTTTGAGATTTCCTCATATGTATACTGTTTCTGATATTTTAATAAAATAAATCTTCGCTCAGTTTGTGTTAAACTATTTAAAATTTTATATAAATCTTCACTCATATATTCTGTATCTATGGAATTACCCGAACTGATGCGATCAATTCTTTCTTGTTTTTTATCATTTCGAAAAGCCAGTTCATTTAAACTACTATTTTGTTCTTGAAGCTCTCCTAATACATATTTTTTTAAACATCCCTTTATATAAGCATTCATATAACTGATAATTTGTCCTAAATATCGCGAAGTTGTTTTCTCTATCATATCCAATAAAAATTGATCTGTCTGTGCTTCCAGGTCTTCGATACGATACTTATTTCTTATATTATGATATTTACACAGATCCGCAATAATTTTACGAGTCGGCAAAAACATTCGTTGATAGATCATCGTTCTCGTATCATATAAGCCAGTTTTATAATACCCAATTAATTCGTTCACTTCCAAGCTTTCTAAATGATCTAAATTTTGATATACTGCTTTTATTTTCTCAGTATTGATTACTATAGAGCCATTTTCTTCTACCCCAAAATACCATACAAATAAAATAGCTTGTTTAAAAGAAATTTCAAATCTCATCACTAATTTTACAGAATCCAGACTAATCTTTAATGATTCTAATATTTCTGTACAGTCTTCTAGATTTTCTTTTTCGTTTAGGGAAAGAAACATATCTTTTCGTACCTTAATATGGTACTTTTTAACTGCTTTTGCCATTTCTAAATCCGTGATATGATAACTATCTACTACGTATCTTGCTAGATATCCCATTATATTTTTATATTTATAATTCTTCCGCTTACAATAATCAGTTAATCTTTCTCCATGAAAGAAATATCTTTCTTTCGATATATGATTTTCTTTATAATAAGAAATCGCTACTTGAGCTGCTTCATCTTTTGTCATTTCTGGTTCTTCTTTTCTTATATTCTGTATATAAGTTTTTACTGTTGAATAAACATAGTCATGTTCTTCACAATATTTTCTTAGAGAAGTTCCTTCTATACAATAGTTAGACCCTTTCCCTATTGGATTTTCTTTGATAAAATCATAGGCAATTTGGTTGATTCGATCTGGATCATTTTCGTTTTTTAATCTAAGATATAGCATTTGGTAATCGCACTCATGTTCTTTGCAAAAATCTCTCAGTGACTGTTTTCCTATAAAAATACGTCTTCTGGACTCTACAGATTTTAAATAATTTTCTAATTCTTCTTTCGTATAGTTGGGATGCTTTCTAATATACTTTGTCGCATTTTGATAGGGGTAATGTTTTCTAAAACACCACTCTCCTAACGTTTCCTCTTCTATATAATATCTAGTTGCCATCAAACCACTTCCCCAATCGCTTTTTCTTAATACAATTAAATTCATTACTTAGGTTCTTATAAACTACCATAGAATCACTATAAAATCAAGAAATGATAATCTATTTACCAATAAAAAAAACACTATTACTAGTGATTTTTCCAATATAAATTATTTTACAATCTTAACTGTATATCCCTGTTGTTCTAATAAGTCAACAATTCCGCCTTCTCCTATTATGTGTGCAAGACCAACCGTACAAAAGATATTTTTTCCCTCTTTAAAAGCTATTTCTAAAGATTCTGCCATATTTTGATTTCTGACTGTAACTAATTTATTGTTGTATTCTTCTTCATAAGGTTCTAGTTCCTTATCTGTTTCCAACAATAATTTTTCTAACTCTTCTTGCTCTCCTTTTGTATACAGTTCATACAATTCCTTCATTGCTGTTTTTGCTTCCTCATACTCTTCAATTTCTTGCTTTAATAATTGTATCTGTGTCTCAACCTCAAAACCAGACAATATATCATATTGGTACTCAGCTGATTCCAATTCTAATATTTCTTTGTTATCCTCATCCTTCGCAAGAGTTAAGAAATGATTATCTATTCCGTATAGTTGATTCAGCTCTGCCTCTACTATCGCTGCATTTTCAACTAGCATTAACCAATACATAGGATTATACCTAGCATATAACGGACTATAAAGTCCTGCATCTTTTAGAATTTCCACCAACTTATTATAATCCTCTTCTTCAATATAATCTTGAATTTCCTTTTCCTCAGGAATGATAAATTTCGAAAGATCTTCTACCTGACTTGAAAAATCTTTTGCATATTCAATTAAATCGAGTTCTACTGCTAAAACCTCACTCTCTTGATAGGCATTTGTTACATATTCAGGAAGTGGATAAATAGACTCCTTAGCAGCATGAATTGAACCAAAAAGATATAGTTTATTTTCTGATCCTTCTTTTGTCACTTCAAATAAAAGTGGCGTACTAGTAGAAGATTTCTCTACTGCTTCTTGCTGTTTGTTACATCCTACTATAAAAAAGCTAAAACAAAGTAGTAATAATAAATACTTTAATTTTTTCATAAGTAATACTCCTCTCACAATTTTATAATATCATGATTTATCTATTAGTTCAAATTTAATATTATTTTATTATCAAGATTTTTAGATATCTTTCTATCTGTAAAAAAAATACTCGATTTACAATAAATTAAGGACAAACTCTTATTAAGATAGTAACAAAAGAGACTTTTTACAAGTCTCCGATTTCAAGTTCAATCAATTGTCTAATGGTACTCTGACAAAGAACGTTCAACGCCTTTTCTCTATAACAAAAATATGTACCGGATTTGGTTTCAACCATTTTTTATAATTCATGATTCTTTGAAAGAAATTCAAATAATGATAGGATGATTCTTCAATTATTTTACAATTACTTTTTTTTATTAAATTTCTCCAGTAGTGAAGTGACAAATATCTCTCATTTCCATACATTTTTTTATCTTCATCAAAATATTTTGTTGGTATTCCAAAAATTACATAGTCACTTATGGAAGTTTGTTTATTAATTAATTCTATAATTTCACTATCATTGTAATGTTCTAAAATACCAATACTATAACATACATCATATTTTTCTATGACACTTATATTTCTAATATCTTCACATAAATAATTTACATTAGAATTTTCAAATTTTGGTAAAAAGTATTTTTTACTTAATAAAATCATATCACAATCTTTATCTAATGCATCCACTCTACTGTTACCTAACGACGAAATATATAAGGCTAATACACCAGTACCTGTTCCCAATTCCATGATTTTTTTATTAGACGCATATTTGTTGATTAGTTTTATTATCTTTTTTTTAGTTGATAATTTTTGTTTTATAAAATCGTCTATAGAGGGAGCAGATAATATTTCTTTTTCATATAAATTAGACCACTTAGACATAAAATTTCTCCTTTATTTTATAAAGAACATTTGTTTTTCGATATAGAAGTGTGTTACTAAATTATTAAATTTAGTTAAATCTATTGTACCACGAACTTATGCTTAGTATAATGCTTAAGGAAAATTTAATAAGTTTGGTGATTGACAAACTTCATAAACGAAGGAAGGCAATATAATAAAAAAAACGACCTTTTTACAAATCGTTTCTCTATATACTCGAAAGTCGAGTTATCATTCAATCTGGTAGTCTGTACGGGGTTCGAACCCGTGAATGCCACCTTGAGAGGGTGGTGTGTTAAGCCACTTCACCAACAGACCAAATATAATAATGCCTTATAAAGACATTATTATATTAACATAAAGACTTTTGTTTGACAATACCTTTAGAAGATTTTTACATTCGATCCTGCATTCATTTATTTACTTCTGATGAAGTCACAAATTATCTTTGCAGTTTTTTCGGCACCTATTTTAGAGTCTATACATAAATCATAATTATTGACATCTCCAAAAGTACTACTAGAAATCATATGATAATAGCTGGCTCTGTTCTTATCAGATTTATGAACATTCTTTTTCGCTTCTTCCTTCTTATCTCCATACATTTCCATAACGCTTTTAATTCTGTATTCTTCAGGTGCATAAATAAAGATTCTTACTACATTTTTACGATTTCTTAAAACGTAATCAGCAGCACGACCAACGATTACACAGGAACCTTTTGAAGCAATCTTTTTAATGACTTTATCTTGTGCTTCAATCGCATATTTTACAGGAGCGGTTGTTAAATATAAATCATGTAAAATATTATTTTTCTGATTTAATTTCGAAATAAATTCTTTATCTAATCCACTCTCTTCTGCTGCGATTGCTGTTAATTCTTTGTAATAGTAAGGAATTCCTAACTCTTTTGCCACCAATTCTCCAATATATTTTCCACGTGATCCATGCATTCTACTGATGGTAACGATCACTCCCTCTTTACTATCTAAAATTTTAGCCTTTTCACTTACGGATGGTGCTTCTTCCATACCTAATTTCTTAAAGAATAATACTAATAGAACTACTGTAATTATAATTCCTATCACATCTGCGATTGGTGCAGCATATAAGGCACCCTCTACTCCCATAAGGTTAGGTAAAATAATAACAAGCGGAACAAAGCAAATAATGTCACGTGTTAATGATACAATGGATGCTTTAATTGGGTTTCCTACTGCTTGGAAGAAAATACTACTTACTTTAATTGCACAAGTAAATACAATAAAGAATAAGAATATTTTAAATGTTTTTGTAGCAAACTCCATATAAAGTTCAGATTCAGTTCCAAATAGTTTGATAATTACACCTGGACATAATTCGAATAAAAGCATCGAAATTAATCCTACAACTACTGTACTAACCATAACTAATTTGAAGGTTTGTTTTACTCGATCATACTGTTTTGCTCCATAGTTATATCCAAGAATTGGTTGTGCTCCTAAAACGATTCCAACGACAATATTAATAACTATGGTAAATACTTTCATACAGATACCAATAACAGCGATTGGAATATCGGTTCCATATTTTGATACAGCTCCGTATTTTGCTAACATAATGTTACATACTAAACTAATTACTACAATACTCATTTGAGTAATAAATGTAGAAACTCCTAATTTGATAACATTACTAAAAATCCCAAAATTAATTTTAAAACTATTCCAAGATATTTTAAATGTTTTCGTCTTGGTAAAATAAACAATAGAAATAATTAAAGATAAACATTGTCCGATGACTGTTGCCCAGGCAGCACCAGAAATTCCCCATTTAAATCCAAAAATGAATAGTGGATCTAAAATGATGTTGGTAATTGCTCCAACCAATGTAGAAGCCATAGAAAATCCTGGACTTCCATCCGCTCTGATAATGGCATTCATTCCATTTGCTAACATATAGACTGGAATGAATATTAGAATAATTGTAAAATAATCTACTGCAATAGGAAGTGTTACTTCACTAGCTCCAAATAGATATAATAAATGATCCATAAATAAGAATCCTACTATTACAAAAAGAATACTGATAATAAAATTAATTAAGATTCCATTCCCGATTGCTACATGTGCATTCTTTGTATCTTTTCTTCCCTGACATAAAGATAAAAATGCAGCAGATCCATCACCAATTGCCCATGCAAAGGCAACTGAGATAATTGTAATAGGAAATACAATACTAGTGGCAGCATTTCCTAAATAACCAAGTTCACTATTTCCAATAAAGATTTGGTCGACAATATTGTAAAGTGAACTGATAAGTAATGATAATATACAAGGAATTGAAAATTTTAATAAGATTTTAGATACTTTTTCTTTTCCTAGATATTGATTTTCATTTTCCATAAATCTCTCCTTCTTTCTTTTCAAAACTCACAATTGGGCATTAAAAAATGCGTAGAAACACGTCCGTTTCTACGCATAATTGCTGGTTCTGACTAATTCATTTTACCACAAATAATTTTTTTATGTAAGCATTTTTTTATTTTTATTTTTCACTTTTGGAACTACTAAATCCATTAAAAACTTTTAAATCCAGAAATATTAAACATTACATTTATTAATGTTTTCAAAAAAGAGCGAAAACTTTCACTTAATCTATATAAACTAAATGTACAATACGTAATTCCTCCAGTACAAGTCATACAAAGAAGAAGTCCTAGATTTCCATCTGGAGATTCAAAAACAAATATCTGTAAAATGAATATGGTTAAAAGGATTGATAAAAAAATTCCGTACAAAATCATTTTTGTTTTCTTGTTCATTCCTATTTCTCCTTTTTGTTAGTTTATGATATTTTAATTTCTAGCAGCACCATCCACAGATAGAACCACTCCTGTAATATAGCTAGCCATATCACTTGCGAGAAATAAAAATGCATTCGCAATATCTTCTGGTGTCCCAATTCTACCAAGAGGGATAGTTTGAATTAATGGTTTGATCATTTCCTCTGGTAAATTTTTTACCATATCTGTTTCTGTAATTCCAGGAGCTACTGCATTAACACGAATTCCAAAAGGAGCTAGTTCTCTCGCTAGAGATTTTGTCATTCCATTAACTGCAAATTTACTAGCAGGATACATCACACCTGAAGGTTGTCCATAAATACTAACCATAGAACTTGTGTTTAAAATGACTCCCTTTGTTTTCTTTAGATAAGGCGTCACTACCTTGGAACATACAAATACCGACTTAATATTTAAATTACTGACTTTATCATATTCCTCTTCTGTATAATCCGATAAAGGCGTTCTAGAAGACATTCCTGCGTTATTCACTAGAATATCAATAGAGCCAAATTCCTTTTCTACTTTTTCAAATGTATTTTTTACCTCTTCTTCTTTGGTTAGATTAGGATAAAATCCAATTACCTCATAATTAGAATTCTGTCCTTTTAATTCAGAAATTGCTTTCTTTACTGTTTCACTTTTAGATCCTAATAATGCTACTTTTGCTCCATTCTCTAAAAATTTTTGAACAATGGCAAACCCAATTCCTCTCGTACCTCCTGTAACGATTGCTACTTTTCCTTCTAACATACTTTCATCTCCTACTCTTACTTTATTATTTTTTATTTTCTATTCCTTGATTCTGATACTTCTCCAAAGTATCTTCTAGGAAAGTAGAAAAGGTGGAACCTTGGATATTTTCATGAATTGGAAGTTCAAAGGAAAATGCAAAAAATACATCTGGATCTTCTACTGATTTTCCTCCTTGAATTAAAATACTTTTATAACTACTTAAATAAGCAGAATTTTTTACTAATGCTCTATATTGATTCTGCGTAATAGATTCTGGAATTAAGATCAACGCATCCTGTCTTTTTTCTTCTTCGTCCAAGTCTGTCGTATCTAAAACAACAATATCTTTATAAGTACTTAAAAATTGAACAATCGGAAGAAAATAATCCTTTGAATCATTTTTCACCCATTGCCTTAGAAAATCATCTGTTACATAATAGTCCTTTAGATATTTTAGAAAATAAGCCTTATGATTGTACCAATACTCTTTAGAAGAGATTACGTCAATGATCCCATCTCTATTCTCTTTATCGATTGGAATATCTCCATGAACGATTATAATTCTATCTGCCATGAATTTTGAGTCTTCTTTTAAATCATGATGGACGTAAATATCATTTTCAAACGGTAAAATATCTCTATTGTTTATGATATTTATCCTCGTACTTTCCAAATTATACCACCTCTCTTAATTCATTATACCACCTAGAAGAAATACGCAAAATAAAAAGTTTTGAATCTTCTTTTTTGATTTTATTTATGATATACTATGAGCGGTGATGAAAGTGTTAAAAATTAATAATTATGAATTCGAAATTAAATTTTCAGAAATCAATTTTAGACAACGAAATTATAATGGGAAAAGTTATATTACAGTCAATCTTACGAATGAATTTTTTCCTACCCTAGTAAAAGACAATATTGTCTATGGAAGTTGTGATATTAAAATTGATTTAGAAGGAATCAAAAGTATTGATGATTTAGTTGGTAAAGAATATCAAGGACAAATAGGAACTGTTAATATTTCTGTCAATAATGATGGAATTTGGGAAACGAATGCGATGGAAGATTTTTCGGTAAAGTTTACAAAAAGGGAAAAGAAATATCTATTCTTTCAAATTAGTGGAAAGGATTTTAACTATGAGGATTCTTCTCGAATGGTAAGTCTTTATACGACATCCACTTCAAAGGAAGATTTAGAAAAGAAGTTTTCATTAAAAGATTTTTATTCTCAAACAGTTCAAAGGGAAATTGGGAAATCTGTAATTACAAAATATTTTTTAAAATAAATAAAAAAAATAGTACTAGTCATTCATAGAGTTTATTACTGGAATAAAGTAACAAATCTACATACTAGTACTTTTTTTATTTTTAATGAAAAGAAGTCATTATCTATGAGATACTTTTCTTTCTAAATTATTATTTACCATATCTTTTTGGATTTGATCTCGAATAATTTGATCTGGTCCCATTACTACAATCTTAGGAGCGATGGTTTGCGAAAGTTGTAGCATTCGAAAATAGGTTCCAAACTCTTTTTCCATAAGTCCAATTTCCTTTTCATTGGCTAGCCGGTAATGATCTGTTTCTTCTTCTACTAAACCATTTGCATCATATAAAAGCCCATCATAGGCAATGACACAATGATTGTTTTCTTGATTAATACAAATTTCGGCTTCTGGAACTAACTGTTTTACCATTTTCGCTAGTTCATAACATGCACCATGTAAATAAATATATTTTGCAGAAATCATCTGTTCTTCTTTATTGGTTTGAATATAATCTTTAAAATATAATTTATCGGTCAGATCTATGATAAATTCTATGATATATTCCATAAACATTCCTCCTAGTAACTGCCTTTACTATCTTATGTTTATTTCAATATATCATATCTCTCATGTCGATTTCTACCTTTTTCTGGCGAGCTTACATGAAATATTGTCAATTCAATTTAAAAAATCTTTTTCTTTTACAACCGAAGTAGCTAATTCTAAATCCATTCTTCCAATAGTTTTGTTAGTTCCTCACCCATTGGATAATTCCCTGTATTGTTGATAAACAACTCCATCCCTGCATCTATCAATGCTGTTCTAGCTTCCTTATTAAAATCATTAAAACCACAATATACTTTCATTTTATTTTCTCCTCTCTCTTATCCAAAATATTTCTTTTTAAAATACTGATATCCCCCTGAAAGATATTCTTGATACTCTTCACAATAATCCCTACTATATTCATATTCTTTTACATTCCCAGTAATAAACTCATTTTTTAGATTGTCAAACGGAATTGCATACTCTAAAACTGGTATATTTCCATTTAAATTGTTTGGGTAAAATCCAAGGCCTTGACATCCTTTTAATAGATCCTCTGGAATATCATACTCGGCAATATAGGCACCACAATAGGAAAGTCCTGGGATAGAAGAGACAAACTCAACTGCATCTTCTTGGTAATGAAAAAAATGTAAATAATGAACTTTCGTTTTATAATCATGGGTATTCATGCCATGAAAATAATCTTTTGAAGGAGTACTAATAATTCCTTGATTATAGTCCTGATACTCATCTCTACTAGAACCATCTACACGATATTTAAAATAAGGTTCTATCACTCTATAAACAATCATAAAATTCTCCCTATTCACCTTTTTTGATATACTTTGGGAGCTTCTTCGGATTTTTTATGATTCATCTTTTCTTGAATGTTTTCAAGGTCTTGTTCTTCTATGATTCCTAGTGCTTCATAAGTATGATACATTCTAGGATTTGTCTCAGGTGTGATTGACTGATAAGTTTCAAACAATTTTTGAATTCCCATCGATACTCCCTCTTTTCTTTTTTGTGCACTAGTTCCTTTTCCTAAATTTCTTCCCATATCTTCGTTCCCTCTTTCGTTTTTATGCCTATTATACATGAAATTTAGTGTTTTGCCTAATAAAATCTAAAGATTTTAAAGTTTTGCTTATTTTCTCACAAAGCGATTGTTATCCCTTTGATAAACCTTCTCCATCTTTTTGGTGAAAGCACTGTCCAAAGAAATTTCTTGATCGTTTGCCATACAAATCAAGGCAAATAATAAATCTCCCAGTTCCTCTTCCAATGCTTTTAAACTTTCTCCATTCTTTTTATTCTTATCTCCATACATACAATTTACCACTCTTGATACT
This sequence comes from uncultured Caryophanales bacterium, assembly GCA_947564265.1. Classification (GTDB taxonomy): domain Bacteria; phylum Bacillota_I; class Bacilli_A; order RF39; family UBA660; genus Alloscybalousia. The sequence continues at coordinate 118,379 of CANOBK010000006.1, forward strand.
TCCCCAAGTTCTTCTGTCATCGTAGCAAGCATAGAAAGTGGACTAAAGTATGGTTTTTCAAACTGTTGTGCCCAATCATCTACTTCTTTTTGGATTTCTGATATTGTTTTTTCCATCCCAAAACCTCCATTATTTCTAGATTATTTCTAATAATTGAATTAGAATATCAAATGTTTTTACCCAGGAACTAATATAAGTCACTTCTTCTACAGTATGGTACTTTTTTATAATACTTCCAATGGAGATAATATCTAACTCCCCCATTCTGTTCTTAATCGAAGCACATTCCATACCAGCATGACAAATCTCTTCCTGTGGATACTCTGAATGTATTTTAAAATATAGACTTTTATATTTTTCTAATAATTCTGATTTTTCTTCTACTTCCCATATAGGATCTGTATAAAGTTCCTTAACATGGAAATTATTTTTTAGATTCCTACTTTCTTTATTTATTTTTTCAAGTTCCTCTTTTCTCATACTACGGAATATATAATACATCTTTACTTCATTTCCTTCAGTATGAATTAATCCAAGATTTGCAGAGGCTAAATTTTCTGTAATATAGCCACATTTCAAATCTAATATTTGGTTGATAATATTTTTTGTATCTTCCTTAGAAAAACTTCGTGTATTTTCTATTTTAGTAACTTTCGCATTTACATCTCTAAAGACTTCCTTCACATCAAGATTTGTACTTATTACTACTTCACAAAAACTAGCCAAATCATTTTCGAAAGTACCACCATCGATACTTTTGATTAATAAATCTCTATCTTTTAATATTTTTGCCATCGTAGTAATAGCATTCTTTTCAGATAAGGAAACTTCCTCTCCAGAATTTCCTTCTGGAAATCCTTCGATTCGTACTCTATAACTAGGTAGATTATGTTCTATATACTCACTTTTCAAACAATATTCATTACAAGTATCACCATCTGCTCCAATAAATACGGAATCATCTTTGGAATGATCTAGATTAATCATTCTCTTACTTGAAACCTTCTCATATGGAAATGTAACTGCTCCATTAAATGTTGTTTCTTCCTCCGTAGTAAATAAAAATTCTAAATCTGGATGATTGAAAGTAGAATCCTCCATGATTGTAAGCATTATTGCTAATCCCACTCCCTGATCAGCCCCTAAGGAAGTATCTTTTGCAGTCACTTGATCTTCCTCAATTATTACTTCTATTCCTTCATTTTTAAAATCATGAAGACTGTTCTTTGTTTTAACACAAACCATATCTAAATGGGCTTGTAAGGCAATAGGTTCAGATTTTTTATTCCCTTTTTTCTTAATTAGGACATTGTTATTTTTATCTTTAAAATAAGTTAATTGATTTTCTTTCGCAACATTTACAAAAAAGTCTGCGATTTTTTCTTCATTCCCTGATTCTCTCGGTATTTTAGAAATTCTTAGAAAATTTTTTATTAAAGTTTCTTTCATTTTATCCATTCCCATTATTTTAACTAATGAGCCTTCCCCTCTCTAGTACTAGTTCTTTATAGGATTCCCCTCCCATAGTGGTTGTTGTTCCATTATCAGTTACTCTATAAGCGATAGAAATTGAGTAATCTGGATAGTTTTCTTGAATCTCTTCGAGTCTTTGATTCTCTATTCCCAATTCTTCACTATGAGATAGGATATATTCGACATCTTCTCTATCTTTTTCTAATCGATAAGAATATCGGTTATCGACTGCACTTCTTTTACTTACTAGGGTATATTCTAGTGGCAGTACTTTAAATACAGAATCATAGAATTTTACATTCCTAGCAAACCCCTGAATATCAGTATTATTTAAAACTCTTACTCCTAGTAAAAATTTATGCATTTCATTCACGTTGAAACTTTTCGCCATGATATCCTTTTTATATTGATAAATGGGAAATACTGAGATTTTTATTCCAAATAATTTTGCTTTAAATCCAAAGTCTTGTATTTTATTATAATAAGATCTGTTTTTCTCTAAAAATGCTTCCAAGGGATTATAAACATTTCCACTTTCATCTACATCGACAATGTTTTCTTGTGGAGTGTTCACGACATCTAATATCAGTCCTAAAAATTCAGCATTCTTTTTATTTTCATCCACTAATTCAGTTGATTCCTTTTCAATTCTTGAAGTCAAATGACAAGACTGAGCAAGAGGTTTCGAATCATAAATCATTTCAAAACTGTCCTGTTTTTGTAGTTCCTCTCTTAATTTTTCCATCCACGGAACTGGAACAAAAATATCAATATCACCAAAAGTCCTACTCTCATCTGCATTATTTAGAATGTAAGGGACAGTTCCTCCATAAAAACACATCTCTTGGACAATCCTAGGATCTAGTGTTCCTAATTTTTGATAAAACTCTTTTATTTGCTCCAAGGAATAAATTTCATTTTCCACCTTTGAATTTTCTTTACTATTATGAGTAAAATAGCCGTTGACTCCTGGAAAACACAACGGATCATTTTTCTTTTTCTCATATAATTTTTGTAATTGCAGTTCTTCTTCCTTTTGTCCCTGTCTCCATTTAGCAGATTCAATTTCACGCTCTCTAATATAATCTTCTATTGCTTTTTTATGACTTTTCAATGCCTCTTCTTTAGAAATTCGATCTGCAAAATTCAAAATCATTTGCTCAATATCTCTACTAGAACTATTAGAACCACTTGTACTGTAAGATACATATTCAATATAACCATTTTCATCAGCTATAAAATTTAAATCATAGAAAAGATGACCCCCTACTAACTTTTTTAGTTCCTCTTTTGTTTTTACTTTTATTCCCTCTTTTAGTTTAAAATAATGATATTCCTGTAAATCATAGTTAGGATTGTCTTTCCATAGAGTAGCTGTGCCTGGTGCTTGTGCATAAATTGCATTACTAAAATCTTCTTCAAATAATTTTTCTTTTTCTTCTCCAGAAATTACTTCTGTCTTTGCAAAGAATTTCATCCAATCCATATCATAAAATAAAGCCATCACGGCAGGATTATTAAAATCTAATCGTTCTCCTGCTTTAAAATAGACAGTGATATCGATACTTTTATTAGGGTATCCTTCTTTCATTTCAATTAGCTTATTACTATTTTCTTTATCTGGTATTATCGTACTTACTGCATTTGTTATTGCCTGAATTCCTTTTTCATCTAAGTGTTCAAATAACCAATCATTGAGATAGAAATAATCTCCAGGCCATACACATAAACGACATCTTCGATCATTTGCAACCATAATTGACTGATAAACTTTATTATATAAAATATCATTTTCATCACAGTCCTCTTTTTTCTCATAAATTAATTGGTTAGCATAATCAAAAGTATATCCAAACTGTCTTCCAGCGATTTCCTCGATTAACCAATCTTTTCTATACCTAAAAAGTTCTCCTTTTTTATATTGAATTCCGTTCTTTTTGTCTTTATAATCCTCAACCAATCTTACATAAACGTAATCTTCTCTTTGAAACTCTTTCATGATCGTCCCCCTATTCGTTATCTATTATATACTTATGTTCATCTTTCTTTCTGTTTCTCATATGGTTTTTCTATTTTAACTTCACTTGTCTTATATTCAGTAAGTAAATCTATTCTAGAGTTAGATACATTAGTATCAAAGCCTTTTTCATAGCGGGATTTTAATTTTTCTATGTTGAGACGTGCGACTTCTTCCATAGAAATCCCAAGTTCATGATTGACAATCGCAGTTAACGTGATTAGAAAGGAGGCACTACAGTCAATTAAGTCTTTTCTATCTTTTACATATAGAAGTTTACAGGCAACAGCTACTAATTCTTTCCACTTACTATCAAAGTCATATTCTTTTGAGAAGTCATCTAGGGATGAGATAAAGTTTTGCTTAGGCCTCTTATTAAATAAACATTCTGGATCCTTTGTCTTCACACATTTTTCTATTTCTGATTCTGTAATCGGAAATCTAGTAGATGAATTTTGACCTCTAGATAATAGGAAATCTCCAATTTCTTCAAAAGATACTTCATAAGAATCTCCTAAAGAAGCTGCAATATACCACATAATATCTCCTGCTTCGATTGCTAAATTTTTCCTGATTTTTTCTCTATTTTCTTCTGTTAATTCATGCGTTTTATATTTTTTAAAAGAATCTAGAAACTCTCCTAATTCTCCAATTAAACCTAATTCTCCATTCATTCTTTTTATATGATTGGTACCAAAGTCTTTCATTGTTCTTAATGCTTGGTTTCCATAATCTTTAAATGTTAAATGAGTAGTATCTACAAATGCTACCATTTTCTGACCTAAGCATCCGCCTTTACAAAAAGAAAATTGTGGACACTTTTCACACTCTTCCGATACTTCATTTTTGTATTTTCTAATCGCTTCAAAATATGGAGAAGTATAGATACCACCTAATGATGTTTCATAAATGTTTCCTCCACTACCCAAGTAATCAAAATATTTCATCGCATCGCAAGGATAAACACTTCCATCAAATCCTACAATCATCGTTTTATCTGCTGCAGTACAAGGAGTATGACTAAGACCTAAATAATTCCAAGGACTCCCAAGTCTCAATTTTTCTCCATACACTGTTTTCCAACTTTTTATATTTTCTCTTAAAGTTAAAATGTCATCATTAGATAAAAGTAACTCAGTATTTCCTCTTCCATGTGGTACAAATCTTAATAAGGAAAAGCTAGAAGTTCTATCTTCAGGCAGAGAAAAAAATAATTCCATAGCTTTTGAAATATCCGCAACCGTTTCCTTCGTAACAGCGTGATGAACACCTAGAGTAATATCCGTCTCTTTTAATATTTTTGGGAAAAACTCTTGTAATCTTTCTAGAGAAACTACTCCATCTCGCGTCAAGCGATAGGTAGTAGAATAAATCATTTCATCTAGCCCATAGACGGTTAATCTCTTTATTTTTTCTATAGTTTCTTCATTAGGAGTTGCCATCGTATATAATTTACTTTTTAATCCTGTTTCCTTCGCATAGGAAACTACTTCTTCAATCGATGGATAAAGTGTTGCTTCCCCTCCCGTAAATACGATAGAGCTAGCGCCTAATTCTTTTGATTCTCGAATGATTCTTTTTACTACTTCGGGTTCCATCGATAAATAATTTTTACAAATTGCATCACTAGAACAATGAACGCACATTCTTTCACATTGTTCTGTTACTTCTACTTTTACTTCTTTTAACATAATGTCTCCTTAATTATCATAATGAATCCATCTGATTATTATTCTACTGTAAAGTTTATGGGAGATAGATCTCCTGCTTACGCCCATGGGGTATTATTTGTTGGCGTAATATGATAAAAATAACAAATAAAGGCCGAGAGATTGACTCCACAAGTAACACAAATAATGATATCATCTTTCTCATATTTTTTACAATATCATCGATTGCTTCCATATTTCTTGTTAGTAGACTCTTCCACTCTTCTCCTAAGTTCATTTCATTCAATCGATCATCTTCTACGATAGGAACGTTATGATACTGATTTATAATTTCCGCTGTATGTTTACATCGTATTAGGGAGATGTAACAATTGCTTTAATCTTTTTATCCTTCCATCTCTCTGCCAAAATTTTTGCCTGTTCAATTCCTCTTTCTGTGATATCTTCTGTTTGTCTTAATTCTTTGTTATAATGATTCTCTGTAATTTGTCTTTCTGCATGATGGACATAAATAATTTGCATATTTCTTCTCCTATTTATTAAAATTTCATTTCTACCAAAATCATATCATATTTCAAGATATATGAAAACTCGAACTCATAAATAATTTCAAAGTTCGAGTTTGATATCAATTTGGTGCCCTTAGGGGGCGGGGATGGCACTTATACTCAAAAAGTTAAGATTTGATTGAATGCCTTAAAAAGAATTTGCCTGTTCCAAAGTCCAATTCATTCCGTATTCCAATTGACCTCCATTAATAATAGAATAAGCCTTGTTCTTATCTAGAGACTGTTTACTTTTAAGAATTTCATAATTATATTTTTGAGCATATGCTAATAGAAGTTCCGAAGTATTTGTTAAAGTCATCTATATCTATTCCTATTGTCCCTTACCTATAACCCCTTTGTCTATATTAGCTTTTTCCAATATAAATTTCGTAAAAATCCACTTTGTGTTGTAAGTGTACCATATAAATCAAAATCTAATTTTTGTACTATTTTATTACTTGCAATATTTTCGGGATGAATAGTAGAAATTATATAGTCAAAATTCAGTTCATTAATTAACTCACATGACATTTTACTTAGCTTTGTCATAATTCCTTTATTACGATACTCTGATAATACTAGAAATCCTCCTAATTCACAAATACTTTTTGATTTAGAGATATTTAAAATATCATAGTATTCCTGTTCTATTTCTCTTTGAGTAAATATCTGACTCATGGCTATAAGTTTATTGCCATCATAAGCTCCTAGTAAAAAAGAATAATCAGTATTAAAAAAACGATTCATTTGTTCTTCAGTCCAAGGAATTAGAAAATCTTTTCTTTCTATATTTTCAAATACATTATTGACTAAATCTCGAACCTGTTTTTCATCTTCTTTAAAAATTCTTTTAAATACAAAGTTATTCATAATTTATCATCCTTTCGTATTTAATTATATCATAAGCATTATATATTTTACTAAATCTTTATTTTTAAAAGTTTTGCAATAGTTTTAATATTAAGATAGGAAAATAAAATCATAATTTAGCTTGGATTTATGACTTGTTGAATTATGTTAATAGGGTTTCAAAAGGGGTTATGCTCCTTTGCACACCGTTATTAGTGCCAATAGCGTAGTGTGTTACTCTTCTGGATAAAACATATATCTAAAATTGATAATTTATCGAAGCATAATTACTATTATCACAAATATAAATATTTGGATTATAACTAACAGTTCTTCCACAATTTATTGTATGAAATATTAACTTAAGAAGCATACTAAACGAATAATCAATCTGACTATAAGTTATTGTATCCGAATCATTTGCCCCTAATCTACTGTAATAAATATTATTTTCACACTTTGCATAACTAATGAATTTACCATCCACAGATATTATACAATTTATATACTCATACTTTTGATAATTTATCAATTTAATTTCTTCTATTATTTTATCTATACTCATCTTAAATGAATTACATATAAGAAATGTAAAAATTTGATCTAAAGATTTATTTTTTTGATCTATTTTTTCATCATCTGTTCCTATTAATCCTTGTGTTGTTAGATATCCCCTAAAGCTATTATCATTTTTTGTATATCTTTTTAGATTTTTAATTTTTTTCATTTTTTGAAGTGTATCAAGTAATTCTTTTTTTCTTATATCTGATTTTACTTCTCCGACAGCAATTACAGACTCACAGTTATAATATCTATTTCTTTCATCACCATTATTAAACTTTAAGCACAAATTTTTCTCATATATTATGATATCGCATTGTGAAGAAATATTTCCATAAGAATCAATAACAAATCCACTTCCAACTCCTACACCAGCTGGTAATATATCTTTTAATTTATTTATTGCACTTTTTTCTCTTCCATCGCCAACTGAATGAGGATGAGTAGTTTTTGCAGATTTTTCAAAATCACGAATTAAATCTTTTCCAAGGTCTTTTATATATTCAAAAGTATCAAATGATTTTTTCAAGATAACCACCTCTGATATTATTTTATCAAATTCTTATATTTTTTTCTATAATTCAAAATCAGTATCTTTTTCATAGTAATTATCAATATCTGCATAATCAATCAAACTCCTTTCAAAACAAACAAAAAAGATTAACCGAAATTAACCTTTATATTCTGAAAGTCGATTAGCTCGACTAATTTCCCTATGGTGCCGAAAGACAGAATTGAACTGTCCGCTGATCCTT
>CANOBK010000007.1 GCA_947564265.1 uncultured Caryophanales bacterium
GAGCAGAGGAAGAAGGATTCAATAAAGGACTTGAAAAAGGAATCGAAAAAGGAATAAAAAAAGGAATCAAAAAAGGAATTACACAAAATACACAAATGATTGCTAAGAAATTGCTAAAGGAAAATATTTCTATCGATGTAATCATGAAAACCACAGGTTTATCTAAAGAAGAAGTTGAGGCACTAAGATAAAGAGAAATCTTTATCTTTTCATATTCCAATTCAATTTACATCTTAATTGATCCATGTTATAATAATAACGATTTATAAAGTAAAAGCAGTGGTGAAACAGATGAATTTAATATCAGAAATACAAAAATTACTCGCACAGAATAAAATTGATGAAGCACAAAAGTTAATTGAAGAAAATAAACAAAAATTGGATTATGATGATTATCATGCTTACTATGGTTTAACTTTAGAAATGAAACATCAATATGAGTCTGCATTAAAAGAATATTATAAAGTTCAGTATATTGGAGAAAAAATTAGTTCAAAATTTTATCATTTTCATTTAGCTGTTTGCTTGAATGCTTTAGGAAAGCCAAAACAAGCATTAGCACATTTAGTAGAAATCGAGGACTATATTACTAGAAAAGATGTTTCTTTACATTTTCAATTCTATGTAACCTACAATATGCTAGGTCAAGAAGAAAAAGCAAAAGAACATATAGAAAGTATCTGTAAAGTCTCCAAAGATCCTTTCTATCAAATTCGTTATGCTAATCTTTTAAATAATTTAGGGCATTTTCAAGAAGCCTACGAAATTGAAAAAAAATTATATAAAAAATATCCAGAAGATTCATTTATTTTACGAGAAATTTCTTCTAGTAGCTATAATTTAAAAAATTATGAAGAGTCTAAAAAATATTTAAAAAAATTAATTGAATTAGGAGAGTATACTGATTGGGATTGTTTATATTTAGTTAATATTTATATTCTTTATGATCAATATCAGAAAGCATTAGAAGTATTAAAAAATATTAAGGAAACTAATGCTCATGTTTATGTAAAATATGCTTATTGTTATAATAAACTAGATAAAGAGAAAAAAGCTATTTTCTATTATGAGAAGGCAATTACAGAAGATCCTAAAAATATTATTGGAATCAGTGCTTATGCTACTTTTTATAGAGAAAAAGAAAAATATGAGGAAGCAAAAAAAGTGCTCAATCAATATAAAAAGAGGAATCCAGAATACAGTTCTAGAATTTATTATGAATTAGCTAAAGTAGAGAGTGATCAAGAGGATTACAAAAAGGCGATTACTTATTTAAAAAAGGCAGAAAAAATAGAAGTACACCCACTAATTTTATGTGACTTAGCTTGGAATTATAAGCAAGTAGAAAAATATGAGGAAGAGAGAAAAGCTTTAGAGAAAGCGATTCAATGGTTACCGATGGATGGTTGGGTTTTACTAGAACTAGGTTCTTGTTTGTTACAATTAGAGGAGTATCAGTTGGCTCTTAAATACTATAGTCAAATTAATATTGATAATAGTGAAATTGATTGGAACCGTTTCTGTTATGAAGTTGGATTTTGCCATGAAATGCTTGGGAATTTTGAAGTAGCAGAAGAATTTTTTCTTAAAATATCTGAAAAAGAAGCCTATACCTATGGTCATTTAGTAAGATGTAGCTTTGAATTAAATAAAATTGAAGAAATGAAATCTTGGGCAGAGAAAATTGATTTTAAAATTGAGAAAGATCCATGGTTTTTAGAGATTTACTTAGATTATTTAGAAGGAATGGAATCCTATTTAGAAATTGACTCTTTCCTGGAACAACATAAGAAAAAATTACCAAGAATTCTTTATTTGAAAAAGAAAGTATTTGTTTTGCGGAAAACTTCTAAGAATAAAAATGATTCGAAATTAAAAGAGGCTTTAGCATATCAAAGAGAAATTCAAGAGATTCAAGGAGAAACGGCAGAAAACGTTTTAAGAGAGGGACAATTGTTAAATCGTATGGGGTTGAAGGATGATGCTAGAAAATGTTTAAAAAAAGTAGAAAAATTAGGAAGAATGGATCGTCTCTTAAAACAAGAATGGGTTAACAATTATTTATTATCAGAAGATAAAAAAGAGTTGCAACTAGCGAATCGTCTTGCTAAGGAATTATACGAAGATACTGAAAAACTAGAAGATGGATTTTTAGTAGTTGTAACAGAATATAAAAACAAGAATTACTCAAAAGTATTATTTAAAATCAGAAATTTAAAAAAACGTGGATTCTCTTTTGATCTTATGGGAATTATTGAGGGAATTTGTTATCTTAAGATTGGATTTCAAAAGCGTGGGAATAAAATTTTAAGACCGTGGATTGAGAAAGAAGAAAAGTATGATTTATTAGAAGAATTTTTGAAGGAGGAAAAGAGAATATGAAAAAGAAAATTTTAGTATTGATGTTACTTAGTTTATTTTTAGTTCCAGTAGGTGTATGGGCAGAAGATGAAAAAAATGATTATACTTCTATGGGATTAAGACAAGCCTGTGAGTCAGAAGGGATCTCATTCAATCATCCAGATTATGAAGAAGGTGAAGAAAAGGCAAATATTTATTTGTTTCGTGGATCAGGGTGTGAACATTGTTATGACTTTTTGACCTATTTAGAAGCAATTACAGAAGAATATGGAGATACTTTTAATCTAATTTCTTATGAGGTTTGGTATGATCAAAATAATAATGAACTTTTAGAAAAGGTTGCCAAAAAGCTAAGAGATGATGTAACGGGAGTTCCTTATATTGTGATTGGAAAAAATTCTTGGGCTGGTTATTCAGAATCTTTAAATGAAGAAATATTCCAAGCAATCCAAGAAGAATATGAAAACAAAAATAAAAATGATGTTGTAACTGGTGTTATCAATTATGAAAAGAAATTTGGAATTACTGATATTTTAATTCCAGCTTGTTTTATCATCTTTGTATTCTTAATCATCTATGCTAGATGGAAAACGGGGAAAGAACAATCGGAAACAATTCAAGAATAAAATAAACTAATTTAGGGAAAATTCAATTTAGGAAGAGATTAAGTGCTTTGGCACTTTTTCTTTTTTTACTTTAGTTTACAGTAGTCTTAACATTTCTTCTTGAAAACAAAAAAATATTTGGAAAGCAGTGTTATAATAAAGGCAATTATTTATGAGGTGTTGGCATGAAAAGATATATTTCTAAAGATGATGAAAAATACTATACTCACATGCTAAAAATAATCAATGCGATTGTTGGTGAGCATTTAAAATATCATTGGTTAATTACAGATATAGAAGCTTATCCTCAGCATTATCCAAGATTAGAACAACTAATTTCTGAGAACGGTTATCTTTTACTATCAAATAATGAGCTTCTTGATATTTTAGAAAAGGATGATTTTCAGTGGATATGGGGAGTGTTTTCAGCTATTCCAGAGCAATATACTAAAGAAGAAATCTTAAAATATGAGTTACCTTATATTATAGAAAATACAAAAGTGTGTGAAGATAATCATTTTATAATTCAACATCCCCTTGCAGAAATAGAAATTACTTGTGTAGATTCTAGCTATGTCTTTATCGTATCTGAAAATGAAACTGTGTTAGAGCTATTTAAAAAATTATATCCAAATTCAACAGAAAATCTTGGATTATAAGTTAGATGTGTAAAAATAGTATGAAGAAAATTCTAGACTATTTCCTAATTTATTTGTGATAGCATCTGTTGAGTATAAAGGACCGATTTATCTGATTGATGGATTATATGATGATCCTAGATATTGTAACTATGGCACTCTCTTGGCAGTTGCGGTTAATCAAACGATAAAAAAAGTGATTTATAAATATGAGTCTTGGCAGATGGAAATTTTTATTAATTTCCATTGCACGATTTAGCATTTCTAGTTATAATTTTAATAGTAGGTGGGAGTATATGAAAAGATATTTAATAATTTTTATTTTATCAGTAATAATGATTGCACCATGGGATGTTTTTGCGGCGAATCCTTCTGTTTCTAACATCTCTGTTACCTCTGTGGATGAAGCCTCTATTGGGGAAAGTGTAAAAGTGAATATGAAAGTTACTCTTTCTGGGGTTGGTTCTGGAGGAGAAGAGGACTATGTAGTTGTTGGTATTTTATATGGAGTTGCTTATGATGATTCTTTGGTAACCGCTATTAATATGGTTCAAGAAGATTGGCCTGTTGCTTTTGTAGAGGACGAGGAGTCAGGTGGCGGAGTTCTTATGAATGTTTATACGAAGCAATTTGCTGCAAGTTGTAGAGATGGAAAATACTGTACAACAGCTTCTATGCCTGTTAATTTCTTTATCAATAAATCAACGGCTTCTAGTGCGAGTATTCAGGTGCTTCAAGTAGGATTAATCTATGTAAAGAGTAGTGATTTGGATCGTTATCTTCAAGCAATGGAAAATGATGATGCTACTGGAGTAGATGACTATGTAATGTCCTATATTCAAAATGTCAATAGTACAAAAACCATTCGAATCAAACAAACTGAGAATCAAAATGTTCAAACCCCACCAAGTCAAATGGAAGAGAACAAGGTACAAACTCCTGTGAGTCCTGAGATAAAGGGTGGAATAAAAACAGAAGCACCTCCTGCTTCTTCTGGAAACAATCAAAATAATAATACTAACAGTAGTACAACAGTGACTAAATCTAATAATAAATATCTTAGCTCCCTACAGGTCGAAAATTATCCATTTTCTTTTGATAAAAATATTCATGAATATGATATTACGATTGAACCTGGAGTGAATGCTTTAAACGTAACTGCTACGGTTGAGGATTCAAAGGCTACCTATCAAATTTTTGGTGCAGAAGATTTAGAAAACAATAACCATCAAGTAATAATTGAAGTAACTGCAGAGGATGGGGAAAAAGGTACCTATACAATTACTACCAAGGAAAAAGAAGCGGAAACTACTAATTTATCTAGTCAAAAGAAAAAGAAAGAAAAGAAATCCTTTTCTATTAAATTAAAAAAAGAACATTTTATGATTGGGGGAGCTGGATTATTTCTTCTTTTGATTTTATTTCTTATTCTAAAATTAAAAGATAGAAAAATTGATAAAGCTTTAAAAGATTTATAGATTAAAGTAAAACTTTTTCTTACAATTTTTCAAAAAAAGTAGTATAATATAAAGCACAACGAGTGGCTGTTATTGGCGTAAGACCAGTTGCAGTACTCGTTTTCTTTTCAGAAAGGGAGGCTTATTATGTTTGAATTAGGAGAAAAAGTAATCTATAGAAAAGAATTATGTACTGTGAAGGACATCAAAAAGAATCATTATCATGGAAAAGATTACTATGTATTAGTATCAGAAAACGATCCATCATTAACGATTGATATTCCAACAGACAATTTAGGAGGAAATCTTCGAAAAATTGTAACGAAAGAAGAGGCAGAAGAAATTCTTTCTAATATTGTAACGATTGAACCAATCGAAGTTGATGAAAGAAATTTGGGATATGAGTATCAATCATTATTAAGTAATAACAATCATCAGGATTTAATTCGAGTGATGAAAACAAGTTACTTAAAGAATCAACAAAAAATTAGTGCTAGTAAGAAACCATCCGATCGAGATCAAGATTATTATGAAAAGGCGGAAAATTATTTATGTAATGAGTTATCTCTTTCTTTAAATATCTCTTATGAAGAATGTAAAAATTCTATTCTTTCAAGATTAGAGCAACAATAGAGTAAATAGATTCATAATCCCTGTAAATAGCTAAAAATTAAAAAATGTTTGACAAAATGAATAAAAAGTGGTAAAATATGTGGCAAATTTAGGAGGGGTTATTATGGAAGAAAAAGAATTTAAAAAATTTGTAAAGAAAGCAAATGATTACTATTCTAATTTTCATAAGGAAGCTTTAAAAGATTACAAAGAACAATTAATAGGAACTTTAAATAAACTTGCACAAGTTGACAAGTGTACTAGAAAGGATTTCCTTGATGCTATTCATTTAGCAGAAGAAGCATCTTCTGTTGTAGAAGAGCTAGAATATTATTACGATGGAAGTAAGGTTCCGACTGTTCAAAAGGAAATTGAAGAGGTAAAAGAAGTACTTTCTCTTTATCAAGGGGTATATGAATTAGAGGAAGAATTAGGAAAACTTTCTTCTACGGTTTCTGTTGAGGATCAATTCAGAAAATCATCTCATGATTCTGTTAAAAAGGAATTTGGAAAAAAGGTTGATTCTTTTCAAAATCATTTAAGAGAAACTGGTTTGGAAATTTCAGTTCCTGAAGCTCCTAAACCAACTAGAAATGTAAAAGAAAGAATCAATGAAGAAGAGATTGAGGAATATAGAGTAATCTTAAAACAAAATATCGAAATGATTCGAAATATTAAAGACCAAACTGTTGGTGAGTTTTTAGATGCAATGACTCGCACTTTAGAAATTGAGAATCATAGAGATGAATTAGAATACATCTATCAAAACACTAATCATTTGAAAACTAAAATGAGTGTATTAGATGTTTATGATCAATTAGAGACTTGTTTATTTGCTGAGCCTTTAGTAGCATATTTTGATAAAGTGATACCACAGATGAATATAGGTTTTTATCTAGAAACTAGAAGTGAAAACGAAAGAAAAATGATCGAAGAGGAAATCTCATCTGTTTCTGCTTCAATGGACGAAAAAGAAGAAGATTTCTTAGAATTAAATGAAGAAAGAGAAGAAATTTCCAAAGATGAAGTTGATCTTACACCAGTATTTGAAAGCTTTAATCAAAAAATGGCAGCCTTAGAAGCGGAAACATTAGAAGAGGCTTTAGAGAGATTAGAGGCTGAAGGTAAAATTATAGGGGAATCAAAAGAAATTGTATCTGTTTTCCCTGAAACGGATGGAAAAGAAAATGCTTCCTTAGAAAAAATTGAAGTTTTAGAGGGTGAAGAAAAGGAAGAGTCATTTGATAAAGTTCCTGCATTAGAAAGTTTCAATGAACAAATTTCATCTTTAGAGGCTGAAACACTAGAAGAGACTTTACAAAGATTAGAAGAACAAGGTTTAATTACTGAGGTTCCAGAGGAAAGTTTGATTTCAGAAGAGCCTGTTACTGTAGTAGGAAAACCAAAGAAAATTAAAGTAATAGATAAATATGTTTCTAAGTTCAAAGAATTCCTTTCTAAGCGTCAAGATAAAAGATATTTCAATCTTGTAAGAAAAGAATATTTAAAAGAAATCCAAAAGTTACAAGTACAATTAGATAAAGAATTAAAATCAGAACTTACATTCCAATTTTTAGATCAATATAAAGAAAACTATTATCAAAATCAATTAAAAGAGATTAGAAAAACACTTGAACAAAAATATGGAAAAGAAATTATGAAAACTTTAAGAAAAGATTCTTCTATTAGAATGGCAAGAAAAAGAATTACTAGAGTAATGAAGGAATTAAGTGAGGGATTTGAAGAGTTATTAGGAGAAACTATTACAAGAATTGATGGTACAACGACTAGATTATTAGATCTAACTAATCTATCAGAAGAAGAATTTCATTTAATGGTTCAAACAATGCCAGTATTAATTGGGACGATTGAGGATAATATGAAATTAGTACAATCTGGTAGAAAGGCAAAGAGACTAGAACCTAAAATTTTAGATCTTAATGACGATTTATTTGAGATAATAGAAATCACTGACACAATAGAAGACAATAAAGAAGAATCACCTTCCGTTCAAATGGAAGCAGTAGCTGACGTTGAGGAAGTAGAGTCACCAATTGAAAAAATGACAAGAGCTTTAATGCGTGGTGCTAATCATCATTATCGTAATTGTAAAAAGTTATTGGAAATGAAAGGGGAACTTGTTCATAGAGATGATCTTGAATCATTTAGCAAACAACTTAGAAAATCATTAGAAAGTAAGAGAAATCTAACTACAGATAGTGGAAAATTATGGTATACCTATAAATGTAGTGTAGAAGAATTAAGTAATAGCGTTCGAAGACTAAGACATATGTCTAGTGTTGAAGTAAAAGGAATGATTGAAAGAATTTGTGATCAATGTCAAGATTTTGTTACTTATTTTGAAGCTTATCAAGCACATAATAAGAAAACTATCGCTCAAAAAATTCAAGAAAAATATGCTTCTGCTAAAGAGACATTCGAGGAAACTTATACTGCTACAGTAGAAGTTATTGAAGAAATTAAAGATATGAAAGAAATGATTTCTCATTCTAACGTTTTAGAACAGATTAAAGGAGTGTTCTCTAATTCAGAAGCAGTAGAAGAGGAACAAGGAATCGATTACGTTATTTCTGAAAGTTTAAAACGTGATAATAAAGAAGAAGTATTTGATACTAGCTTCCAGTTCATTGACTTAGAAGACGATGAAATAGAAGAAGTAGCGGAAAAAGAAGAGTTACAAGTAATTCCTGTAAAACCTTCTGTTAGAAATTTAGAAGTAGCAGAAGCTTTCCCTGAATTACAAAATATTGGATTGCAGGCAGACCAAAGATTAGTAAATCAACCAGTTGTTGTATTTGGGGTTACACAATCAAATACGTATACGCCATTATTTGATTTAGGAGCACTTGAATCTCAAATTAGATATTTAGCACAGCAGAATGAAGCAGAAGTAGAAAAGCAAGATATTTATAAAAAAGCAATTTAATATGAAAGTGGGTTTGAAACCTGCTTTTTCTTTTAAAAAATTTAGATCAATACATGATATAATGATTATAAGGCAAGGTGAAGTGTATGAAAGTTGCAGTTGTTGGAGGAGGAGCTTCTGGTTTAGTCGCAGCGATTACGGCATCAAGAAATGGAGCAGAAGTTACGATTTTAGAAAGAAATTCTGATTGTGCAAAAAAACTTTTAATGACAGGAAATGGGAGATGCAATTACTGGAATCAAAATCAGGATTTCATACATTATCACTCTGAAAATTTAAACATGGTAGAAAAAATTATTACAATAGAAAACCAAAAAAAGGTTCATGAATTCTTTGATTCCATTGGTCTTCTTCCTAAAATTAAAAATGGATATTATTATCCCTATTCTAATCAGGCAACTTGTATGAAGTCTCTTTTATTAAAAGAAATAGAATTAGAGGGAATACAAGTTCTAAACTATTTTTTTGTAGAAAAAATCGAAAAAGATAATTCAAAGTTTCATATTAATCCTGAAAAAGAAAACTTGATATTTGACAAAGTAATTTTAGCTACTGGTTCTAGGGCTTGTCCAAAAACGGGAAGCGACGGAAATGGGTATTCGTTGGTGCAAAGTTTCGGTCATTCGATTGTTCCTGTGTTACCTTCTTTAGTTCAACTAAAAGCAAAGGGAAGTGATTATAAAGACTGGGATGGAATTAGAACAGAAGTTTTACTTTCTTTATTCATTGATGACAAGATAGAAAAAGAAGAGAGTGGAGAAATTCAATTAACTAGTTATGGCATTAGTGGTATTTGTACCTTTAATATTAGTGGGTTAGTCGCTAAAGCTCTCGCAAGGAATAGGAAAGTAACAGTTCTTATTAACTTCTGCCCTTTTGCTTCTAATGAAGAAGAATTTTTATCTTGGTTTACAAAACGAAATCATAGCTTGAAATTAGAAACAGTTGAGGATTTACTCGAAGGATTTTTAAATTATAAACTGATTCCTATCATTTTAAAAAGAGCGAATCTTAAAAAGAGTGCACGGTGGAAGGAATTATCTTCTTTAGAAAAAAAATCTTTAGCTAGCATAATCATTCAGTTTCCATTAGAGATTATTGGTACCCATGATTTCGAAAAAGCACAAGTTTGTAGTGGCGGGGTTCCTTTAGAAGAAATGAATCCAAATACCATGGAGTCTATGAAAGAAAAAGGACTCTATTTAACAGGAGAACTTTTAGATGTTGATGGTGATTGTGGAGGATATAATCTTGGTTTTGCTTGGATTTCTGGAATAATTGCAGGAAATGGAGTGATCTCCGATGATTAGAATAAGACAAGTAAAGGTAAAATTAGAAGAGAATACAGAAGAAAATATTTTAAAAGAAGCAAGTCGAAAATTAAAGATTTCTACTTCTGATATTCTTTCTTTTCAAATAAAAAAGCAATCGCTAGATGCCAGAAAGAAAGAAGAAATATACTATTGTTATGAACTTGATATTGAGACAAAGAAGGAACAGAGTATCCTAAAAAAACCTCATTCCAATGATATCTTTTTATCTCCAGAAGAAGAATATCAGTTTAAGATTACAGGAACAAAAAAACTTGAACATCGTCCCGTGATTGTGGGGAGTGGGCCTGCGGGATTATTTGCTGCCTATCTTTTAGCAGAGCATGGTTATCATCCAATGATTATAGAACGCGGAGAAAAGGTAGAAAATCGAGTACAAACAGTAGAGCATTTTTGGAAAACAGGTACTTTAAATAAAGAATCCAATGTCCAATTTGGAGAAGGAGGAGCTGGAACATTCTCCGATGGAAAACTCAATACTCTTGTAAAGGATTCTTCTTTTCGTGGAAAAAAAGTGTTTGAAACGTTCATTTCTTGTGGAGCACCTGAAGAAATTTTATACCTACAGCACCCTCATATTGGAACTGATTTACTTCGAATTGTCATAAAAAACATGAGAAAAAAGATTCTAAAAATGGGCGGGGAATTTCTCTATGAAACAAAACTTACCGATATTCTTGTTCAGAATGGAAGATTGGTAGAAATTGAAGTAAATCATGGTCAGCGTATTCCTTGTTGCTGCTTGATACTAGCGATTGGACATAGTGCGCGCGATACTTTTCAGATGCTTTATGACAGAGGCCTTAAAATGGAAGCGAAAGCATTTGCTATTGGCTTACGAATTGAACATCCACAGGCAATGATTAACAGGTCACAATATGGAGAAAATTCAAAATTATTACCACCAGCAAGTTATAAACTGACTTATACAACGGAAAAAGGTAGAGGGGTTTATTCCTTTTGTATGTGTCCAGGTGGATATGTTGTCAATGCTTCTTCAGAAGAAAAACATTTGGCGGTTAATGGAATGAGTAATCATGGAAGAGATAGTGAAAACGCGAATAGTGCACTCGTAGTAACGATTGGTCCGAAAGATTTTGGATCAGAACCTCTTGCAGGAATCGCTTATCAAAGAAATTTGGAACGAAAAGCATATGAGATGGGAAAAGGTGCGATTCCGATTCAGTTATTAGAGGATTTTAAAAGTAAGATTACTTCTTCAAAATTAGGAGAAGTTTCTCCTCAAATTAAGGGGTCCTTTACCTTCTCAGATTTAAATCAGCTTTTACCAGAAGAAATTTGTGATTCTATTAAGGAAGCCCTTCCTATCTTTGGTAAGAAAATCGAAGGTTATGATCGATGGGATGCTGTCTTTTCTGGAATTGAAAGTAGAACATCCTCTCCTGTTCGTATTCCAAGAGATGAGAACTTTCTTTCTAATATTGATGGAATTTATCCGATTGGTGAAGGTGCTGGCTATGCAGGAGGAATTACGACGGCAGCGATTGATGGTGTGAAAGTAGCAGAAGCGATTGCTAAAGTATATCGAAGTGGGGAGTAGATATGAAGGAAAGTAGCGTACTAATTATTTTAAATGAATTGTTGTATGAAGAGAGAAAGATTGAAATTTATGAAAAGGAATTTGATCATTCTGAAAAATCCCATACAGATGTTTACCTTGACTTTTGTAAAGAATATTTTCCTGAAATGTTAGGTATGATTGCGCCTGGTATGCGTGGAATTGATTGCGGGAAGTTGCTAGCAAGATTAGGGCATCTCTCTTATATGCGTTTTCATACTTATATTCAATTGTTTATTCCAGATCCTACTAGCTTGTCATCGTTAGAAAAATCTTGGATAAAAGAAAATTATAATTTTTTAAATGAGATGTATAGTTTGGATATCTATCTTTGGAAGAGAGAACATGGATATGTTCGATTAATTACTTATGAATGTTATCCAGAAAAAATAGGTGTTCCAAATGAATTAAAAGAAATTATTCCAGAAAAAGTAAAAGTCGAAAAAATTGGAAGTAAATCTTGAATTAGGAACGCTATAATTATCCTTTTAGACAAACTATTAGATGGTTTGTCTTTCTTTATTACAAAATTGAAACATTTTTTTACCTTTTGTTTATGTTACAATAGGATAGAAGAGAGGAGAAAAAATGAAAAAGATATTAATTATTGAAGATGAACAAATTGTTGCAAAAGAATTATGTGAGTTGTTAAATAGTTCAGGATATGAATCCATCGTACTGGAAAACTTTCAGGAAGCGAAAAAAGAGATATTCAATATATCTCCAGATCTTGTCTTGTTAGATATTAATATTCCTTATAAAAATGGAGAACTTTTACTTCAGGAATTAAGAAGGGAATCATCCGTTCCTGTGATTATGGTTACTAGTAGAAATAATGAAACGGATGAAGTTTTATCAATGAGTTATGGAGCAGATGATTATATTACCAAGCCTTATAATCCAAATATTTTATTACTCCGAATTGGTGCTGTTTTAAAAAGAACAGGAATCTCTTTAGAAGTACAAAAATATAAAGAATTAGAAATCTATTTACAAAAGGGAATTATTAAAAGAGGAGAGAAAGAAGTTAATCTAACAAAGAATGAAATGATTATTTTAAATTATTTATTAGCACATCAAAATAAGATTGTGACTCGAGATGAATTAATGACTGATTTATGGAATAACGATGAATATATTAACGATAATGCCTTGACAGTTAATATTAGTAGATTGCGTTCTAAGTTAAAAGAAGTAGGATATCAGGATGCGATTGAGACAAGAAAGAAAATGGGGTATATTCTATTATGAAATTTTCTCTTTTTTTAAAAGATAAATTTTATTTTATTTTCACTTTTTTAGGAATTTATTTTTTAATCATTTCTATGTTTTTTGCTTTTCATATTGATTTTTCTCTTATTCTTGCAACCAGTCTTCTTTTATTCTTTTTTGTGATTCTTACGCTTTTTATTGAATACTTTAAAAAGAGAAACTTTTATACCAATCTATTATCTAATATTGATGCGTTAGATCAGGCTTATTTAGTATTAGAAACAATTGAAAAACCTGAATTTTACGATGGGAAAATACTTTATCAAGCTTTGTATGAAATCAATAAATCTATGAATGAATTTACAAAAAATTTAGAGTATCAAGTAGAGGACTTTAAAGAATATATAGAAATGTGGATTCATGAAGTAAAAATTCCACTATCTGCTTTAATTCTTATTAGTAATAATCATAAAGATAAATTTGATAAAAAGATGAGTGTTCAATTAAAGAGATTAGAAGATTATGTAGATCAAGTTTTATATTATGCAAGAAGTGAAAATGCAGAAAAAGATTATTTGATTAAAGAGATTCGTTTATCAAAAGTTATAAAGAATGTTGGTTTAAAAAATATGGATGAATTATTAGAAAATAAAATTGACTATATTGTTGATCATGCTACAACAACTAATGTGAGTGTCTTAACTGATTCTAAATGGTTAGAATTTATATTAGGACAAATAATCAATAACAGTATTAAGTATAAAAAAGAGATTGAAGACTCTTATATTAAAATACAAGCGTTTGATGAAAAGAACCAGACAACACTTATTATAGAAGATAATGGTATCGGAATAAAAGAATCTGACTTAAAACAGGTATTTGATAAAACATTTACAGGAGAGAATGGAAGAATAAAAGGTAAATCGACGGGAATGGGTTTATTTATTTCTAAAAATATGTGTGAGAAGTTAGGCCATAAAATAGAAATTGAGTCAGTTGAAAATCAATATACAAGAATCTATATTACTTTCGCTAAAAACAATTATTATGAAGTTTTAAAGTAACATTACGAATTTGTAATGTTTTGTAATATTAAAGATGCGACAAACTAATATTTTTGCTTTATTATTGTTGATGGAAGGAGAAATTTTATGGAAAATATTTTAAAAGTTGACAAAATTGAAAAATACTATGGTAGTCGTTCATCTTTGACAAAAGCTATTGATCATTTATCATTCGAAGTAGAAAAGGGCGAATTTGTTGCTATCATGGGTGCCTCGGGTAGTGGTAAAACAACCCTTTTAAATGTTATTTCAACTATTGATAAAGTAACCTCGGGACATATTTATGTTGGTGGGGAAGACATTACGAAATTAAAAGGAAATAGTCTTAATAAATTCAGAAGAGAGAAGCTCGGATTTATTTTTCAAGATTTTAATTTACTTGATACTCTAACTGCTTATGAAAATATTGCTCTTGCTTTATCTATTCAAGGTGTTAGTTCTTCTGAAATCGAAAAAAAGATTAAAAAAGTTGCTGAAGAACTGGATATTAAAGATGTTTTAAAGAAATATCCTTATCAAATGAGTGGAGGACAAAAGCAAAGAGTTGCATCAGCTAGAGCAATTGTAACAGATCCTAAACTAATACTTGCTGACGAACCAACAGGAGCTTTAGATTCGAAGTCTGCTAAGATGCTACTTGAAAAATTGAACTACTTAGATGAACTTGGCGCTACCATTTTAATGGTGACACATGATGCTTTTACCGCTTCTTATGCAAGAAGGGTAATCTTTATCAAAGATGGTAAAATTTTTAAAGAGATTCATAAAGGAAAAGACTCTCGTAAAGAATTTTTTGATAAGATTATAGATGTTGTTACTTTTCTTGGTGGGGATTTGAATGATGCTTTGTAAATTATCGTATGCAAACATCAAGAAAAGTATGAGAGACTATGCCATCTACTTTTTTACTTTAATTCTTGGTGTAGCAATATTTTATGTGTTTAATGCACTAGAAAGCCAAACAGTTATGATGAACGTATCGTCATCAACAGCAGAACTAATTGATTTGATGATGACGATGTTATCGAGTGTTAGTGTATTTGTATCATTTATTTTAGGCTTTTTAATTATATACGCTTCAAGATTTTTAATGAAACGAAGAAATAAAGAATTTGGTGTTTACTTAACACTTGGGATGAGTAAGCGTCGTATTTCTATGATATTATTCTTTGAAACATTATTTATTGGTATTTTATCATTAATTGTAGGATTAGGGGTAGGTGTACTTTTATCTCAATTTATGAGTTTAATTGTTGCTAATATGTTTGAAGCGGATTTAACGAAATTTGCATTTATATTCTCATCATCTGCCTGTATAAAAACAGTTGTTTATTTTAGTATTATGTATTTAATTGTTATGATATTTAATACATATAGTGTCAGTAAATGCCAATTAATTGATTTATTGCATGGTGCCAAAAAATCTGAGAATATTAAGTTAAAGAATCCAATACTTTGTATCCTAATATTTATTGTATCCAGTATTGTTTTGGGATATGCTTATTATATAGTAACAGTTCAGTTTCTTTCTTTACAAGAAGTAACTGATATTATAAAACCAATCATAATGGGATGTGTTTCTACATTCTTCATTTTCTGGTCTTTATCAGGATTAATATTACGAATTGCTCAAAGTAGAAAGAAGTTCTATTATAAAGGATTAAATAGTTTTACATTAAGACAATTTAGTAGCAAAATTAATACAACAGTATTTTCTACCACAATTATTTGTTTAATGCTATTTGTAACGATTTGCTTATTATCTGCTTGTCTTACAATGAAAAATTCAATGAATGCGAATATAAAAGAATTAGCACCAGTAGATTTTATGTTTACTAATACAATGAATATGGAAAAATATTATGACAATTATAGAAATTATGGATATAATGATACTCAAATTAAAAACTCTAATTTGAAAGTATTAGAAATATTTAAAGTATTTAACTTTGATATTAATGATTATTCCAATGAATATATTGAAGTTAATACTTATGCTACGCCAGATTTAACTATGAATCATACACTCGGAACTAAATTAGATTCTATTAGAAAAAGTTTTCCTTTTTTACAGTATGATACTATGGAGCCAATCATGAAAATTAGTGATTATAATAAAGTTGCAAGACTTTATGAAATAGAGGAGTATTCTTTAAATGATGATGAATATATGATTGTAGCTGATTTTCAGTCTATGGTTCATGTTAGAAATATGGCTTTAGAAAATAACGAAACAATTCATCTATTCGGTAAAACATTAAAGCCAAAATATGCTGAATGTATGGATGGGTTTGTAGAAATGTCTAGTAATCATATCAATACAGGTGTTATATTAGTAGCCGATCATGTAATAGATGAGAATTATTTATACCAAAATACTATTATAGGTAACTATAATACAACTGATAAAGAAGAAATAATGAAGATTGAGGATACGATTAATGCTTTAGGGAAAAGTGAGTCAGCAAGTGAATATGTTTTAGCAAGTGGAACAACAAAACTATCTATTAAAGAAGCAACGATTGGCTTATCTGCAATGGTAACATTTATTGGATTATATTTAGGTGTTATTTTCTTGATTAGTAGTGCAGCAATCATTGGTTTAAAGGAATTATCTGAAAGTAGTGATAACAAAGAGAGGTTTAAAATGTTAAGAAAAATTGGTACAGATGAAAAAATGATAAATAAGGCATTGTTTAGACAAATTGGAATCTTCTTTATATTACCTTTAATTTTAGCAATGATCCATTCGATATTTGGAATAAACTTTGCTATGCAGATATTAGAAGTATTCGGAAACGATCAACTATTGCCATCTATTATTTTAACATCTGTGTTTATCGTATTTATCTATGGTGGATATTTCTTAATAACTTACTATTGTAGTAAAAATATTATTAAAGAAAAATAAAAAAATAAGAGGGGAGGGAACTAGGGAAAACTAGTTCAAGAAATATGAATTATATAACTTCAATTAAAACCGCTATATTTGCATTTCCTATCATTGCTTTTCTCTTTACCATCCCCTTTATTCTTCATCAGTATCATAAGTATGGATCCATTCATAAACTGAGGGTATGTATTATCTATTCTTTTATTCTTTATCTAATGACAGTCTATTTCTTGGTGATTCTTCCTTTACCAAAAGTTAGTGAAGTGACAAATAGCGTTTCTGAAATGATGCAATTACAGCCCTTTGCCTTTATTCAAGATTTTATTAAAGAGACTTCTCTTGTTATTAGTGATCCGAGTACTTATTTGAAAGCATTAAAAGAAAACTGTTTTTATACAGTAGTATTTAATATTTTTATGACGATTCCGTTTGGAATGTACTTAAGATATTATTTTAAATGTAGTCTAAAGAAAGTTATGATTTCTAGTTTTTTCTTAAGTCTTTTCTTTGAAGTAACCCAATTAACAGGACTTTACTTCATTTATCCTGCTCCTTATCGATTATTTGATGTGGATGATTTAATTATGAATACACTAGGAGGAGTTCTTGGATTCTTTATCATGGGACTTTTTGAAAAAGTATTACCAACAAGAGAAAAGATAGATGAAGATTCCATCAAGGAAGGAGAGACTGTGTCAGGCCTTAGGAGAATTACTCTTTTCTTTCTTGATGCTTTTCTATATTTGATTTTCCTTCTTTTTGTAAGTTTCTTTCTCAAAAGCTGGAATCAGGCAGTTTTGATTTCCTTTGTGTTCTATTTTTTACTTTTTCCTATGATTTTTAAAAAGCAAACACTAGGAAGTAAATTTCTAAATGTTCAATTTTTATATCCAAATTACTGGGTACTAAGACAATCTTTTCGAATGCTGTTCTATTTCTTTTACTATCTTTTTGTTCCTTTTTATTTATTATTAGGGACTTCTTTTCTAAAGGAATTTTTAAAGTTAAGTACTCATGAAACGGTTCTCTTATTTTTTGGAGCGTTATTATTTCTCTTTTTCTTCTACCTTGTTCATATTTTAATAATTCTAATGAAAAGGAAAATTTATTATGATCATTTCTTTCAAGTTACTTATCAAAGTACGATTGGGAAAGCTTCGGATTTAAAGTAACTTGATTATAGATAGTTAAAGTTATATAATAAATATTAAATTTTGTTTGGCATGAGGGGTAAATATGAGATATTATACTGAAATTGAAAGTGATTTTTTTCTACCTGTGAATGTTAAAAGAAGAATCAATCATGAATTAGATCATTGTAAATTGCCTAAATGGTTTTATGAGAAGTATCAAGATTTAATCAATTTGATTCCTAGGATAGAAGAAATGTTTAAAGAGTTTTCATTAGACAGATATTGCAACAGTTCAAATTACGGTCAGTATAGAAAAGATTACTTAGAAAATTTATTGCGAATATATAAAACTGCATATTTAAACATTAGTAGTCATTTAAATGAAGATTTAACTTTGTTAGAGATGAAAAATAGTATTCAATGCTGGGGGAATATCTTAGATTTTATGTTTATGATAGATGATACCTTGTTTGAAAAAGAGTATTTTATTTATATGATGCAATTATATAATTCAGCTTTAATTGATATTGGTGGTATAGATGGTTCACTAGCAAATAATTACTTGCCAGATCAGTGGTTGTTAACTTCTAAAGGTTATTTATATAATATGCAAGTCACTGCTCATGAAGCGGGCTCTTTTTATAATTATTATTCAGAAAAAATTGAGTGGTTTTTAGCTAGGACAGAGTCCGATATTCATAGTGATAGTTCAACTTCTGAAAAAATCGATCCATTACCAGAATTTAGTGATACCTCCATAATTTTAAAGTGCGGATATGTGAAATGGAATGTTCTTGATTTATTATTGCATTTTATAGATTATTACCATTTTAATTATAAAGTATATGATTCAAAAACAATAACAATTTCTACAGGCATGATTGAGTTGCGACAAGATTTATTCCGTTTTTTAGAAAAATTAGAATTATACACAGATTCTCCAAAAGATAGTCTGAGAAAAGCTATTAAAATAGCGAATAATAAATATCTTGATATTTTAATTAGATGTTGTGGTGTTAGTAAAATTACATCTTCACCATATAAAACAATCATTCTAGTTCGTTCACAGCTAAAGAAGATTTCAGTGAGTATTTGGAAAAAGGATATAATGTGTGTTTTATTCCTCCTATAATCATAAACAAGGAAACAAGAATGGTGGAAGAATTAAATATGGACTCACCTATAGTCAGTGCATTTATAAAAAATGAAGTGATCTGTGAAAATGAATTTGGTGGAGGAAAAGTTTATACGAATCATCTGAAATTTTAAAATAGTTATCATAGGTTTTTATTTTTACCTTAAACAATCGAATGCATTAATATTTATAAAATATTCTAACATAAACAAAAAGGCTGATTTTTAAAATCAGTCCTTTTCTTTTCTTTTCTTATAGTTTTATTTTTGGCTTACGATTTTGAAGAGAAATTAAGAATCCAACAATCCCTCCAGCAATCGCTCCAATGATGGCATAATTTAGTATGGAAGAATCTTCCTTTTCTTCTTTTTTCGTTTCTTCTTCTTTTTTAGATTCTACTTCAAAAATCATACTATCAATCGTTTTTCTAATTTCTTCTTTTTCCTCTTTTGTGAAGTCGTTTACTTTTTGTACTGTTACTGTATAGGCATCATTATTGATGATGGTATAGTATTCTAATAAGTGGTAGCCACTATCTTGATATTCTAAGTAAATGAACTTATAATCATTCTCATAAATCTCTGATGTAGGAGAATCTTGGTTGTTTGCTAATTCTTTTTCAAGTAACTTTAACTCAGCTTTGGAATAGGTAGATAAGCTTTCTACTTTACTTCCTGATTTCTTTCGTACGAATAATTCTATCATGTCATCTGACTCATCAGAAAAATGAACGGCATCTAAATAAATTAAATTCTCATCCATAAGATTTGACAAATAATCATAAGAAACGCCTAATTCTTCCAGTTCTTCATTATCTTTGATATTTCCTCTCGTAAAAACATACCAAGAATCATCATCAAGTAACAGACTGAGATCTGTCTCTTCTAAATGATACCTAGATGCAAATGTAATAGAAGGGAAGAATGCGAGGAAAAGTAAGAAACTAAAAAATAAAAATTGAAATTTCTTTTTCATAAACTCACTCCTTTTTCGATATTATATCATAATGTTTTCAAAAAGTTTCCTTTAAAAATAGCAAGTTCTTTTCGTTTCTTTGGAACCATGTTATAATAAACATGAAATAAAGTTTGAAACTACAGGTAAGGTGCTGAAGTATGGATCAAGAAAAAATAGGAAAAATAATCAAAGAGTTACGAACAAGTAGTCATTTGACTCAACAAGAATTTGCTGAAAAATATGGGGTCACTTATCAGGCAGTATCTAAGTGGGAAAATGGAAAAAATATTCCTGATCTTTCGGTATTAAAAGAACTTTGTAAAGATTATCATATTTCCTTAGAGGATTTTTTAGAAGCAAAAGTTTCAAAGAAGGAATCAAGAATACGAAAAATTGATAAAAAGAAATTAATTCTTCTTCTGTTTGTTTTGGTTTTTCTCATCCTTGGACCAGTTCTTGTCAATTATTTTCACTCAGATGATTTTGAAATGAAACCTATTTCTTCTAATTGTGATAATTTTGAAGTGTCTGGTAGTATTGCTTATAACAATAAAAAGTCCGCTATCTATATTTCAGATATTTCTTATTGTGGTAGGAAGGCAGATAAAAATCAATATCAGGAAATGAAATGTACTTTATATGAAGTGAATGATCAAGTAAAAAAAGCGATTAGTACTTATCATTATCAAGAAAATGAGACAATTACTTTGGAGGAATTCCTTCATAAAGTAAATTTTAATATTGATGATTATTCTAAAACTTGTAAGGTCTATTCTAAGGATAGTTTAAATTTAGAGATTGAAGCAGTAGATATTGAGGGGAAAACGATCTTTTATAAAGTTCCTTTATCATTGGAAGAATGTGAGAATTAAAAATTCAACCTAGGGTTGAGTAAAATTCAACTTAGGTTTTATTTTAGAAGAAAAAGAAATAGGGTAAAATAAAATCATGGAGGAAAGAAAAATGAAAAAAAATAGGAATCGCGGAATTATAATTCTTAGTGGATTGTTAGTTTTTATATTTGTTGTTGCTATTTTTTCAATGGTTCAAAATAATAAATATGAAAATGATAAAGAGGTAAAAATCATTAGTAGCTTAACAGAAGAACAGTATAAGATGGAAAAGGGGTTAAAAACCAAAGGATTGACGATTGAAGATCCTAAAGTGGTTTTGAATCCTTATGGAAATTCTCCTTTAACCGCACTTGTGTTATTTGAAACAGAGAATGAGGTAAGTCCTAAAGTAACGATTATTGGAAAAGATGAATTAACGACTTTTACGCATACTTTTGAATCTTCTAAGAAACATCAATTACCAATTTATGGTCTTTATGCAGATTATCAAAATGAGGTAGTAATTGAGTATGAAGAAGAAGGGAAAAAAGTACGAAAAGAGCTTCAAATAAAAACAGAACAGTTACCAGAAAATATGGTTCTTCCAACTAGTGTTACGAAAGAGGACGCAAAACTAACCAATGATTTATATTTTTATACACCATCTAGTGTTGGTTATACCTGTGCTTATGATGTCAATGGAGAAGTTCGTTGGTATCTAAGTAATTATGCGATTTGGAAAATTGATCGTTTAGAAAATGGGCATTTATTAGTAAGTAGCGAACGACTCATTAATAGTCCTTATTATATGACAGGATTATATGAAATGGATTTATTAGGAAAAGTATATACAGAGTTTAGCCTAGAAGGTGGATATCACCATGACTACTATGAAATGGAAAATGGAAATCTATTAGTCGCAAGTGATGACTTTAATAATGAAGATGGAACAGTAGAAGATTATATTGTAGAGTTAGATCGTGAAACTGGAAGAATTGTAAAACGATTTGATTTAAAAGATATTTTAAATATGGAAGATGGGAAGAGTGAAAACTGGACTTCTTATGATTGGTTCCATAATAATGCTGTTTGGTATGATAAAGAAACCAATTCTATTACATTATCTGGACGTCATCAGGATGCCGTTATTAATATTGATTATGAAAGTGGAAAACTTAATTGGATTTTAGGTGACCCTACTTCTTGGAGTGAAGAGTATCAAAAATATTTCTTCAAGCCAGTAGGAGATCACTTTGAATGGCAGTGGAGTCAACATGCAGCAATGATTACTCCAGAGGGTTATGTCTTTTTATTAGATAATGGAAATAATAAATCAAAAATCAAAGAGGAATATGTCAGTGCCGAAAACAGTTATACGCGTGGTGTTATGTATCAGATTGATACAAAAAATATGACCATTGAACAAGTTTGGGAATATGGAAAAGAACGTGGTAGTGAATTCTATTCTCCTTATATTTCAGATGTTGACTACTTAGGAGAAAATCATTATATCATTCATTCTGGTGGAATTGTTTATGTGGATGGAAAAAATTCTAACCAACCAGCAGGTTTTAGTACAGATGCGACTTTAGTATCGGATACAGTAGAATTAATTGATGATGAAGTTGTCTTTGAATTAAAACTACCTACCAATACTTATCGGGTAGAAAAGATGAGCTTATATCATGAAAAGGAAGAGTTTTCTTTAGGAGAAGCTTCTAGACTTGGTGGTTTAGGAAAAACAGAAACAAGTCGTGAAAAATTCAATCCATTTGTATTAACTAAGGAAATCGATGACAATTATAAGTCTCATAATATTGAAATTACGAAAGAAATTGATCGACTTGTAGTAAAGGGACAATTCTTAAGAAAAAATGAGGTAAGTATTGTATTATATCGAAATATGAATTGGAAATATTATGATGTTGTAATTAGTAAAAAGCCATATACTGCTTTATGTGTTGATTTGTTTACGGAAGAGGAAGACGAAAACGGTATTTCAATCACAAAATATATTAATTCTGATTATCTCGTAGGAAAGTATTCTATTTATTTGGAAATTGACGGAACTCTTTATAATACTGAAGAGTATGTAGAATTCTAATGAAAAATAAAACAACAATTTTTGTAATTATCATATCTCTACTCCTCGCATCTATTATTTATATTGAGATGAATCGCTATCGGGAATATCAAAGTGAAAAAGCAGAAGCAATTATTTTGAAACAGGCGGCAATAGAAGATATTAAAAAAGAGTCAAATAAGATTAATATTTATGTCTTTTGGGGAGATGGATGTCCTCATTGTGAGGAATTATTTGAATTTTTAGAAAGTATTAAAAGTAAGTATGGAAAGTATTATAATGTCTATGGATTTGAAGTTTGGTATGAGGAAGAGAACAGAAAACTAATGGATCAATTTAAAGAAGAGTTGAAAGAAGAAACAGGCAGTAGAGGCGTTCCTTATTTCATCGTTGGAGATGAGTCATTTCTTGGATATCAAAGTAGCATGAATCAAGAAATTAAAGATACGATTGAATCAAAATATAAAGAACGGAAAAATGTAAAACAATTTGAAGATATATTAAAGAAAAAGGACAAGGAGATAAACAAATAAAATGTTTATCTCTTTAAAATTTGAAAAATCGTGTCTATTTCATCTTGATAATAGTAAAAATAACAAAAAAAATGTATTTTTTATCATTTTTATGGTATAATGTATATAGAAAAGGAGAAATACTATGAAACTTTTAAAGATTGTAGCGAATAATTTTAAATTATGTGAAGACAATTTTACAATATCGTTTATACCAATAGCGAATAAAACTCAAGAAGATAAGGAATTTGAACTCCATGAAATTGATGAAGATTTATTTGTATATAAAACATTGGGAATTGTTGGAAAAAATGCCTCTGGAAAGACTACTTCCATTGACTTATTAGCCCTTGTTTATGATATATTTACAGATTATAGAATTAAATCTGCTCGTAATTTTTTTGGCTTTAGCAATAAAGTAGTAAATATTGATGTTACGTTTTATCATGAAGGATGTTTATATCGATATGTAACAGATTTGTATAAGAATCCAAATATCATTGATAGTACAAGTATATTGTTTAAAAATCAGAAGTTATTCAAGCGTGAATATAAAAAATCTCATAGTAAAAACTTGTTTGATTATGAGAAGTATGAAGAAGTAACAAATAATACTGATTTACCAGAAGATACTTCTATTCTTTATTTATTATTAAAAAATATTGAACTACGAGGAATTGATTATCTTAGCGAAGATATTTCGTATCATAATTATGAAAAAATGTTTGAACTTTATAATACTTTAGACCCAAACTTAAAACTCTTAGAATCTATTGTGAAAATATTTGATGACCATATCTTAAGTATAAAAATGATTGGTGAGAACAAATTTGAAATCAAATACAAAAATCATCAAATGAGAGAAGTATCTAGTAAAGAATTATATGAGATATTATCAAGTGGAACCAACAAAGGATTAGGATTGTTTGGGTTTGTTGTATGTTCGCTTAAAAGTGGAATTGACTTAATTATTGATGAAATTGAGACTCATTTTCATAAAACACTAGTAGAAAATTTAATTAATTTATATAAAGATAAATCTGTAAATAAAAAGAATGCTACTTTAATTTTTACAACACATTATTGTGAATTATTAGATTTATTTGATCGAAGTGATAATATTTATATTAGTAAATACGAGAAACATATAACGTTAGAGAATATGTATGAAAAATATAGAATTAGACCTGAATTACTGAAAAGTAAGAAATTTTATGAAAATGCCTTTAATACGGATGTCGATTATGATGCCTTAATGAAATTTAAAAAGGAATTAATGCAGTGAAATATTTATTGATGTGTGAGGGAAACAATGAGGAGACAGTTATGAATCTCCTACTGGATTATAAGAAATTAGAATTTAGTAGGGATGACTTAATTGGATTAGAACCCTATCCCATCAGAAATTTAGAAAGCTCAGTGATAAAATCTGAATTAAAGCATTATAATAAACCAGTTATTATTTACCGGATTGGTGATAAACAGAATGATGAATTAAAAATTCCATCCGATCTAAAACATATTGTATTTGAAGAAAATATTTTTAAGTATTGTACGAAACCAGAATTAGAAATCCTCATGATTATTAACGAGAATTTATTCTCTGAATTTGGGAAAAGTAACTTAGATGCAAAAGAATTTGCAAAAGATAAGATTAAGTATAATGGAAGAAGATATGATCAATCCAGTCAATATATAAAAGACTATTATGAGGGTAAGGGAATCGATTGTTTAGTAGGAAATCTAATAGAGTATAAGCGAATTAAGAAGCATAAAAAAGGAGAACTATATCTTGCAGACCTACTAAAAAAGCAAAATTCAAAAAACAAAGAGAATAAACCAGTTAGATAAATGACTGGGTTTATTTTTTTGTAAAATAAACCTTTTTCGACAATTTGTGACAAAAAAGTAGGTTTTTCTTGAGTTTTTGGTTGTTTTGTGTTATTATAGTAGCCAACTTTAGGGGGAGTGGCTATGAATGGAGTTAGTATTGGCTTAGACCAACAAGAAAAAGAAACATCGCTAGTTGTCAAGAAACATGATTTTTTCTATTGCTTTGTGAAACGACTATTTGATATCCTAGTATCAGGATTCTCGTTGATTATTTTAAGTCCAATATTCTTATTAATTGTTATTTTAATTAGGATAGATTCTAAGGGAAAAGCATTTTATAGACATAAAAGAATTGGAAAACATGGGGATACTATTTACTTATATAAATTTCGAAGTATGTATTCTGATTCTAACGAACGATTAGAAGAGATGTTAAGAAATCCTGAAATTCAAAAAGAGTGGGAAGAGAATTTTAAGATAGAAAATGATCCAAGAATTACGAAGGTAGGAAAAATTCTTAGAAAAACCTCCCTAGATGAACTTCCTCAGCTTTTAAATATTCTAAAAGGGGATATGAGTATTGTAGGTCCAAGACCAGTCATTGAAAGTGAGATTGGAAAGTATGGGGAAGACAAGGAAAAATTCTTAAGTGTCTTACCAGGACTTACTGGATGGTGGGCTTGTAATGGTAGAAGTTGTACAAGCTATGAAGATAGGAAGAAATTAGAACTATACTATGTAGAAAATAGAAGTATAGGATTAGATTTAAAAATCATATTTAAAACATTCATCAGTGTCATTAAAAGGGATGGCGCAAAATAAAAGAATAAAAGATATAAAAAGGGTACCAAAATAGAACAAGAAGATTGAAAGCAAAGTAGAGGGGTATTTCGCATTCAGTCTTTTTTTGTAGAAAGGAGTGGTTCTATGTTAAAGCAAAGAATGCTTGTTTATGCAAATTATTTTCATCCAGAGGTAGCATCTACTAGTCAATTACTAACGGAATTATGTATGGAGTTATCAAAAGACTTTGAGATAACAGTTATCTGTTCTGTACCATGCTATACAGGAAAAATAGAAAAGAAATATCAACAGAAAAAGTATTATTTCGAAAACTTAGAAGGCATCAAAATTATAAGAGTTTCTGTACCTGAATTTGATAAAACAAAGAAATTAAGTAGAATAAAGCATATCTTAACATACTTCTGTCGATCAATTAAGATGTCATTTAAGGTAGGGAAAATGGATATCGTATATACAATTTCTCAACCGCCAATATTGGGTGGAACTTTGGGTTATATTGGAAAGAAAATTACAAAAGGAAAACTAGTTTATTGTATTCAAGATTTTAATCCTGAACAGATTATGGCTGTAAATTACTCAAAAAATAGTTTATTACTTAAATTACTTTTAAAAATTGATAAATTTGTGTGTAAGAAATCAAATTTAGTAATAACCGTTGGAAGGGATATGCAACAAACATTAATAAATCGATTTGATAACAAAAAGGTACCAAATAATATTGTTATTAATAATTGGATGGACGAAAAAGATGTGTATCCATTAAAAAAAGCTGACCCTAAAGTAATAGATTTTAAAAAGAAGTATAAATTAGATGATAAATTCGTTATTATGTATTCTGGTAATGTAGGATTATTTTATGATTTAGAAAATCTAGTTAAGGTATTTGAAAAATATAAAGATTCTAAAGATATAGTTTTCGCAGTAGTTGGAGAAGGAGCAGTTAAGAAAAACTTAATGGATTACTGTAAAGAACACAAGATGAATAATGTGAAGTTTATCCCATATCAAGCTAAATCTGATTTGATTTACAGCTTAAATGCTGCAGATGTTCATTTAGTAACGAATGCTAAAGGGATAAAAGGTGTTTCAGTACCTAGTAAAATATATGGATGCCTAGCAACCAATGTGCCTATTTTTGGTATCTTAGAAAAGGATAGTGAGGCTTGGCAAATTATTCAAAAATCAAATTGTGGTGTACTTGCTGAGGCAGGGGACTATAATGAAATCCAAGAATGCCTAGATAAAATTATTAAAGAAAAAGAAAAGTTTGTAAGGAAACATTTAACTGGTAGAAAATATTTAGAGGATAATTTTACTAAAAACAAATCTATCGAAAAATATAAAATAGAGCTAAAAAAATTGTAGGCTAGAAATGTTGGTGATAATATGAGTATAAAGAGAAACTATCCTATATCTGTAGCTATGGCTAGTTATAATGGAGAGAAGTATATAGAAGTGCAAATCCGAAGTATACTAGCAAATTTATGTGAAAAAGATGAATTAATAATATCAGATGATGGTTCTACAGATCGTACGCTAGAAATCATAAATAAAATTTCCGATAAAAGAATCAGGGTTTTGCAAGGACCAAAATTAGGTGTGAAAAAGAACTTTGAACATGCTGCCAGAAACTGTAGTGGAAAATATATATTTTTATCTGATCAAGATGATGTTTGGTTAGAAAACAAGGTGGAAAAGATGTTAGAAGTTTTTGAAAAGACTGGATGTAATTGTGTCACTCATAATGCAGAAGTTAAAAATGGAGATATGACGCAAACAATTATCGATTCTTTTTTCTCACATAGAAAATCTGGACCTGGGATATTAAAAAATATATATAAAAATAGATATTTAGGATGCTGTATGGCTTTTTCCAAGGAAATTAAAAGTAAAATACTACCAATTCCGAATAATATTGAGATGCATGACCAATGGATTGGCATAATTTGTGAAAAATATGGTAAATCCGTTTTTATTGATGATAAATTAATTTATTATCGTAGACATGATAATAATGTTTCTAATATGAATCATTATCCATTATTCAAGATGATTAGAAATAGAATTGTCTTTGTATTAGAATTTATAAGAAGGGTGATCTAAATGACTTATATTATATTAGCTGGTTTGTTACTGCTTATGTCAATTTTCTTTTACAATTTATTTAAAAGGGAAATTGTCTCTCCTACAGTAATAACAAGTTTGATTTTCTTCCTTTCAGTATTAGGGGCATTCATTGGAACTTCTGAAAATTCATGGAACAATATTTCAGATTTACATTGGAAAACTATACAATATATTCTTTTAGGGGTTTTTAGTTTCGGAATCGGCGAGTTTTTAGCACGAAAATTAAGAAATGCTCGTAAAGAGGAGAATCAGAAAAAATTTGAAAATTCTAAAGTGATACGTGTTGATTTACTAAAAAATTTAATTATTTTCTCATTCATAGTTTTTACTATGGTATTACTTTATATGAATTTAAAGACTATTACAAATGGAGATTCTTTAACAGACATTATTAGTAAATATAAATCTTCTAGTATTTTATATAATGAAAATGCCTTAGAAGAGGGGAACGTTCTTAATCCCATTGTATTAAATATGTTACGCTTTTGTGAGATTACTTGTATAGTATATATTTATATTATAGTTAAGAATTTGTTCTTAAAAGATAAGATTAAAAATAATATTTTAAATATTGTAAATATTTTGTTAATAGTATTTCTATCTATAACTGTAGGTGGAAGAACCATTTTGCTAAAGTATTTTTCAGCTGGTGTAATGATATGGTCAATTTTGTATATTAGAAATAGTCATCTATCAATTCGAAAGTTTGTTAAACTTGGCATGATTATCCTTATCATCTTCGTGCCTATGTGCTATTTGGTCTTACCATTGCTAGGTGGTCATACTTCAAGTAATATGATTGATTACACTTCATTTTATTTAGGAAGTGAAATTCCATCGCTTGACATTTTTTTAAATAATCCAATTTCACCCCTAGAACATTTTGGAGAAGCAACATTAAAAGGAATACAAATGCTTTTGTCCAAAATTGGATTAATTGATTATTGGACAGCATATCAAAAGGAATGGGTTTATTTTACACCTACCTTATATACCAATACTTTTACTGAATTTAAACCATTTATTCAAGATTTCGGTATTAGTGGACTCGTAATATGTCCAATGATTTTTGGCTTTGTATTCTCAAAACTATATTTAGCTGCAAAAGAAAAGGTCAGTTGTAGACATTTAATTTTCTTCGCATTTTTTACAAATTTATTAATTGATCAAGCAAGAGTAGAAGTTTTTTATAACTCCTTCTTATCGGCTCGCACAATAATTTATGCGGTTTCCTTACTCTTTGTAACTTGTTTTTTGTTTGGAAGTAAGAGAATATTGGAAGGTGAAGTATGATGAAAAAAGATGAATATATTGAAGCTATTGAAAAATTAAATCGAGAAGTTTTAGAATTGACAAGTTCAAAAGAATATACATTAGGTAAAAAAATATTGGAGTTAAAATCTGGAAAAAATATTATTTCTAAGTTAATAACATATATAAAAGTTAAAAAATATAATCATCCAGAACCACAAATAAATACTTATAAAGAAATGAATCATGTAGATTTAAAAAATAAAAAATTAGTAATTTATATGGTATTGGTAGGGAATTATGATAATATCAAAGATCCACTTATTATGTCAGAAAATTGCGATTATGTTCTTTTTACGGATCAGAATATTTCATCAACAATATGGAAGGTAAAAGAAATTCCAGAATCTGTTTTAAAATTAGGAAATCCAACATTGATAAATCGTTATTTTAAAATGCATCCACATGAATTTTTTAATGGATATGATTATTCAATTTATTTAGATAGTAATAATGCTATCATTTCAGAATTAGATGATTTTATTTATAGGTTAAATCCAAAGTATGGAATAGCATTTCATAAGCATAGATATCGTTATTGTATTTATGAAGAAGTTGAAGTATGTAGACTTTTAAAGAAAGGAAATTACAAACAACTTATTTGCCAAAAAAAACGCTATTTGAAAGATAAATTTCCTTCAGGGTATGGTATGTTAGAATGTGGGATTATT
This sequence comes from uncultured Caryophanales bacterium, assembly GCA_947564265.1. Taxonomy (GTDB): domain Bacteria; phylum Bacillota_I; class Bacilli_A; order RF39; family UBA660; genus Alloscybalousia. The sequence goes on from CANOBK010000007.1 coordinate 30,099, forward strand.
GTATGTGATTTACGCAAAGAAATGGCAAAGGAGATTTTTAAGAATTGGTGGAATGAATTTCTAGAAAGTGAAAGTATGCGTGATCAAATTGCACTCCCATATATATTGTGGAAAAAAGATATTAAACCAGAGGAAATTGCTACATTGGGTGATAATAGATTTAAGAATGAAAAAATAAGAATTGATCGAGAACATATAAGATAAGAAAATTGTATTTTATGATAATTCTCAAGGAAAAATATCAGAGTTCAATATAGAATTTCAGTATCATAGTGCTTATTTAGAGTAAAGTATTCAATGTTTGATACTTTTAAGAAAAATGTAAAAAACTAAAAAATAGGGGAGACAATTATGACAAACTATAGGATTATAAGAAACGATGCCAAAGGTATGTTTTTTAAATACATTGATGACGACAATATTTATAGTGCATTTAAGAAAGTGCCACATATTATAAAAAGAGGCATGATGAAGTTTCATTTGCCATTTCGAACATTTCTATATGGAACTTGGAAAAAAAATTTGAATGATTGTGATATTTTTATTCTATTTGATAGTGATATGTATCCAGATATTATCAAATATATTAAAAAGAAAAATAAGCATTGCAAAGTCATTTTATATTATTGGAATGTTATCAATGAATTCAATCAGTGTTTCTTAAGCAATCCTCTTATAGATGAAGTTTGGTCATTTGATAAAGTGGATTGTAAAAAGTACCAATTGAGATATAACTGTCAACTTTATTCAAATAATGTTTTAAGCAAATCAGAAAATGAAGAAAATAAGATTCTTTTCTTAGGAAGGGAAAAAGGAAGAAAAAATCAGATTTTAGAATTCAAAGAGTACTGTACTAATCAGGATATTAAGACAGACTTTTTAATTATTGAAAGTGAAAAAGATTTAATTTCCTATGAGAAATATTTAAATATGGTAGCAAATTGTAATACACTTTTAGATATTATCGACGATAGACATTTTGGGCTAACTTTAAGAGTTATGGAATCTATTTTTTTAAGAAAGAAATTAATTACAAACAATTCAGATATTATAAATTATGATTTTTATTGTAAAGAAAATATTTTTATTTTAGGGAAAGACAGTTTAGAAGATTTACCAAAATTTATTGCTGGAAATTATAAAAATTTACCTAAACGAATTATTAATCAATATGATTATGAAAGCTGGCTTCAAAATTTTTTTAGAAAGTAGGTGAGGATATGAGCCTTAAAAAAGGATTTATATATGTATTCGCTACAAATTTAATTGGAGTAATTCTTAGCATTCTTACAGGCTTTGTTCTTCCAAAATTTCTATCTATAGAAGCTTACTCAGATATAAAGCTGTTTCAACTATATATTAGCTATGTAGGAATCCTCCATTTAGGATATTCTGATGGAATGTATCTAAAGTATGGTGGTAAGAGTCTCAAAGATATTGATAAAAAAGAAGTATTGGCTGAATTTAAGATATTTAAATTATTTCAATTAGTGGTAGCTATTATTGGGATTATTGTAGCACTGCTAGTCAAAAATGAAATTTTACTTTTTTGTATCATATCTTTAATTCCGATCAATGTGGGAAATTATCTTAGAAATTTATATCAGTCAACTGGGCAGTTTGATAAATATGCAAAATTTACAAATATTAATAATATATTTATATTTGTAATTAATATATTTTTGCTTTTTATTATTAGAACCTATAATTCTAATTACTATATCATATCTTATATCATTTCATATTTTGTTTATTGGTTATTACTAGAGAAAGAGGTAACATCTTTGTTTGGGAGAAAATCATCGGAATTAAGTTTAAAATACCTATTTGAAGATATTAAAGATGGTTTTTTACTAATGTTAGGAAACTTTTCCAATGTTATATTTACAAGTATAGATCGTTTGTTAGTAAAAAGGTTTTTAGGGGTAATTAAATTTGCGTACTATTCATTTGCTGTTAGTATAGAATCTCTTATGAATACAATAGTAAGCCCAATCAGTGTGGTAATGTACAATTATATTTGTAAAAATCAACAAAAAGAAAAAATTATATTTGCAAAAAATGTATTGTTAATAGTATCATCTCTAGTAATAGCTTTAGTATTTCCTGTTTCGTTTATTGTACAGTATTGGATTGAAAAGTACTCTTCGTCTTTATTAGTACTATACTTTTTGTTTATTGCACAGTATTTTTCTATTATTGTAAAATGTATTTATAATAATTGTTATAAAGTTAAAAGAAAGCAAAATCGTTATTTTGCTGTAATGACATCTGTTATTGTGCTTTCCTTTATATTGAATCTCTTAGGTTATAAGTTATTTGGAACAATGGAAATATTCGCTACTGCAACAATGTTTACAAGTATAATTTGGTTTATAATTTGTGAAATAGATTTTGGAAAATACTGTTATTCCGTAAGACAGTATTTTTATATAATAATTATATTAATTTTATTTTTTATAACAACAGTCTATACAACACCTGTCATAGGATTAATTTTATATTTTATAGGTTTTTCTATAGCAACAATTTTTCTATTACCACGGGAATGTTCTTTTATTAAAAAAGAAATGGTCAATTATTATCTGAAGGTAGTTGAAAGAAGAAAATTAAATAAAGAAAAAACTAAATAATAAGAAAATTATTTTTTATATTATGTATAGAACTTGCAAAAGTATTAATAACAAAAAAATGTAGAAAGCTAAGTGAAATTTAGTTTAAAGTGTGTTATAATATAAAACACTTTTAGGGGGGATTGCTATGAATAAATTGTTATTATTTATTAAGACATATCATTATTTAATAGTAGGTATTATTTTAATTATACTGAATATTTTCTTATGTTTATTTACTTATAATTTGAATGTAATACCAATCAAGTACTATTTTTTAATATTTGGGGGATTGCTTCTTTTAGAAATCTTCTCTATTACATTCATTTCTAGAAAAAATAAAGCATTTATTATCATAGGGTACATTTTTACATTTTTATTAATTGTACTGAATGGTTGTGGAATTTACTATGTTAGTGTTACTGATCATTTCTTAGATAAAGCATTTGATAATGCTAAAAGAGAATATACGAATACTTTTTATGTATTGTCATTAAAAGATAGTAATAATACATTAGATAATATTAATGAAAAATCTTTAGGTTATTATAAAGATACTCCTAATATTGAACAAGCATTAAAAGAACTTACTACTAAGTATCAGGTGAATTCAGTTTCTTATGATGATATTGAAAGTATGTTTCAGAAATTAGAAACAGATATTTCTTATGTATTAATTGAAAAAAATCTTTATACTTATATTATCGATTCAGAGAATGAATTGAATAAAGATCATTATACGATTGTTTATGAATATACCCTAACTTTTGAAGAAATTTCAGAAGATGATCTCAATCCAGATACCTCTAATCCAGAACAAAACAAGGATTTAGCAGAAACCAATAATATTAATATTTATATTGGTGGTACTGATTTTTCCAATCAATTATATGACTTTAATATGATTGTATCGATTAATCAAGATACCCATAAAGTATTACTTACTAGTATTCCTAGAGATTATCATATTCCTGTCTATGGAAAAGGTGGTAGAAGTGATAATATGGGTTACCACGGAGCATGGGGAATTACGACAAGTATGAAGTCCCTCGAACAGTTATTAAATCTTAAAATTGATTATTATGTAAAAGTAAGAACCAATAGTCTTGTTGGAGTAGTTGATACTTTAGGTGGAATTCAATTTTGCTCTGATAAAAGTTTTTATACAACTCATGCGACCGTTCTAGGTAGTTGGGATGATTCTAAAGGAAATAAATTATATGTCGAAAAGGGATGTAGGAATTATAATGGAATAGAGATTCTTACAATTTCTAGAGAGCGTTTGGCCTATAGTGGGGGAGATCGACAAAGACAAAAGAATTGTCAAAGTATTTTAATCTCTATCTTTAATAAGGCAACCTCTCCTAGTATTATCAAAAACTATCAAAGTCTATTAAATTCTATTAGTGATTTATATACAACGAATATTCCTAGAGACGTCATCACAGGTTATATTAGAGATATTCTAGACAATAATACAAAATGGACATTTAATACGCAAAGCTTAGATGGTTATGATAGTAGTGGTACTGTTCATTTAACAAATTATGTTGATTATATTATGATTCCATCTCAAGACTCGGTAAATCGCGCTAGTTATAATATTAAACATAATTAATTAAAGTTAGGAAGTGACGAAATGGGAACGAGAAGAAAGATATTTGTTACTATATTAATTATCTGGATGATTGTCATTTTTGGATTTTCGAATCAAAGTGTTACGAATAGTCTTTCTTTGAGTGATAAAGTGGCTTCTAAAGTTATTGATGTAGTATTGAAGGTGGGAGAAAAAGAAATTACTTCTCAAGAAAAGGCAAAACTGGTAAAAAATATGAGATTGTTAGTTCGAAAAACAGCACATTTTACAGAATATTTTATTTTAGGAATTTTAGTATTTAAAATTTTTGAAATATATGGAGTTAAGAGAACTTTAATCTATTCCATTCTATTTTGCTTTTTCTATGCATGTAGTGATGAAATCCATCAATTATTCTCTGATGGTAGATCTGCTAAGGTTTTGGATGTATTAATTGATACGAGTGGAGGTATCTTATCCATTGGATGTCTTTGGTTCATGAAGAAAAGGAAGGAACTTAATCGAGGTGATTAAGTTTTTTTGTAGTTTTAGATCATCTTCTTATTTTCTCTGTATAATATAAATGAAACGAAAGTAAGTATTAAGATAAAATAATGATTGAGTGAGACAAAAGGTATTATCACAGTATTCGAAGATATAAAACATTTTACTTTCAAACAAGGAATCTAGTTTAGGACAAATGGCAAATAATACAAAATATAGGAGGAGGTTAGGAAAATGAATGAATTGGAATTATATAAAGAAAAAGTTTTTGATGATATTAAACATATTGATGAAAATGGGCTAAAATTTTGATATGCAAGAGAACTTGGGAAAATATTAAAGTATGGTGAATATCGTAAATTTACGCCTGTTATTAATAAGGCAAAAGTATCATGCCAAAAGAGTAATCAGTTATTGGAAGACCATTTCGCTCAGGTGGACGTAATGGTTGAAATAGGTTCTAATGCTAAAAGAAAATTAAACGATTATAGGTTAACACGTTACGCTTGTTACTTAATAGTTCAAAATGCAGATTCAAAAAAGGAGGTTGTGGCTTTAGGTCAAACATACTTTGCAGTACAAACAAGAAATCTAGTTTAGGGCAAATGGCAAAAAATATAAAACAAATAAATTTACTTTATTTTAAGGGAAAAATAATTAATAAACATATTGAAATGATAGAAAATAGAAAAGATAATGAAAAATGTAATGTTTTTATAATTTGGATATCAATGTTCAAATAGAAAGGAATAAGAAAATGAATAATAAAATTACAACAGTTATGAATGTTAAGGATAATGAAATTAGAGTTATACGAGTAGATGATGAAGACTATATTTCTTTAACAGATTTAGCAAGATATAAAAATCCAAATGACCCATCAGATGTTATAAAAAAATGGTTAAGTAATTATGATACTATAGAGTTTTTAGGACTTTGGGAGGAATTAAGTAATGAAAATTTTAATTCGGCGGAATTCAGCCTAATTAAAAATGAGGCACCTAAAAAATCTTTTACAATGTCTCCAAGTCAATGGTGTACAAGAGTAAATGCTAAAGGATTGATATCAAGTAAAGGAAAATATAGTGTGGGAACATTTGCTCATTCAGATGTAGCATTAGAATTTGCTTCTTGGATAGATAATCTCTTTAAATTATATTTGATTAAGGAATTTAAAAGATTAAAATATAATGAAAGCTATCAAGAAAAAATTGAATGGTCTGTTAGAAGAAGTTTATCTAAAACAAATTATAGAATTCATACTGATAGCATAAAAGAAAATATAGTTCCTAAAATAACAGATAAACAAAAGCAATATGTTTATGCAAGTGAAGCAGATGTTATAAATGTGGCGCTTTTTGGAATGACAGCAAAAGAGTGGAAAGATAATAATCCTAATTTAGATGGTAATATAAGAAATTATACAGATATACTACATTTAGTAGTTTTAAGTAATCTTGAAGTTTTAAATGCTAGTATGATTGAACATAATATTTCACAAAAAGAAAGATTAGAAAAACTAAATCAAACAGCAAGAAAAGAATTAGCAATATTAGTAAATGATAAAAACATTACTAGTATAGAGAAACTAGATAAAAAGAATGATAAATTTCATAACTCTGGTTATAAAAGAAAAGAAATCATATAAAAAGTGACTCCTAATCGATAAAAAAGGATACTCATAAATTTTATTATTCGTTGTATGAAAAAGTATTTTTGATTCATATTAATAATGGTGATCATATGGCAAGGGTATTAATAATTATTGGTTCTAGACGAGAAGGGAACTGCGCGATTTTAGAAAAAAAGATAAGGAAAGCTTTAAAGAAGGAACGTATTTCTGTTGACTCCATTACTCCAGGAAATCAAAAAATCTATTTATGTACTGGATGTATGGATTGCGATGAGAATGGAGTATGTGATTTTAAAGATGATATGGTAGAAAATGTAGAGAAAGTTGTTTCTTCAGAATATTTAATTTTTCTTACACCAACTCGCTGGAACTTATTATCAGGAGACTTAAAAATCTTTATGGATCGTTTAAATCCTTTATATGCTTCTAGAAAATTAGAAGGAAAAAAGTTAATCGCTTTAGTAGTAGGTTCTAAAAAGAAGGAAGAATATTCAACAGATGGGGCATTAACGTCTCTTGGTAGTTTTGCAGATAGTAGTGGGATGAAAATGGTTTACCATAAAGAATTTAATGAATGTTTAGAATATAATGATATTTTAGATCAAGAGGAAGAAATCTCTAAGACAATTGAGGAAATCAAGAAAGTAATAAAAGGGTAAATAATAGGTTTTAAAAATCAATCAATATATGGCACAAAACGACTGAATCAATCATACAATAATAAGAAGTGCAACAAGGGGATGTAAAAATGAATCATATATTAGAAATTATGGAATTTATCGAAAAGTTAGGAATCTCTGTTGAGAATTTAGAAATTTCTTATGATGAGATGGGACAATTCTTTTTTTATGGCAAAGAGAAGAAAGAAGATGAATTTTTTGAGAGATTAGTCAGTGCCAAGTTAGAAGAAGAAAAAGAATCTATCACGATTAAAGAAACGATTCGTCACGAATATAATTTTAAACCGTTTTGGAGAGATGGGAAGAAAGAGCAATCTTATAATGTAGAAATTACTACTGATTTCGCAAAATGGAAAGTGAAGAAACCTTATCTAAATTTATATACAACAACGGTTTTTCAAACAACCAAAGAAGATACCTTAGGAGGAAGAATTCAACCTTTAGTAGATTTTGATTCTATGACTGATTTTCTAGATCAGGAAAAAATTAGTATGGCAACTAGGGGAAGTAGTTATCTTCCAATTGAGAGAATTCGCTTCTTAGTTCCTGATGATTATCATATTACAGAGGGCCTTTCTCAAATTAAAGAACTTTCAGAATCCATTGTTTTAAAAAAATAAAGGGAATTGGAAACGAATCCATTTCCTTTTTCCATTTTTTGACTTAAAAAATTAAATCGAAAAATGTTGCATTTTTTCAACTTTTGTAGTATAATATGTGCCATTATGAAGAAGGGGTGGAAGTATGGAAGAATTTAATATTTCTGAATTCATTAAATACTACTTTAGTAAATTCATCATTGTTATCTTATTTGTACTAATTGGTACAGTAGGATCAATCTATTATAATGAAAATGTACAAGTACCAATGTATAAATCACAAACTAGTTTAGTGTTGACTCGATCTAGTAATTCAAGTTCAACGTCATCACTACAAACAGATATTTCTTTAAATAAGAATCTTGTATCTACTTATCGTGAGATTATCAAAAGTAGAAGAATCTTATCCAAGGTAATTGAAAACTTAAGTTTAGATATGACAGAGAAAGAATTAAGTAAAATGATTAGTGTTACTAGTGCGAATGATACAGAATTAATTATCATTTCTGTTGCTCATGAACAAAGTCGTGTCGCAAGAAATATTGCGAATGAGATTGCCAAAGTCTTTAAACAAGAAATTACAAGTATCTATAATATCGAAAACATTAGTATTGTCGATGAAGCAGTAGAAGCGTTAGAGCCATATAATGTAAATATTGTGAAACAATATATTATGGGAATTGGTGCAGGTTTTGTACTTGCTAGTATGATTATTACAATCTGTTTCTATTTTGATGATTCCATTAAGAAACCAGAAGATATTGAAGAAAAAGTGGGACTGAACGTATTAGCTACAGTTCCAAAATATAAAAAGAAAAAAAGATAAAATAGGAGGGGTTAAGATGTATAAAGAGTTAGTATTAAATAATGATCCAAAATCAATTCTTAGTGAAACAATTCGTACATTAAGAACAAACTTACAATTTGCATCTGTCGATAAAAAACTACGTACCATTTTAATTACAAGTAGTGTGCCAGGAGAAGGAAAAAGCTTTATTGCAGCAAACTTAGCAGTTGCTTTTGCGCAAAGTGGAACAAGAGTATTACTAGTAGACTGTGATATTAGAAAAGGACGTCAGCATTATATTTTTGATTCTCATAACCAAAAAGGATTATCTAACTTATTGTTAGAAAATGTAAGAGAAAAATACCAAGAATATATTCAAGAAACCAAGATTAAAAATCTTTCTGTTATGTTTCGTGGAGTAACACCACCAAATCCATCAGAATTATTAGGCTCAGAAAAAAATAAAGAATTAATCGAAATTCTAAAAAACGAATATGATCTAATTATTTTCGACTCTGCACCAGTCAATGGTGGATTAACAGATTCTTTGATTATGAGTACCTTAGTAGATGGTGTTGTGATCGTCAGTGTACACAAAGAAACACCAAAATCTTTACTTACTACAACAAAGAAAAGCTTACAAAATGTTGGTGCCAATATCTTAGGAACTGTACTAAATCGTGCGAATAGTGGGTCAAAGAAATATTATGGACACTATTACGGATAGAATGGTTGATCTCCATACTCATATTTTACCTGGGGTAGATGATGGAGCGAAAACAATCGAAGAAAGTTTAGAAATTCTTGAGTATCTTTCAGGTTGTGGATTTACAGACTTTGTATTAACATCTCATTATATTCAAAGTACAAAATACAACTCAAATAAAAAAGAAAGAGAAAAAATTCTGAAAGAATTAAAAAAGAATTTATCAAATAAAGACATAAACTTATACTTAGGAAACGAAGTATATTTATGTGAAAATATTCTTGAGTTATTAGAAAAAAAAGAAATCACGACCTTGAATGGAACAAAGTATCTATTGATTGAATTACCGTTAACAGGATACTTAAATAATTTATCCAATATTTTATGTGAGATAACCAATCAAGGATATATTCCAATTGTTGCCCATCCAGAAAGGTATCATTTTCTTCAAAAAAATAACAAAAGAATTCGTGAATTATTAGAATTTAATTGTCTACTTCAATGTAATATTGATAGTATTACAGGAAAATATGGAAAAGGTGCAAAAAAACTGATGAAATGGCTTTTAAAGAATGATTTAGTTCAGTTTGTCGCAACAGATACTCATTATGTAGAGAAAGACAAATATTTAAAGAAGTCATTAAAAAAGTTAAAGAAAACAGTGGGAAATGAAAAATTCATAGAACTAACAAAGACAAATCCTTTGAAAGTATTAAAGGAAGAAACAGTTGAAGGAAATTTAGAATATTTAATAGAAGAGGAACGAAATAGAAAGTAGTTTCTCTTTTTTTGTCTTTTTTTGTAAAAAGGTAGGAATTTTTTTTAAAATACCTATTCGAAAAAGATGAGAACTTATATAATGAGAGTGGAAGTGATAAAATGCAAGAAGATGGATTTAATTTAGTAATTGACAATGTAAGTGAGCAAGTTCAAATTGGGAATAAGACTAAGACTATTTTATCAAATTTATCTCTCAGCATAGAACGTGGAGAATTTATTGCAATTGTCGGATGCTCTGGGGCAGGAAAAACCACTTTAATGAATATATTAAGTGGATATAGTAAACCTAGTAAAGGCAACATCTATATTGAGGGTTTAGATCTTTTAGAAAATGAAGAATATTTCAAAGGTAGAATTGCTTATGTTCCACAAGAAGAGATTTTAGATCAGAGTTTAACTCTATATAAGTCTTTAGAATATTCATTGAAATTAAGAATTAAAAATGTTAGTAAGAGGGAAAGTAAAAAGACCATTCATCATATTTTAAAGATATTAGAGTTATTCCATGTAAAAAATACAATGATTAGGAATTTAAGTGGTGGTGAAAAAAAGAGAGCTTCCATTGCAACAGAAATGCTTAGTGATCCTAATTTATTTTTATTAGATGAACCTACGAGTGGATTAGATGCTAATATTGAAAAAAAGATTATGCGACAGTTAAGAGAGATTGCAGATACTGGAAAGACCATTGTAATTACAGCACATACTGTATCCAATTTGAATCTATGTGACAAAGTACTCTTTATGGGAACAAGTGGTAGAATTTGTTATTATGGACCTTACAAAGATATTTTTAAATATTTTGGAGTTCAAGAATTTGTAGATATCTATGATTTATTAAAGGAAGATTCTGCTACTTGGTATAAAAAGTATAAAGAAAATCAAAAAAAGATTGAATTACCAGAGGAAATGAAGATAGATAAAAAGGAAAGGGTAGGCTTTTTTTGTCAAACGATTACTTTAGTAAGGAGATACTTATCTTCTTTAATTAATAATAAATTGATGCTGTTATTATTATTGGGGCAGGCCCTATTAATGGGTTCTTTAATTTGTGTGGCAGTTGAAAAAAAAGGTTTTCTAAATCCAATGACCTCATCGATGATGTGTGTTGCTTTTACTCTAGCATCTATGTGGCTAGGATTATTTAATACGATTCAGGAAATTGTCAAGGAAAGAGACATGCTGAAAAAGGAATATATGAGTGGTTTAAATTTTGCTTCCTATATTGTTTCTAAAATTATTGTCGTTGCCTTTTTATGTTTATATCAGGCAATTACTTGTGTTACTATTGTTTATTTTCATTTAAGCCCGAGACCAGAAGATGTGTTAGTATTTAATACACTAGTTGCATTAATTGTTAATTTTTTCCTAGTTGCATTTTCTACTAGTATTATTGGATTATTCATTTCATCTTTAGTCAAGGATTCAAAAACAACATTAATTCTTTCTCCACTTTACATGATGATTCAGATGCTTTTTTCTGGCATGTTTGTTCCCTTTGTAAAACTTACTGAGAATATTTCTTATTTTACTTCTGGTAGATGGGGCTTTGAAAGTTTTGGAACTATCAGTCATTTGACAAAATATGGTGTTATGGAACCTACTGAGAATTTCTTTAAGTTTACACAAAACCATATTGTGAGTATATGGATAATTACAGTTTTGATTTCATTATTATTTTTGATATTCAGTATTTATGCTATTCGAATTAATATCTTATCAAAGAAGAAGGATGCATTAATTTTAGATGAAGAGAAGTTTAAAGTTAGAAGGAGAAAAACAAATCATATGTGGAGTCAAAGGAAAAAATTATTACAGAGTGAGGGATGATAGGATGAGAAATAAAACAATTGTATTAGCATCTAATAATCAACATAAGTTAAAAGAATTTAAAGAAATTTTAACAGAGTATCAAATTCTTTCATTAAATGAGATTGAGTATACTGAGGAAATTGAGGAAAATGGAAAAACCTTTGAAGAAAACGCACTTATTAAGGCAAAAACAATCCATGACTATTTAAAAGTACAAGGACTGAATTATTTAGTAATTGCAGAAGATAGTGGTTTATGTGTCGATTCCTTAAATGGTGAACCTGGAATCTACAGTGCAAGATATGCTGGAATTCGCGGAGATGATCAAGCCAATCGAGATAAACTCCTAGAAAAGTTAAATGGTAAAAAGAGGGATGCCTATTTCATTTGTACGATTCTAGTGTACTATCCAAATGGAGGACATAAAACCTTTGTTGGAAAAACCTTTGGTAAAATTACAGAACAAGAATTAGGTAGTAAGGATTTTGGTTATGATTGTATTTTCTATTCTAATGATTTAAACAAGACATTTGGGGAAGCAACTGAGAAAGAGAAAAACGGTGTTTCTCATCGTGGGAGAGCAATTCAAGAAATGATAAGGGAATTATAGTGTGGGTGATAAAAGATGTCGATTGTTAAAGTGTTAAACGTAGGACAGGGAGATAGTATGATTCTAAAACATCCTGATGACTGTAATTGTGGAGAACATGAAAAAACAATTTTAATTGATCTTGGACCAGGTGATGGAGGTAGGAACCCGAAAGTAGGTGGGATTGATTATGATATAACAAACAGGCTGAATTGTAATGAAAATCTTCATATATTTTTAACACATTCTCATATGGATCATATTAATGGATTTCGATTTTTTTGGTCAAATTGGTCAAAGTTAAATCGAATTAGTGAAATCACAGTACCTTGTTATCACAATCAATGTGTTTTAATCGCAGAAGCACTGTTAAAATTAAAGGGAGTTCAAAACTTAAATCCAAATAGTGTGATCGATACGTTAAAACAAATTTTAATCAATCAATCATTTTTGGCCTGGATGAGTAAAAAGAAGGATATTATCACTTATGCATATGAGGGGAAACCTATTTGTGAACATATTACCTGTCTTAATCCTCCTAAATTTTATGTCCCAACTGATGGATATTATTATGATTATGATAGGGAACGTTTCTATCGCTTAGCAGATGATTTGTTTATGCCAGAATTTGCTGAGAAAATAAAATACTTTATAAAATATGGCAGACCATATAAAAAATACGAGGATACTGATGAAGATTATTGGTTAGAGGTGAAAGAGAAACACTCGATGGAAATGAAGGAATCTCGATTCCGTTTCGTAGCTCATTTCTTTTTAGAGAATCAGGAAGAATTACAATTATTTAATTGGGAAAGTACCTACGGCAATTATAGAAAACTATATAGAAATTATTGTAAATATGCTCATAAAGCTTGTATTGTATTGAAAGCTACATTTGGAGAAGATACAATGTTATTTACAGGTGATGCAGAAAGGCAAGTATTCGAACGATTAATCAAAGAAGGAAAATATCAAGAACTGTCGGCAGAGTATTTAAAAATGCCCCATCATGGAAGTAAATATAATATAAATCTTAATATATTAAAAACAATCCATCCCAAAGCAGCTATTATCTCTCATGGAAGTCGATATCATCATCCGAATAAATCTACAACAGATTTGTTGAGACAACAAAATATAGAATTTTATTTAACAAATGATGCAATAAAAAAGGGGCAACTTCCAATTTATAAAAAGGATAATCCTCCCAACAATAGTTTTATTGAGGTAGAGTAATAAATTTTAATTATGAGGTGGTAAAATGGAAAGAGAAGTATTAAAGTCTAGAGATGGATATTCTTTAGATGTCCATATATTTGAAGTAAAAAAAGCAAATGCTGTGATACAAATAATTCATGGAATGGAAGAACATCAAGAACGATATGAACCGTTTATTGAATTTTTAAATAAAAATGGATTCTCTGTAGTAAGTTCTGATATGAGAGGACATGGAAGTAGTGCGAAGGATCTTGGTTACTTTAAAGATAAAAAAGGATATTTAGAATTAGTAGAAGATCAAAAGACTGTAACTGCTTTTATTAAAAAGCGTTTTCAGAATGTTCCTATCTACTTGTTTGCGCATTCTATGGGAACTATTATTACACGAGTCCTTTTACAAGAAAATTCATCTAATTATGAGAAAGTTGTTTTATCAGGATATCCGAACTATCAGGTAGGCGCTCATTTTGGAATCATAACTGCGAATGTTATTCAGTTCTTTCATGGTCCTAAATATAAATCAAAACTGTTAAGTTCCTTAAGCATTGGTTCTTTTAACAAAAAAATTAAAAATCCAAAAACAGATCTTGATTGGATTAGTTATAATGAAGAAAATGTAAAAGCCTACATGGAAGATCCTTACTGTGGAATTGGTTTTACTTGTTCAGCTTTTAATGATTTATTTCATCTTGTTGTACTCATGCATCAACCAAACAAATATCACAATGTCAATGAAAAAATGAAACTCTTATTACTAAGAGGACTCGATGATCCATGTACTGGAGGAGAGAAGGGAGCAAATGATTCCTACCAAGTCTTACTAAAGGCTGGATTCAAATCAATTCAACGAATCGATTATCCTAATATGCGACATGAAATTATTGCGGAGAAGGAAAAGAAAAAAGTATATCAGGATACTTTAAAATTTTATCAAGAAAAGTAATAAAAAAAGTCTAGAAATCCTAGATTTTTTTACTGAGAAAAAGATATTTAAATAAAATAACTTTTTTGTGTTACAATAAAAATAACAAATAATAAAGGAGGATATTTATGGATTTAAAGAAATTATTTGGTTATCAAGGTAAGACAGTAGTAATTACAGGTTCTGCATCAGGAATGAGTAAATCAGCAACAGAGTTATTATTAGAGTTAGGAGCAGAAGTATATGCGATTGATATTAATCCGATCGATTTACCAGTTAAAAAAGCATTTCAAGCAGACTTAAGTAAGAAGGAAGAGATTGATAAAGTAATTGAAGAATTACCTAAAAAGATTGATGCTTTATTCTTATGTCATGGGATTGCTTATTTTCCTGGGAAGGAACTACTTGTACAAAAGGTAAATTTCTATAGTCAAAAATATATGACAGAACAATTACTAGAAAGAATTTCAGATCATGGATCTGTTACTTATATTTCTTCTGTTGGAGGATTTGGATGGCAACAGGTTTATAGTCAAGCTGTTGAATTAATTAATTTACCTACTTGGGAAGATGCAATGAAATGGTATGAAGAGCATCCAGAACTAATTCAGAGTGCTTATGTATTTGCTAAACAATGTTTGGAGTCTTATGTAACTTATAAATGTATGTCAAAGGAATTTATTGATCGCAAGATTCGTATCAACGCAATTAATCCAGGAGATACTACAACTGGATTAACGGAAGATTTTAATAAATCGACAAGTCCTAATGGAGATGTTAAAGAGGGAGAAGAAATGATTTCTAATATCTTCTTAAAAAGTTGGAATGGGTATGCTGCAGAACCAGAAGATATGGGATATCCTATGGTAGTAATCGGTAGTGATATTTGTTCTTATATGTCAGGACAATTAATTTATATTGACTTTGGATTAACTTCTTCATGGACTAGTGGAGCTTTATTACAGGCAAATCAAAAGACAATTGAAGAAATATCAAAGGAAGCAAATGATTAATATTTAAAACTTTTTCAAAGGCCAAACTTAATGTTTGGTCTTTTTCTAAGAATAATTTCTTAGAGGAATATAAAACTAAGTAGTGCATATAAAAAGATAGAGGTATGAAAAAAATTAGAAAACTATTGACGATTTTACCAATTTATGGTATAATATGCGACAACTTAGGGGGAAATTGAAATGAAAAAGAAATTAGTATTAGGTACAATTTTAGCTGGGATGTTATTAAGCATAACTCCAGTAGATGCAAAAGGAACTGCAAAGGTAAGCTTTGTGTCAGACAATGAAGTAAAAGTAGGGGATACTTTTACAGTAAAACTACAAGTATCAGATATTAAGGATACTTATGATGGTGTTGTTAGTATGAGTGGACGTTTGTCTTTTGATCAGGACATAATTGAATTTGTTTCTGCTAAAGGAATCGAAACACCTTACCAATTCCAAATGAATGAAAGAACAATGATGATAGCAGGCCTTGATTTTACCTTAAAAAATGGCTTCTATGATACCTTAACTGTCTATGAATTCACATTTAAGGCTATTCAAGAAGGTACTTCTAATATTACCTTAGAAAAATCTACTTTAACTGATAGTAAGGGTTATATTACCAATACAGTGGTTAATCAGGAAATCGAAGTAAAAGAAGAAAATACCATCGATGAGATTATTCCTACAGAGGAAAAAACTTCAATAGTTTTAGAAGACAAGAAGGATATAGCAAAAGAAGAAAACGTTGTAGAAGTCGAGAAAGAGGAAAAAGTAGAATCTAGCAAGGAAGAAAAACCAGTAGCCCAAGAGAAGACTACTACTTCTGATACTAAAAAAGCAAAAAGAGTAAGAAGAATTTATCGTTCTCAAAAATTTCAACGAGTAGTAAAAGACATCGTTTTAAAGTTAAAGAACTTATTTTAAGAGAGAAGATTGTGATATCTTCTTTTTTTATATCTTTCTTTGCATAAAAGACTTGTTTTCTTTTTTTAAAATATGCTATAATGAATTTACAAGGTAGGTAGTATAGTATGAAAAATTTAAATAAGAAAACATTGATTATCATTGCTAGTATTCTAGTAGTTGTGCTTGTAGTATTAACAGTTTTTATCTTAAATCCATTTGCAAAGAGTGCCTCTCAAGAAGAGGATATGAAGAAAAAACTTGAAACGATGGGTGCAGAGTTTTATGAAGACTTCTATTACAAACAAATTGATTCTTTAGGGGAAGAGAAAGCAGACTTTCTAAAAAAATATGAAACTTTAGGGATTAAAGTTGACTTAGGAAATCTTTCTCGTTATAAAGGACAGAATGATAGTGAAGAAATTTTAAAAGAATTTGTTAACAAAGAAACAAATAAAGCTTGCGATAAAAATAAGACACAAGTAATTATTTATCCACAAAGCCCTTATGATAAAAAATCATATAAGCTTGAAGTTAAATTAGAATGTGGATTTGAGACAGAAAAAGAAAATGAAGAAAACAATGAAACCAAAAATAATGAGAACAAAGAGCAGTGATGCTCTTTTTCTTTGCATGAAATAATATAAACAGTAAATACTAATGATAAGAAAGACGTTTGGTAGTCTTTCTTTTTTAGTCAACTTAAAAACGGAAAAATGTAAAACAATCTAGTGACTTTACATCTATTGACAGCTGTTTACATTTGTTTTGCACAAAAGGACTAGTCAATTGTCAAATTGTCTGTTATAGTCGAATTAAAGATAAAGAAAGATATGGAGTTGTTATTATGAAAAAGAAATTCAAATATTTATTAGTTAGTATGATCATGATGTTTGCAGTTTGCTTACCAAATTCAGTATTTGCAGCAGCAGATCATAATCTTAGTTTAAGTGGAGTTGTCTGTCCAGTAGAAAATTATGCAGACAAAACAGGAAAGGATATCTATTATGCCTGTATGGAAGATTACCTGGATGGAAACTTAGACGCAGGTCTTATCAGTAGTGGAGATAATGTAGAACCTGGAACTACTGTTATGGTAATCTTAAATTATAAACCAGGAGATTCTCATGACGTAGTTGCCCTAAATGCAACTCTTCGTTATGACTCTACAAAATGGACACCTCTTGTACAAGAAGGAGACGACTTTTATGATGAGACTCAATTTCCAAAGCCAGGAAGAAGAGTAACTTGGCAAACCTCTTTTAATGTTAGAGGTCCTGGAGATATCAGTTATTATATAGAAGATACAGCTAATACAATGACTCCAATTAGTCAAGATACAGAATTAGGATATGTATTCCTAAAGTTAAATGATGATGTACAACCCAATGATGATATTACTTTAACTTTAGGGGATGAGCCAGGAGATACTGACTTTGCAGATGATAATGGAGATCAAGTAAGACCTTATACCTTAACCGATATGCCTCTTACCTCAACAGGTGCTTCTGAGTCTACTGATGCAAGTTTAAAAACTTTAACTGTAAAAAATGGAACAACAACTTATGCGTTAGACCCAACTTTTACTCCAGGAAGTACAGCTGTTACTTCTTATACAGCAAAAGTACCTAATAATATTACATCTGTTGATATCGATGCTACAGTAAATGAAAGCCATGCAACTATTTTACCTGCTGGTTTAGGAACTAAATCATTAAATGTCGGTGATAACTCTTTTGATATTATTGTAACAGCTCAATCAGGAGCAACGGAAACTTATACAGTTCATGTTTATCGTTTATCAAATGATGCAAGTTTATCAAGTTTAACTACAGATGGTACGAGTGTACCAGGATTTGTAAAAACAACAACGACTTATACACTTCCTGATGTTGCAGCATCAAAAAGTACCATGGTAATTGGTGCTACAGTATCTGATACAGGAAAAGCAAAGATTGTAAGCGGTACAGGTACTGTAAATTTAGTAGCAGGGGATAATAGCTTTGATGTAGTAGTAGAAGCAGAAGATGGAACTCAAGAAACTTATACAATTAAAGTAAAAAAATTATCAAATAATGTAAAACTTGCAAGTTTAAATGTAACAAGTAATCCACAAGGAACTTTATCACCTGCATTCTCAAGTACAAATATGAGTGGTTATACTTTTACATATGATTTAACAGCACCACAAATTACTGTGGCAGCTACAGTAGAAGATACAGGAAAAGCAAAAATTGCTATCGTAGATGTTTCTACTAATGCGAGTGCGACAGGTACTCCACAATTAGATTCAGCAACAGAAACTTTCGCAAATACAGTAACGAAAGTATCTGTTATCGTAACAGCAGAGGATGGAACAGTTCAAGCTTATCCAATTACCTTATCTCGTTCTAAATCTACGAATACTTATTTATCAAGTTTATCACTTACAGAAACAACTTTAAACGAAGCGTTCGTAAAAACAACACGTACCTATACAGCAACGGTTGCATCAAACGTTACTAGTGTAACTGTAAATGCAGTAGCTGAAGATGCTCCAAGAGCTACAATCAAATCAATTACAGGAAATACAAACTTACAATATGGAAATAATCCAATTGTCATCACTGTAAAAGCAGAAAGTGGATTAGAAGAAACTTATACAATTAACTTAACTCGTGAAAAATCAAATGTGGCAACTTTAGATGATTTAACAGTAGACGGAACAACCGTTCCTGGATTTAATAAAAATACCTTTACTTATACAATTCCAGGAAGTGTTGCTTATAATAAAACATCAGTTACGATTGGAACTGTTAAAACAGATACCAATTCAACAGTAACTGGAGATGGATCAGTAAACTTAACAACAGGATCAAATCAAATTGTTGTCAAAGTAACTGCTCAAAATGGGGTTGACTTTAACGAATATAAAATCAATATTGAACGCGACAAAAATAGTGATAATACAGTTCATAGTTTAACAGTAGCAGGAAAAACGCCTACATTAAATGCATCTGGAAATTATGAAGTAACTCTTCCAAATGGAAAGACAACATTAGATCCAAGTGATGTAAATGTTACAGTAGGGGATGGAGCAACTGTTAATAAGGGAGCTGCAATCACATTATCAACTGAAAACGTTAATACGTATCAATTTACAGTTACCAGTGAATCTGGAGTAACAAAAACGTATACAGTATTAGTTACAAGAGAACCATCAACTTCAACAACACTTTCTAAAGTAACTTTAAATATTGGAGCAGATAGTAGTAGAAGTTGTGTTATGAGTGGAGATACTTGTAAAATTACGATTCCAGCAGATACAACAGACTTTACCCTAACAACTGAAATTCCAGCAACTTCAACAATTTCTCCAGTAGATGGAACACCTCACAGTATGGCATTAACAGAAAGTTCAAAAAATATTACATTAACAGTAACAGCAGAGGATGGAACAACAACTAAAGATTATACATTAGTAGTAGAAAGAGAAAAATCTACTGTAAATACATTAGCTACTCTTACAACGGATTCTGGAACTTGGGATCAAACATTTGCACCAGGAACAAATAATTATACAATCAATGTTGATGGTAGTGTTGATTCAATCAATGTAACAGCAACTTTAACAGATTCTCGTGCAGAAATTATCAGTGGTACAGGACCTCATGCATTAAATGTTGGGAATAATTCAATTACTGTTCGTGTAAAAAGTGAATCTGGTGCTTTCAATGATTACAATCTTACAGTAATAAGAGCACAAAAATCAGATAATAGTTTATTAGATTTAACAGTAGATGGAACAACGGTTCCTGGATTCAACAAAGATGTTTTAGAATATACATTAACTAATGTACCTAATTCAACAACAAGTATCACAATTGGAGTAACAAAATCTGATACAGATGCAACAGTTACTGGTACTGGTAGAAAAGCATTACAAGTTGGACCAAATACATTTGAAGTAACAGTAAAAGCACAAAATGGTGATGAACAAACTTACAAGATTCATGTAACAAGGGATGCAAATGATGAAGCTAGATTAAGTTCATTAGTAATTAATGGGCAAACTTTAGACCCAGCTTTCGATAAAGATACCTTTGATTATGAAATTACAGTAGATGCAACAAAAGATACATTATCACCAAATGAAATTACTGCCATTCCAGTAGATACAAATGCAACAGTAGTAAAAGATGCTGCACTTAGTCTATCTACAACAATGGATAATTATTATGAAATCAATGTAACAGCAGAAGATGGACATACACAAAAGACTTATACAATTAAAGTAAATCGTCCAAAATCAAGTGATGCTACTTTAAAGGCAGTCAATGTAACTGGAGGTTCTTTATCACCAGCAATTAGTCCTACAGAAACAAATTATACAATTACACTTCCAACTGGAAGTACAAACTTCTCAATTGAAGGTATTGCTAATGCAGGAACAACTCAAGTATTTGGAAACGGTTCTTATACCTTAGCTGATGGAACCGTAACACTTACAACAAGAGCAGAAGATGGAACAGAATTAACTTATACATTTACAATTAAAGAAACTTTAAGTAATGATGCAACTCTTGCTAGTTTAAGTGTAACAGATCACAATTTAGATAAAACGTTCCAACCAACAGAAAAGAGCTATAGTATTGGGGATGTTACTTATGGTACAACTCAATTAGTAGTAAATGCAGTAGCAACCAATATTGATTCTACAATTGAATATTTCTTAGATGGAACACTTCAAGCAAATAACATTATTAATATTCCTAATACATTAGGATCAAAAACAATTACAGTAAAAGTAACTGCACCAGATGGAACTACAACAGAGTCTTATGATATTGCTTATAACTTGGTTCAATCAAGTAATGCTTTCTTAAAGAGCATTGTACCATCTGTTGGAATTTTAAATCCATCTTTCGTAAATACTACAAAGGATTATGAAGTGGCAGTAAATGGAACAACTACTAGTATTAGCTTTGATCTTGAAGCAGAAGATAGCAATTCACAAATTACGGTAAATGGTGAAACAGCAACTGGAACTAAAACAGTTACAATGTCTAACTTAGTAGATGGAGAAAATCCACTTACTATCCTAGTAACTGCACAAGATGGAACAACAGAAACTTATACAGTAGTAGTTAAGAAAGAAGTAAGTATTTCAGAAGTAATTACTTCAGATGTTTATGGACATGTAATTAAAGATGACACTTATATTATGACTGTGACAGAACATACAACTGGAAGTCAAATGAAAGATCAATTGGATAATCCAAATGAATATTTAGAAGTATGGACAGCTGACGAAACAACACAAGTTGCAGATACTGATGAAATGGCAACTGGTATGGTTGTAAAACTAATGATTGGTGGGCAAGAAAAAGATCGTAAGTACATTGTAATTAAAGGAGATGTTAGTGGAGAAGGAGTCATTGACTTATATGACGCTACTATAATTTTAAATCATGTATTGTTACCACAATTAACAGGTGCCTATGAGCAAGCAGGATATGTTAGTGCAGATACTGAAATTGATTTATATGATGCAACTATGATTCTAAACTATGTATTATCGCAAAGCTGGTAAGATAGTTAAAATAGAGGTAGAAATTCTACCTCTTCTTTTATTGACACCTAAAAGTACATATTTGACAATTTTTGTCGAAAAATAGCTTTTAATTCTGTCTAGATTATGCTATCCTTATAATAAGGAAGGAGCATAAATAGTAGAATAATATAATTAATTAAGCAATAATTGACAAATATTAGATTCAATGATTTATGAACTAAAAGTAGGAGGAAGTATATGAAAAGAATAAAAAGTTTAAATTTATTGATGATTTTAGCACTTATATTTACAACCTTTAGTTTTACAGTTCCAGTAGAAGCTGCTGGTAAGGGTGGCTTTGGGTTTGACGGGAACTCTAAAGTTGCTTTGGGGGAAAATATTACGGTTTCACTATATATATCTGATATCGCAGATACAGATGGTGGAGTATGTAGTTTAGAAACAAATATTCAGTTTGATAGTACATATCTAGAGTATGTATCATATAAATCAACCTGTCCATTTGGTGCCAAATTAGTTCCAGAAAATAGCTATAAAATAGCAGGTATGGATTTTATGCAAACTAGTTGTTTTACTGCTAAGACTGGTGTTATGGAAATTACATTTAAGGCAATTAAAGAGGGAGAAACGGAAGTCTCTGCAATTAATACAAAATTAAATGACACAAAAAATAGGTTAACAGCTACAGGTGGGTCAAAAAAAATTACGATTGGACCAAAGAGTACACCAACTCCAACACCAACTCCAACGCCTACACCTACGCCAACAAATAAACCGACACCAACACCAACTCCAACGCCACCACCATCAAAGAGTAGTGATGCAACATTGAAGAGTTTGATAGCAAGTGGGTATACATTAAGCCCAAGTTTCTCAGCAAACACAACAAATTACACGGTAAAGGTACCTAGTGATGCAACCAATGTAATATTACAAGGTACAGCAAACCATGGAAAAGCAACGATTGCAGGTCTTGGAACAATTAATTTAACTGGAAATAATACAACAGCTACTATTACAGTAACTGCTGAAGATGGTAGCAAGAAGACATATACAATTAATATTGAAAAAGAAGCTAAGAACGAACCTGCTAAGGATGGAGATGCAACATTAAAAAGCTTAAGTGTTAGCGGATACACCTTAAATCCAACTTTCAAGAGTAATGTAAATACATACTCTATGACAGTTAAAAATAATATTACTAGTTTAAATGTAGATGCAGTTGCAAATAGTAGCAAAGCAAATGTCGAAATTTCTGGTAATAGAAACTGGAAAGTAGGAGTAAACGTAGTTACAATTAAAGTAACTGCTGAAAATGGTAATGTAAATACCTATATTGTAAACGTAACGAGAGAAGCTGCAAAAACAAATAATACAGCTACTCCAAAGCCTAAATCATCAGATAACTATTTGAATGATTTAATTATTAATTCATCACATGAAATTAGTCCAAAATTTAATAAGAATACATCAAACTATACAGTAACAGTACCTTATGAGGTAGATAAATTAGATTTAAGTTATGTTACAAGTAATTCTGCTGCTAAAGTAAAAGTAAATGGAAATAGTAATTTCTTAGTAGGAGAAGTTAATACTGTTGAACTTGAAGTAACAGCTGAAGATGGAACAATTCGAGTTTATACATTGAATGTTACTCGTAGTACTCAAAATGGAAAGACGGATTTAAAAGAATTAACAGTAACAAATGGAACTTTAAGTCCAAATTTTGATCCAAGTGTTTTGGAATATACTACAAAAGTAGATGGAAAAACAGATAAGTTAGATATTAAAGCAATCGCAAAAGATGCAGATTCTAAAGTAGAAATTATTGGTAATGATAATCTAAAAGAGGGTAATAATACTGTTTTAGTAAAAGTTACTGATAAAAATGGATTTACCAAGTACTATACAATCAATGTAGAAAAAGAAGCTAAGAAAAATACCATTTTAGGTTTATCACCACTTCAATTTGGAATTATTGCTAGTATTATTGGATTGTTATTATTCCTATTACTATTCCTATTATGGAAGAGAAAAGATGATGAGGAAGAAGAAGTAAAAGAAGAACCAGTAGGACCTGCTCCAGTAACACCAATTATTGAAGTAAAACCAGAATTTAATTTCAGTTCTAAAAATACTTCTGATGATGATGTTGTTCATGGTAATATGAATCAGGATAGTACAGTTACTACAGGTAGTGATGCTATAGCTGCTACAAGAACACTTCCAGCAATTGAAGCAACTTATGAGGATGTTGAAGATAGAGTTCCTTATGATCCATATGATGAAACAGTAACGAAAAAGGAATTAATCGATGCAATTAATGAAGCGACAAAGACAAAAGATCCAGCAAAATTAAAAATGTTATTAGAACAAGATGCATTGAATCAAAAGAAAAAAGAAATTAGAAAAAAGGAAGAAGAATTAAGAAGGAAAAAATACTAACAGTTGGAGGTAAACATTATGAAGAAAAATAATAGGAAATTATTTCATTTCATTATCCTATCTTTTTTCTTCTTTTTTTGTCCCTTTTTGGTTGATGCAGAAGGGACTGCTATTTCAGGATTCAAAGTAGTTGGTAATCCTTATTTAGAAGAGACTTTTGATGTTATTTTATATTTAGATGAGATTAAGGGTACTTCTGATGATTTAGGACTTGCGGGTATTCAAGGGTATTTCTACTATGACAAGGATAAATTGGAACTTGTTAGTTATGAGTCTTTGGCACCTTATACAATAATTTTTTCTGAAAATCGTGTTGTTGGCTTGGGAATTTATGAGTATATGAATGGATATCAAGATATTTTAAGATTTACTTTTAAAGCGAAAAAGAAGGGAGATGCTATTATAAATTTTCCAGATTTAGATTCTCCTGACTCAAAAGCAGAAAAGGTCTATATCACAGGGTGC
Organism: uncultured Caryophanales bacterium; assembly: GCA_947564265.1. Classification (GTDB taxonomy): domain Bacteria; phylum Bacillota_I; class Bacilli_A; order RF39; family UBA660; genus Alloscybalousia. The sequence continues at coordinate 54,885 of CANOBK010000007.1, forward strand.
CAAGAAACACTCTCTATTACTAATCGTCCAGAACCATTAACAATCGATGAGACAAGTATTTATGTACTTACAAAAACCTCTAAAAAATTAACGGTGAGTTATAATTTAGAGGGAACTGTAACTGGTTCTTGGTCTTCAGAAAATCCTAGTATCGCAACCGTTAGTCAAGATGGGACCGTAACGGGAGTATCTCAGGGTATTACAAAAGTAATCTATCAAACAAATAATGGTTATCGTGTAGAATGTACAGTAACAATTTCTAATTATCTAAAGGGTGATGTTACAAAAAACGGGAAAGTCAATATAAAAGATGTAATGGATGTAATGTATTTTTACACAAGAAAAAAGACGCCAACTGAAGATTTATATATTATTGGAGATATGAATAATGATGGAAAATTGAATTTGAAAGATGCTAATCTTATTCTTGCAGTTTATTTGAAGAAATTCTAAATTATAATAGTTAATAGTATAGATAAATCTGTACTATTTTTCTTTTGCAATATTATGAATTTGTGAGAAAAAAAATCGAAATCTAGACTTTCTTGTAAGCAAGTGCTATAATAGAAATAAGAACAAGATAGATGTGAATATGATAAGGAGGGGAGTGAAACAACGAATGTTGTTTCAATTATTAAAATGAAGTTAGGCGTTAGAAAGAAAATAGTAGTTACAATATTCTTTTTATTTAGTATTTTTTGGATCAATCCATTTTCTGTGAATGCAGCGGATGATACTACAGGAAAAAGAAATATTGAAGATGCAGTTGTCGAGGGTCTTTATAATTATCCTTTTACAGGGGCTTATATAAAACCAGATACTATTGTTGTAAAATATGGAGATGAAGTATTAGTAGAAAATACAGATTATACAATCACCTTTTCAGGTTTTTATGGTCCAGGTACAATTACTGTTACTATCAAAGGAAGAAAAAATTATGAAGGTACTTTGATTAAAGAATATGACATTATTAGAAATACCAATTATATTTTAAGAATTAATAAGCCAGTAGTAAGTCTCTCACTTCAAGGAACTCAGACTTTAAGCTTATATACGACACCAAATGTTTATATTAATCCTAGTAAAATTAAATGGGAATCTTCTGATTCTAATGTTGTTTCTGTTGATGAGTCTGGTAATTTAACACCTATTCAATTAGGAAATGCAACTATTACAGCAACGTTTAATGGGCAAAGTGTAACTAGTCAAGTAACGGTAGTAGAATATCTAAAAGGGGATATCAATAAAGATGGGAAAGTTAACTTAAGAGATGTTATGGAAATTCTGTATTTTTATACAAAAAAGAAGATACCAACGGAAGAAAGTTATGTACTAGGAGATATGAATGAGGATGGGAAACTGAACTTGAAAGATGCTACGCCAATTATAGAAATCTATTTGAAGAAATAAAATGAAGAAAAAATATCAAATTTATATCATTAATGGGATAATTATAATTTTAATCGCTATATTTTTATTTTCTACTTATCGATTCCTTAGACTTTCTTATTTCAAAGAGTCAAGTAGAAAAGCAAATGAAAAAATTATTGAAAAGGTAATTATTCCATTAGAAACTTCTGACAAAGAGGAAGAAGACGAAATTTTTACTGTGGATTTTCAAAAACTAAAAGAAATCAATAGTGATGTAATTGGTTGGATTTATATTCCAGGCACAAAAATTAACTATCCAATTGTACAAAGACAAGATAATTCCTATTATTTGACTCATGATATTAATAAAAAATATAATATCTTGGGATCTATCTTCATGAATTCTTCAAATCATAGTGACTTTTCAGATTCTAATACCATTTTATTTGGACATAATAATCATCAAGATAATTTAATGTTTACAGATTTAAAAGAAATCTATGATGGGAACTTAGGAAATCAATTAGATATTTATATCTACACAGAAGAAAAAAATTATATATATCAGATTTATTCTGTATACTTAGCGACACCATCAGATGAGAGTCCACTAAACACAGCAATAGACTTTTTTGATCGAACAGAGAGGGAATTTCTTTATGACCAAACAGATATTAAAAAAACGTTAACTTTATCTACCTGTTATAAGGATAGTAGCAAAAGAATTATTATTCATGCGTCAAGAAGTGTCTAATAGATAAATAACCTGTTTTATTTATCAGAAATAAATGTTATGATAGTAGTAAGAAAATAGGAGAACCCTATCTATAGGAGGATATTATGAAACTAAAAAAGAAGTATAAAGGAATATTGTTATCTTTTGTATTAGTGGCAATTTTAGCAGTGACGAATTTGATTGCTGGGGCCTCTAATATCGCAAAAATGACAATTGAACCATTAGCAGGGGATATTGAACCAGGAGATACGTTTACATTAAATATAAAACTTCAAGATTCTGGGGAATTTGACGGATTAGGTTTCAAATTGAATTATGATAATACAGCATTCGAATTTCAAAATGCAACCTATTTAGAGGGAAAATATGCAGGTTCATTGATAATGACCAATAATTCCGGTAACCAGGTAATTTTTGGTTTTACTCATACTGTTGATACTGGAACAAATTATGAGGATTGTAATGGAATCATTGCAACGGTAACCTTTAAGGCGAAGGATACAGCCGTTGGGGAATATGATTTTAGATTAGCTATGGATCGTGTAACTGATGACGATGAATTCTTCAAAACAGATGCTGATATGAATGATACAGATTTGGAACTAGAAACAGGTTCTTTAAAAGTAAAAGTTAAAGTAGATGCAACAGATATTAATGTTTCACCAACAAGTATTAGTTTGATTAAAGGTGATTCAACAACGATTTCAGTAGCACCTATTCCTAGCAAAGTAACTACTTTAAGAAATGCAAGTATTACGGCTAGTCCTAGTGGAATTGTTAATGTTGATAACGATGGAAATGTAGAAGCTGTTGGAAATGGTACTGCTACTATTAGTGTAACTGCTTATGGAATTACAAAAACTGTTTCAGTAACTGTTACCAATCCACTTGTAGGAATTTCTCTAGATAAAACATCCTTAGAATTGGGAAAAGGGGAAACTTATAAATTAACAGCAACTTTAAATCCAACCGATACTTCAGAATCTAAAGACATCACTTGGACATCTTCTAATGATCAAATTGCTTCTGTTAGTAGCGACGGTACAGTAACTGCTGTTGGGAATGTAGGAGATACAAAAGCAACGATTCGTGCTACTTCTTCAAACCCTACGATTTATGCAGAATGTGTAGTTGATATCGTGATTCCAATTACTTCTGTAGATATGGATGAAAATCCAATTACGATGAATAAAGGAGATACGAAACAATTATCTTTCACCTATGAACCTAGTAATACAACACAAAATAAGACAATTACTTGGGAGTCTTCTGATCCAACGGTTGCTACTGTAACCAATGGAAAAGTAACTGCTATCAAAGGTGGTACTACTACAATTACTGCTTCTATGTTAAATAAGAAATGGACGAAGTCAGTAGAAATTACAGTAGAAGTTGGATTAAATGATGTAACTTTCAGTCCAATGAGTGTAGAATTATTACCAGGACAAGATCAAGAAATTACAAAAACGTTTGATCCATTCGATGCAACACATAAGGATATTACTTGGAATTCTACAGATACAGGAGTAGTGACTGTAGATACGAATGGTAAGATTCATGCTGTAGCAGCAGGTACAACAACGGTAACTGCTACTTATCAAACATTAACTGGACAAAAAACAAAAACAATCAATGTAAAAGTATTAATTCCAATTACTGGAGTTACAATTAAACCAAATAGTAGTATTACAATTAATAAAGGTGAAACTACAACCTTATCAGTAGAAGTTACTCCTGCCAATGCAGAAGAAGATAAAACAGTAACTTGGAGTAGTGATACACCGAATGTTGCTTCTGTCGATCAGTCAACTGGTGTAGTTACTGCTAAAAGTGGTGGTAGTGCTACCATTACTGGTACTTTAAAAAATGGTAAAACCGTAACTGCCTATATTAATGTTCATGTACCAGTTAGTGGTGTAACTTTAAATCAAACAGAGTTAAATTTAAATAAGGGTGATACTTATAATGGGTTAGTTGCAACAATTAATCCAAGTGATGCAACAGTGCAAGCTGTTACATGGAGTAGTTCTGATACAGCAGTTGCAACAGTAGATGCTTCAACTGGAGTCATTACTGCAAAAGCAGATGGAACTGCTATTATTACAGCTACTGCTGAAGGAAAAACGGCAACAGTTACTGTAAAAGTGACAACTGCTGTAACAAGTGTATCCATTGATCAAGGAACAACAAAAACAATGATAAAAGGAGATACAGATACTTTAACAGCTACTGTACTTCCAAACGATGCAACTGATAAAACAGTGACTTGGAGTAGTGATAACTCAGGAATCGTTAGTGTAGATGCGAATGGTAACATTGCTGCTAAAGCAGGTGGCCAAGCAATCATTACTGCCAAAGCAGGAAGCAAAACAAGTACAATTACTATTACAGTTCGAGTACCAATTACAAAATTTGAATTAGCTTCACAAGATCAAAATCCAACGATTCTTAGAGGTGCTAAAAATGCAAAAACTTTAACGACAATTATTGGACCAGATGATGCAACAGATGATAGAACTATTACTTGGACTTCTTCAGACAATACGGTAGCAACCGTAGATGCTACTGGTAAAGTTACCGGATTAAAAGAAGGAACAGCAGTTATTACAGGTACCTTAAATTCAACGGGTGCTACTGTTCGTTCTAATGTTACAATTCAAGTAATTGAACTTACAGGAATTAAAGTATCTTTAGAAACTGATGATGTTTTAAAAGGAAAGAGCTATCCTGTTACTGTAACGCCAATTCCAGAAGATTCAACTGAACTTGAGAATATCGTATTCGAAAGCAGTGATGAAGATATCTTCACCGTTTCTAGTGATGGTATCATTACTGGAGTAAAAGAAGGAACTGCAACATTGACAGTAACCGTTTTAGGACCTGGTGTTACAAGAGCTAATCCAATTACAGAACAGATTGAAATTCATGTTCGTGAAATTGCTCTAGAAGGAATTGCGATTGTTCCAATTGAAGGAACATTAACAGTTGGAGAAACAACACAAATCGAGCTTGATTTAATTCCAGAAGATGTAACAGATGACATTAAGATTGTATACAAATCAAGTGATGAAACAATTGCAACTGTAGATGAAAATGGTGTAGTAACTGCTTTAAAAGAGGGAAAAGTTAAAATTTCAGTTATAGCAAGTACGGATGCTGCTGAATTTACATCAGAAACAGAAATTACAATTGTAAAACCTAGTGTAAGTCCAAGTACTTCTGTAGAGGCAACTACAAAATACCTAATCATTTCAGCCGTTTCTATGGTTCTAGTTGGAGGACTTATCGTTACAAAAAGAAAAATGAAAAAGGTAAAATAAAATGAAAAGAATATTAGGAATTTATTTATTACTGCAAATCTTACTAATTCCTAATGTGTATGCTGAGGAACTACCTACAATTTCTGTAGGTAGTTTTGACGCCTATATAGGAGAAAAGATTGTAGTACCTATTACAATTAAAAACAATCAAGGTTGTAGTTATCTTGGAATTAAAATCAATTATGATGATTCAAGTTTGGACTTTTTAGATTCCAAAATAAAAGGATTAGAAAATGCAGATCTAAAGGATATTCAAAGAGATGAAGATGTGATTACACTTTATGCTATGGCATTTCAAGATAATAAAACGATGAAGGATAACGGTGTTATCGCAGAACTTAGTTTTCAGGTAAAAGAAAATGCCGTGACGTCAGAGTTAAGGCTTGAAGTAACGGATTACGGTGGTGAAGACTTAGTAGATTTCGACTTTAGGCAGGAAAATGGTATTATAAGAATTGCCGAACGTAAGGTGACAAATTCTACTGAAGATTTAACGCAATCACTTCCTTCTTCTGAAGGAGTAGTGACATGGAAATCATCTGATGAATCCGTTACATCTATAAATGAAGAAGGAATCGCAACTTTTTCCAAAGAAGGAACTTCTAAAATTACAGGGCTTGATTCTGATGGAAATATCATTATAGAAAAAGAATATAGTGTAGTGGATGAGACAAAGAAAGCCAAGAAAGAAACTGAAAAGGAAGACGAAAGAAAAAAGAAGAAGCCAAATGGAATCATCTATATTTTTGGTTCTTTAGGAATTCTTCTCATTCTAAGTATTTTATTAATTATAATCAAGTATTGTCATCATTCAAGAATTAAGAAGGCAAATTAATTATTGTTTGTCTTTTTTTATGTGATAGATTATGTTAAGAAAAATTGCGTAAGTTCCAATGAAAATTGGTAGAAAAAATCAATTAAAAAATATAAGATATTTGAGGAAAGGAGGAAAAAGATGGGACTTGGAAATAAAATTCTAACATTAAGAAAACAGGCAAATATTACACAGGAAGATCTAGCAGAAAAGTTAAATGTAACAAGGCAGACAATTTCAAAATGGGAATTAGAAGAAACAGCACCAGATATTAAGCAAGCAAAAGAATTATCGAAGATTTTTCATGTCAGTCTCGATGAACTAGTTGATAACGAAATTAAGGACTTATTAGTAGAAAAGGTTAGCAATACAGAAAAACTAGCAGGTCTAATTATTAGGATTATCAAAATAGGTGGATGTATCCTATTCACACTCTTTGTGATTGATATCCTTATTTTCTTAGCCTTTACCGTTCATAATATCGTCGAAAATAACCAATCTAGGACGAAAGAAGAGGTAAGTTACAATTTGATAAAAAAAGAATCCAATCAAACTTTTATTTTGTAATTGAGATTCTTCATTTTGAAATAGAAAAAATTTAAAAAAATTTAAGGAAAGATAGAGTCATCTATCTTTTTTTCTGTTATACTAAATAAAAGGAGTGGGAAGGTGAAAGATAAAAAGAAATGGTTATTTGGTGGAATTCTTTTCCTTTTGATTCTAGCAATCGCAATCGTTTTATTTTTTAATAGAAATCTGATTGATAAAGAGAATGTCAAAATTACGATTAGTGAATCTAAAATCTATCAAAAGGAAGAAATCGAATCTGCGATTGACATAGTAATGAAAAAGTTCGAGGATTTTCCAGCAACCTTAGAAGAAATCTGGTATCAGGACGATGAAAAACTTTTTATGGAATGGGCGGAGAACTATGATGCTGAAGAAGCAATTGTATTGTATTCTAATTTTACAACTTATGATACAGATGATATGTATAGTCAAGGATTTGGAAGAAACTTGAAATACGAAAAATACCAATGGTTTTTAGTTCGCAATGAAGGGGAATCTTGGGAGTTAAAAACATGGGGATGGGGATAGAATCCCTTAAAAATAAAGAATAGGAGTAAGGAAGTTGAAAAAGAGAAGTTTATTATTGATTGTATTAAGTACCATGATTTTATTTACTGGTTGTAACCAAAAAGCAAAAGATGTAGAGAGTGCTGGTGAAAAGAAAACTGAAAATGAAGAACGTTGGATATTAGAAAATGATCAGGAAGTAATCGACCGTGTTACTTTAGAAAAAATTGAACAAGAATTAGAAAAAGTAGATCAATTAGAATCAGAATATTTGGTATTAATGCCACTAGAAAAAATCGCACATACTAACTATATTCAAGTGTATAATGATACAGTAGTCGAGAATGAAAAAAGTGAAGAAGAAAAGTTCCATGTAGAAGTTTGCTTCTTAAAAGGGGAAGAAGATGACTTCGAATTGCTTGGAAAAGATAATTTAACGGAAGAAGAGGTTTTAGAAATTTTAGAGGACTATTTTTTAAATCGAAAAATACCGGATACAGGGGATTGGTATTTAGTAAGTTAGGAGAAATCTATGAAGAAAAGAGAACGAGTCATTTTAATCCTTTGTTTTTTGATTATTGTCATTTCTATCGGAGGATATTTTGGTGTACAGTATTTCTTAAATCGTGATTTAGAAAAGGAAAAAGAAGAACTGAAGAAGACAATCGATCAGTATGGTTTCGTAGAAAAAGAAACGGTTACAACTTTGATTGCCAAATTTAATACAGAGATTATAGAGGATGGAATCAATCAGCCTGCAAGGGAAAACTTTATGGAACCCTCTACTGCAGAGTATTGGTATCAGCTGACCAATCATATCTATTGTTATGTTGTAACTTTAGATTTTACAGGAGATAAGGAAAAAGATATTGTATCTATGATGGCTATTCATTATCCCAAAGAAGGTGGAGATGAACTTGCACTTGCCTATACAAAAAGTTTACTGAAGGCAAATCAAGAAAACTTAACGGATCAGGAAATTGAAAACTTACTATGGGAAGCGGCAACTTCTACAAATTCTGAAAATGTCCAAAGTGGAAAAGGAATTGCCGTTTCTTTTAAAGAAGCAGAGGATCATTATGAATATCAAGTTATTCGTATCTATGAATAGAATGTTGAAAAAAGAGAACAAAAGAATATTTCTCTTTTTTTCATTGTAAGAGCACGTAAACCAATAAAAAAGTCTTGACATAGGATTCAATTTTATGAAATAATGGATAGCGTGCTATGTATAAGAAAGATAAGAATTTCTTAACTATATTGATTCAATTATATGGATTAGAGAGGGAGTATTATGAAAAAATTAGATTTAGGAAAAGACAATATTAACAAGTTATTATTATCATTTGCTATACCTTGTGTTATTAGCATGTTAATTAATTCAGTTTATAATATTGTCGATCAGATTTTTATTGGAAAGGGAGTTGGAACAGTAGGAAATGCCGCTACTAATGTTATCTTTCCCCTAGTGTTAATCTTTGGTGCAGTTGCTTCTTTAATTGGAAATGGAACGAGTGCTAATTTGTCATTAAAACTAGGAGAAGGGAAGAAAGAAGAGGCAAAACAATCTCTAGGAAGTTCTATCACTGTTTCCGTAATGATTGCTTGTATCGTTGGTATTTTATCCTATTTTCTTTTACCACATTTAGTACATTTCTTTGGAAGTACAGAGACAGTTTATCCTTATGCTTTAGCCTACGGAAAAATTATTGCGATAGGATCCCCTTTTGTTATTATTTATTCCATGTTATCAAATGTGATTCGGGCTGATGGTTCTCCTAAGTATTCTATGATTATGTTGGTGATAGGCGCTGTTATTAATATTATTTTGGATCCTATCTTTATCTTTGGTTTTCATATGGGAGTAGAAGGAGGTGCTTGGGCTACAGTCATTGGACAAGTGGTTTCCTTTCTAATTGCAATCTTCTATATTCCAAAAATAAAAAGTGTAAAGTTAGAGAAAAGAGACTTTGTCCCAAACAAATCAATTTTTAGAATTTTGGGTCTAGGATTGTCTAGTTTTATCACGCAAATGACAGTTTTAGTTTTATTTGTATTTATGAATAATATGTTAACTAGGTTAGGTGCTGATACCAAGTTTGGTGCGGATACTCCGTTATCTGTTTATGGAATTATTTCAAAAATAAATAGTCTCTATATTTCTTCTGTTCTTGGTATTGCGATTGGTTCCCAACCAATTATTGGATTCAACTATGGAGCAGGAAATAAGAAACGAGTAAAGGAAGTATTAAGAAAGGTATTAACCGTAAATTTCATCATTGGAATTATTTTTAATTTGATTTTTGTACTATTCCCAGAACAGTTAGTGAGTCTCTTTATTACGAAATCTGATGCAAGTTATGAACTGTTTATTGAGTTTGCTGTTCTCACTTGTAGATCGATGATGCTAGTAATGGGGATTAACGTGTTAGAAATTACAACTAGTATTGTTGTTCAGTCTTTGGGAAATGTTTTAAAAGCAACGATGGTTTCCTTTATTCGTCAGATTCTTTTATTCATCCCAATCGCATGTCTTTTAAGTCTTGTATTTCATAAGGGAATTTATGGAGTCTTATACGCAGGACCAATCGCTGATATAATTTGCTTCTTGATTTGTATTTTCATTTTTGGTTCAGAGTATAAGAAATTAACAGAGGTCGAGGAGACGAAAGTAAAAGAATATGCTTCTAGTAAGAAACATTCCTCTTATAAGGGAAAACATATTGTTGTGACAATTTCTAGAGAATATGGAAGTGGCGGACGTTATGTCGGACAGTTACTAGCAGAACAATTAGGAGTTCCTTTTTACGATAAAGAATTAATTAGTCTAAGTGCGAAAGAGTCTGGATTGTCTAAAGAATATATTGAAAAAATTGATGAGAAGAATTCTTCTATGAAAACAGAAAGTAATAACGATGATCGACTATTTATCGCAGAAACAAAAGTCATTCAAGATTTAGCAAAAAAAGAGTCTTGTGTGATTGTAGGAAGATGTGCTGATTATATTTTAAAAGATCATAAAGATGTGTTAAAAATATTTTTATATAGTGATGATCATAGTAAAGAAGAACGCGCAACTAAGTATTATGATATTCCTAAAAACAAAGCTTCTAAGTATATTAAGGACATCAATAAAAAAAGAGCAAAGCATTATAAGTACTATACAGGGAGAGATTGGAATGAACGTAGTAATTACGACTTATTAATTAATGTTGATACTTTTGGAGTAGAAAAGACTGCCAATCAATTACTGGATTATATTAAAAATAGAGGAGAGTAGATTTGAATATCTACTCTTTTTGTGCTATAGTGAAATAGAATATATATTTTAAATAGGGAGTGAAAAGAGTGACAGAAAAGGTTGAAAGTACTTTAACATTTTATAAACTATGTAACAAATTAAAAGATACAATTAGAAAAGGACCTCTAATATGGAATATCAAAAGAGAAAGAATTGAAAGTGTAGCTGAACATATTTATGGAGTTCAAATGCTTGCTTTATCTATTTATTATCAATTTCAATATAAACTAGATATCAAAAAAGTAATTTATATGATTGCACTTCATGAGTTGGAAGAAATTGAAATCGGTGATTTAGCCTTCTTTGAAATAGATGATGAAGAAAAATTAATTCAAGGAAAGAGAGCGACAGATTATATATTAAAAGATATATTAGGAAAAGAGGAAATATCTAAAATATTAGATGAATTTAATGAAAGAAAGACGGAAGAAGCAAGGTTTGCATATCATTGTGACAAATTAGAATTTGATATTCAAATAAAGCTTTATGATCAGGAAAAATGTTTTGATTTAAATCATCAAGAAGGTAATCCAATTTTAAATAATGTGGAAGTAAGAAAATACTTAGATAGTGAAAAAAATATTTCCAATGTTTTTATAGAGTTTGACCGTGCCAAATATCAAGATGACCAGAATTTTATTCAAATTATTGATTATTTAAAGGAAAATGATATCTAAAATAAGGAATAGGGAATATGAGATTAGAGGAATATCGGTCAAGAATTATAAGTAGGTGAATTTTTATGAATAAAATTTTAATCATAGAAGATAATGAAGAAATTAGTAGTATGTTAAATCAATTATTAACTAGTAATGATTATCAAACAATCACTGCTTTTTCTGGAACTGAAGGATTATTATTACATTCTAAGGAGATTGATTTAATTCTTCTAGACTTAATGCTTCCTGGAAAAAATGGAGAAGAGATTATTCGTGAATTAAAAGAAAAGCATTCTGTCCCAGTGATTGTTATGAGTGCGATTCATGATTTAGATAAAAAATTAGATTTATTTGAACTAGGTGCAGATGATTATGTAACGAAACCGTTTCATAATGAAGAATTACTCGCAAGAATCAAAGTCCACTTAAGAAATCATAAAGAAGAAGATTCTTCTATTTTACATTATAAGGATATTGAGTTAAATAGAAATAATTTTACAGTTTCTTGTAATCATCAAGAAATTATCTTTACGAAATGTGAATTTGAACTTTTAAAGACATTGATGGAAAATCCCAATCAGGTATTTACAAAAAGCATTTTGTTTGATCGCGTTTGGGGAGATGAAGATTCTGCTGATGATAATACATTGAATGTACATATCAGTAAAATTCGAAATAAATTAAAAGAAAAAAATCCCAATCAAGAATATATAGAAACGATTTGGAGTATTGGGTATCGAATGAAAAAGTAACATTTGATTCTACTACTATCATGAATTAAATGTGGAAAGGAAATGAGTTAAATGATGAAAAATAATCAAAAGAAAAAGTCTATTTGGGGTCCTAAGAAATTAAAAATGAATTTGGAACAAACTGTTCGAACTCTAGAAGAAAGAAATCTGTTAGCAAAAAACATTTATCCCTTAGTATTTGTTTTAAATGAGGAAGATTTAATATTATTTGAAGAAGGAATTTTCGATTTTTCTTTGAAAGAATATTATAGAAAGTTAGAACTATCAAAGAAAGACTCTTCTGTTTCTTATATTGCCTTGAACCCAGAAAAAATAGAGCAATCCTTTTTTGATGGAACGATTTATTTAGATTCAATCAAATTATCCGATGGAACAGAAAGATTTGTTCAAAATGTATGTCATAGTGTTAATCGAACGCTTACTTATATTGGCGTTACTTCAAAAAGAAAATTATTGGTAAGAGAGGGAGAAATAGAATTTCTTTCCTTACAAGATTTAGCAAAGCAAGCAGTATACGAGTATGAAAAAGAAAATAGAAAACGGAAGGTATTTTCTCAACAAGAGATTGATGAAATTCATGAAAGGGGACATTTAACACCTTTAGAAAAAGCAAAAGAATGGAGTTCTATGGGTCTTTGTGCACCTGGAGATTATGCTGGTAGTGCGAAAAATCGTTGTCATCAATTTGGAAATTGTAAAGATTGCCTAATAGATTATGCCTACGGTCAAGATGAACATGTTTCTATTTATGATTACTTGAAAATTGTCAACATTGAAAAAGAGGAAACTGGAGATACCTTTCATTCTGAAGAAGTATCAGTAAAAAAGATTGGTACTAAGGATTATAAAAATTAAGAAATATTTAAGAATTGTGTTAAGAGTTTTTTAACACTTTTTTTATATACTGTTTTTTGATAAGGAGAGAATATTATGAAAGATGTTATATTAAAGACAAATAATTTAACGAAAAAATATAAAAATTTTGCTGCGCTTGATAATGTCTCTATTACCATTAGGAAGGGAGATATCTATGGTTTAATTGGGAGAAATGGTGCGGGTAAAACAACACTAATGAAACTTATCACAACCCTTACGAACCCAACGAGTGGTGAATTTGAATTATTTGGAGAGGGGAGTAATCACTTAACAGAGAATAAGAGACGGATTGGTTGTTTAATCGAAAACCCATCCTTTTTTCCAAACTTAACTGCCTATGAAAACTTAAAATATTATTCGATTCAAAAGGGAATTGTTGATATGACACAGATTGAGGAATCTCTTGAACTAGTAGGATTAGAAGATGTGAGAAATAAAAAATTCAAAAACTTTTCATTAGGAATGAAACAACGACTAGGAATTGCTTTTGCAATCTTAGATCATCCAGATTTTATTATTTTAGATGAACCAATTAATGGACTAGATCCTATTGGAATTAGCGATCTACGAGAGACTTTTAAAAGATTAAATGAAGAGAAAAATATTACGATTTTAATTTCGAGCCATATTCTGTCAGAACTATATGCAGTAGCTAGTAGGTTTTGCATTTTAGAACATGGTCGTGTGGTTAAAGAATTAACCAAAGAAGAACTCGATATCGAGTGTAGTAAATGTATTGTAATTCAAACAGATGATGTTAAAAAGGCAACAACTGTATTAGAAAAAGAATTAAAGACAACGAATTATAAAGTAATCGACAAGAGGGAAATTCGATTGTATGAGTATTTAGATCAAACTAGTAAAGTAAGTAAAGCCTTAACAAAACATGACATTGATATTTTAGGCTTATATGAAACTGGAATTACCCTTGAGGAATACTTTAAATCTGTGGTTAAGGAGGCTAACTAAAATGATTAATCTAATGAAAGCAGATCTATATCGAATTTTAAAAGGAAAAGCAATTTATGTTGTACTATTTATCATCATTGCTCTATCCCTAGTAAGTGCAATTGGACTTACTCCTGGACATGTTGGAATGACTTCTATGACAGAATCTACAATTAATATTAATGATGAAGAAATGTTAGGAATTATGGCAGAGACAAACAGTTTAAAGGATCTTAGAACTTTAATGAAATCCCATGGAGGATATGAACTAGATCAGGCCGTTCTTGGGACTAACATGAATCTATATTACGTTTTTATTGTAATGGTTGTTATTGTCTTATGTACGGATTTTTCTAATAAGTCAATTAAAAATACATTGTCTTCTGCGATTTCTAGAAATAAATATTATTGGTCTAAAGCAATTCTTATCTTTTTGATTTGTACATTTCTAGTTCTATTTAATAATTACTTCTTTTATTTCACGAATCTTTTAATAAATGGAAAAAATTTTGCTTCTTCACTTTCTGATATTTTTAAATCAACAATGATTCAGTTTCCATTAATTTATGGTATAATGAGTTTATTAATCTGCTTTGCGTTTTTGTTTAGGAGGACATCTAGTTTCAATACGATTGCTATTCCATTTGTTATGGTATTTCAACTTTTGATTTTAGGAGTTACGAGTCTTTTTCGAATTCGGGCAGATTGGTTTTATCAATATGAAATTCAAAATGCATTAGCAAACTTAGTGAATCACCCAACGGGAGAGTATATTTTAAATTGTGCGTTACTTGGATTTTTCTATATCGTACTATTTAATATCATTGGATACTATGCATTTAAAAATGTTGAAATCAAATAGAAAGGTAAGTGAAGAGTGATGGGGATTGTCATATTCTTTCTCATGATGATAATTCTAGGACTCAGTGCTTATCTTTTTTCTATGAAACGAGAGTTAAAAAGAATTAAAAATTCTATTGTACAAATGAAAGGCTGTGATAGTAACGTGTTGTTACATCAAGAAATTTCTTCTAAAGAACTAAATGATTTAATCGTAGAGATTAATTTTTTATTAAAGGGAATTAAACAAAAAGAAATTTTCTTTGAGCGAAGTAATCATAATTTAAAGAAAATGATGATGAATATTTCTCATGACTTAAGGACTCCACTTACTTCTGCTTTAGGGTATATTGAACTAATTTTAACTTCTAATTTATCCAAAGAAGAGGAAGAAAAAGAATTGAGAATTATTGAAGAGAGACTGAAACGTTTGGAAGAACTGATTTCTTCTTTCTTTGATTTTTCAAAAGTTCTATTAAAGAAAGAAGACTTAGAATTAACAATAGTCAATGTTGTAGCTGTTTTAGAATCTTCGATTGCCCATTCTTATGAAGATTATCTAAAAGAGAATCGTAAGATTCTGTTTCAGAAAGAAGAGACAAAGATTAAGAGTTTTTCTAATTCAGAAATGTTAACTAGAATCTTTGATAATTTAATTGGAAACGCTCTTAAGCATAGTCAAGGAAATTTAGAAATTTCTATTTCTAAAAAAGAAAGAATTCAAATAATCTTTCGAAATCAATTACATAATTCTACGCTAGAAATCGACAAAATCTTTGATGAGTTTTATACAGAGGATGTTTCGAGAACTAAAGGAGGAACTGGTCTTGGACTTGCGATTGCAAAGGAATTCACACAAGCTTTAGGGGGAACAATCGAAGCGAGAAAAGAGAAAAAGTATTTAAAAATAATCTTAGAACTACCCAAAGAAGAAGAATTTCGGTAAGATATAAATAGGAGGGATGATTTCTATGGCAGAGAAGAACAAGAAGAAGTATTATTTATTTGAAATGAAAGGGGCTCCCTTAAATATTATTAGTGTAATTCTATTCTTATTTTTTCTGATTTTAACGGAGATATTAATACCTTCCTTTGAAATAGGAGGAGATTCTTTAAGTATTTCCTTTTTACTTCTTATTTTTGTATTTGTTTTTCATGAAGTTTTACATAGTATTTCTTATGTAATTTGTGGAGCAGATTTTAAGAATATTACGTATGGTGCCCATTTAGAAAAAGGGATTTTCTGTTGTCTCTGTAAACAGAATATTTCTAAGAAAAATATTTTAATTTCCTTACTAACACCTTTTGTAGTGATTGGCATACTGACTTATTTTTTAGGAATTTTGTTTTCTAATTCTGTTTTGATTTTTTTATCGATTCTTAATATTTCTGGTTGTTCAGGAGACTTAGTTATGTTTTTTGATTTATGTAGACTTTCTAATTTTGAATACTCTGAATATGATAATCCCATGGCTTTTGGATTATATAGTGGAGATGATTTCAGTAAAAAGAAGTTGTTTGGTCTTAGATATTTAGGAAGTAAGGATCAGTTAGAAAAGACGGTTTTAAAAAAGGTAACGATTACTAAGTCTAGTGTGGTTATCCTAGTGATTTACTTTACTTTTGCGATTCTTAATATTGTAATGTGATGGAGATTATTTATTAAATCATTAGAAACTATGCTATAATGGAATAGAAAAGTTAATGGAGGTAACATATGCTAAAAGTAAAAAATTTGAAAAAGAAATTTATTCGTTGGAATGAAAAAAAACAAAAGCAAGAATTTTATGCAGATAACGGAATTAGTTTTACTGCTAAGGAAGGAGAAATTGTAGGGATTCTTGGACCAAATGGAGCGGGGAAAACCACACTACTTCGAATGATTGCAGGAATCCTTGAACCAACGGAAGGAACTATTGATTTTGATGGACTGAATTATCAAGAAAATGAAATAGAAATCAAAAAGAGTATCGCTTATTTATCAGGAAATACAAAAATCTATAATACGTTATCTACTTATGAGTTACTAACGATGTGTTGTGATTTTTATGATGTTCCTAGTGAGGTTCGAGAAGGGAGAATTAAAGAAATTTCCAAAACCTTAGGAATGGAAGAGTTTCTTTATAATAAAATTGAACGACTTTCTACTGGACAAACACAAAAAGTCAATATCGCAAGATGTATGGTTCATGATCCTAAATACTATATCTTAGATGAAGCAACTAGCGGATTAGATATTATTTCTAGTCAGATTATTTTAGATTTTATCAAAGGGGAAAAGAAAAAAGGAAAGACAATTCTTTATTCAACCCATTATATGGAAGAAGCAGAAAATATTTGTGATAATGTCATTATGGTAAATAAGGGAGTTGTGATTAAAGAAGGAACCCCAGAACAAATTAGAAAAACAACGAAAACAACGAATCTAAGAGATGCCTTCTTTGCTTTGATTGGGGGTGTAAGTGATGAAGAATAAAATTTTTCATATGCTAAAAAAAGAAATCAGGGAAATGTTTCGAGATAAAAAATCATTATCGATGATGCTAGTTGTTCCGATTATGATTCCACTTTTGGTAATTGGAATGAGTGCTCTTTTTGAAATGCAAATGAACAAACCAGTAACCGACTATAATCGAATTGGTTTTGCTTATGATTTAGGAGAAGTGGAAGAAAACCTTGCAAAGGAATTTGAAATAGATATCACTACAGGGGATGAAGAAGAAATTGAATCAATGTATCAAGATGGACTCCTTGACTTATATGTTACCAAGGAAAGTCAAGAATATACGATTCATGGGGATGATAATGACACAACCTCTTATGCCTCTTCCTTAGTAGAAAGCTACTTTAGTGCTTATAAAGAGTATTTACAGGGAGAGTATTTAGGAGACTATGAGATTGACCCTCAAGAAGTAATCAGTATTATTCAGGTAAATAAAGATATTGTAGAAAAAGAAAATTATTTTGCGAGCTACATTACCAATTATGCATTTTTATTCATTTTAATGGCAATTACTGTTTCAGCGACTTATCCATCGACGGATGCGACAGCTGGTGAAAAAGAACGTGGAACGTTGGAAACTTTACTTACTTTTCCAATTCGAAGTAAAGATATCATTCTTGGAAAATTCTTAAGTGTTAGTCTTTCTTCTGTAATTACTGGGATTATCAGTTTAATTTTAATGGTTATTTCTTTAGTAATTGCAGGTAACATGTTTGAAATTTATAAAGGAGTAGAAATGATGCTTCCTGTTAGCAGTTTAATTTTCTCAGGAATTGTTATTATCGCATATTCTCTTCTAATCAGTGGATTATGTATTGCAGTCGCTAGTAAATCAAAGACCTTTAAAGAAGCACAAAGTGCCCTAACACCACTTACCTTCATTTCTTTCTTTCCAGGAATGATTGCCTTTATGATTAACGTAGAAAGTAGTGCCTTACTTTCTTTAGTACCATTCTTGAATTTCTCTTTATTATTTACGGATATCACGAATGGAACAGTTAACTATATTAATATCTTCTTAATGTTGTTATCTACTATTGTCGTGATTGGAATTGTATTGGGAATCATTATTAAGCAATATAAATCAGAAAAGGTTTTATTTTCAGAATAGAAGTTAAAAAAGTATGTTGGATTAAATTTCTTCCAGAATACTTTTTTTATGTTATAATAATTGGAAAAGGAGAACAACTATGGAGAAGGAAAAAGTAGTCCCATTACTTAAAAATGTATTTCCTCTAAACCAGGAAAGATTTCTAGTATTAAAAGAGGAGTCAGAGCAGCTTCTTCTTTATGATGAGATCAATCAAATCTATTTTGATATCAAACCCACGAATCAAGTGAGCAACTTTGTAACAAGTGACCTTTTTGGATTTCATATTGAATTAACTTATGAGAAAACGAATGGACTGAGTCGACAGATTGAAATGTTAGATACAGGAAAAATATTATTGGATGAAATTCGTTTGGTGGAGGGAGAATACACAGCAACTTTTACTTCGAGTGAAAAATTAGTATCCTTTGAATTAGGTGAAGAGGAATTATTAGAAAAAGTAGTTTTTACTGGCTCTAATGAAATCACTCGGGTAGGAAATTACTATTTAGTAACTATTCCGAATCAGACTTACTTTGATATTTCTTTAAGAAAAGGAGAAGCAGAGATTTATACAGAACACCATGCTAAAAAATTAGATCAAGCGCTTGAATGTAATAGGATTAGAATAGCACAAGGTAAAAATAATAGAAATCATATCGATACTACGACAGCAACAGAAGGAACTTGTAAGATTTATCGGATGACTTATATGGGAGAAGATGAACCAAATTATAGTAGTTATTTTATCTCTTCTGTTTCAGACGATTTAAATAGATTTAGTGAATGGGCACCATATCAATTTTCTAGTATAGATAATCCTTATCAAATTCTTCTTAGAGACGCAGAAACGAAAAAGGAAGAGATTATTTCCTATTTGACTTTTATGAAATGGAATCCAGACCATCTTCGATTAACGATTTTGAAAATGAAGGATGAATTTGAAATCTTTATTCTGGGTAGTGGAACGTATCATTGCACGAAACTTCCAGTTTTACATTCTAATTTGATTGATAGTGATGAACTTAAAATCCTTTGGGAATATTTAGAAACAGTGATTACGGATTCTTCTTTTTTAGAAATCCTAAGTCAAGAATTGATTCATTTTTCCGATATCTTAAGACAAGAGTCGAAAGAAGATGTTTTAGATACCTTTTCGACAGAGAGTTTATTTAATCAAGGAATGGAAGAAACCAAAAGAATGATTTGTTCTAATCAAAATTCTGTAATAGAGCAGCTTTTAAAGAAAAGAAATTCTTTTGAATTAAACATTTCAAAAGAAAAAATAAAAGAATATAAGGATGAGATTCAAGGAGGAAAAAGATGAAAGAAATTATAATTGTAAGTGGTGGAGCGAGTGGACTTGGTTATCACTTAGTGAAACAACTTTTAGAAAAAGGTTTTACTGTTTGTGCGATTGACTTTAATAAGAAAAAATTAGAAGAGTTAGAAAAAGAATTTCATGAAAATTACTATTCTTTTTGTGGAGATGTATCTGATCAATTATTTGTAGAACAAACAATTTCAGAAATTTCTAAGATGGGAACGATTTCTGGACTGATTAACAATGCAGGAGAGCCTTCTTTTAAAATGCCAAAGGACTATCAGAAGGAAGATATCACTCGTTGCTTTAAAGGATTAGAAGGAATGATTCTGTTAACTTCGAGAGTTTTACAAGCAACTTCTGAATCCAATGTAAAAATTATCAATGTTATGTCTTCTGCTGCTCTTAGAGGAAATCAACAAGAAAGTGTTTATTGTGCAACAAAATGGGGTGAACGTGGCTATACAGAGAGTTTAAAAGTGGCTTATAAAGGAACGAGTGTCAAAGTAATTGGAGTTTATCCTGGAGGAATGGATACTGATTTTTATCAGAATAGTAGGGATTATGTATCATTAGAAAAACAACATACATTTATGAATCCAAAAGATGTCGCAGAGATTATGATTACTAATATTTTTAATGATTTGAATTTAACAGTCAGTGATTTAATGATTGAACGGAATCCTAAGAAAGATTAGAGGTAGAAAATATGTTAAACAAGAGAAATAAAGAAGTGAAAGAAAAGTATTACTTTGTGAAATTAAAAGGAGCAGGAGTATTAAGCATTCATGAAGAAAAAAATTTAAGTGAAGATGAGTATCATCCTGCTGAGGAAATTGAAACGGGATCTTATCAAAAACTAGTTGTAGAAAAAGGGGAAACTGGTAGTGCAGTTTATAATCTATTGGTTACTCCTGAAGAATATTCTGCTTTTCGATTTAAAACAATCAAATTTCAAAAAGCAAATAATGCTACTCTTGATGGATTTTCCTATGATAAAGAACATGGTATTGTTGTTTATGGAGTTATTGATGGTATTTATGCGACAATGGAGAATGGAAAATGTTATGATGTAGTTTCAGGAGAAGTGATTCCATGGAGTATTATCTCTTATTATGTAGAAAGAGAAACTGTTGAACAACTGGAGGATATGCGTCATGATTTAGAAACGATTCATGGTCATGAGGATGTTTATATTCAATTAATGAGAGATCAATTTAAATTATTAGAAGCAGGAGAAGAAAATCTAAGAATCGCTACCAAAAAATACGAGGAAAAGTATGAACAGGCAATCAAACAATTAGAGGAAGAAAGGAATAAAAAACAACAACGGTATAAAGTTATCCTAAGACGGCAAAAGCCAATGATTTTATCAGAAAAATTAAAAATAAAACAGTTGATTGATACAATTAGAAGTAGTAAATAATTTATAAAAATATTATGAAGAATAGTAGGTGAGCAATCAGTGGAACATAATGAGTTAGAAGAGGATTATTTTTTAATTCACTTAGAGGGATTGGGCAACAATCTTTTAGCAATCCAAGAGAAAAAACAATTAGAAGAGAAAGAATATCATTCGATCAGTCGGGAAGAAAGTGGTACTTATTCTATTTTGGTCGATATAGAAAAGAGAACAGGCAGAAATATTTATTCTTTAGGAGTACATGAAGAGTGTTATCATACTTATCAATTTGAATCAGTCTCTTTTCAAAAAATAAATGACTTTGCCTTCGATGGCTTTGAATATGACAAAGAAAGAAAAGTTGTCTTTTACGGATATATTTATGGTCTTTATGCGGTGAAAAGTGGTGATGATTATTATGACGTCATTACAGGACAGAAAATTCCATGGGGAGTGATTCATACTGTATCAGAAAGAGAAACCAAAGATGATTTTGAAACTATGATAGAAGATTTAGAATTTATTCAAGGGCACAAAGATATTTATCTGAAGTTTATAGAAGAGGTACTCCGTCTGCTACAAGAAGGAGCAAATAATAGAGAAGCAGCAGTGACCCGTTATAGAAAAAATTATCATGAAAAGAAACAACAAGAGGATTTTAAATTGAAACAGCAGCTAGAAAATGGAAAACGATTGCGCGAAGAAAGAAGAATAGAAAATGCTCCAAAAAGAGAAAAAGTAAAAGAATTAATTGATGGAATAAGAAACAGTGATTAGAAAGACGAATAATTAAATTATATGAAGATAGTGAGAAAAGAAGATGAATAAACAAGATTTAAAAGAAACATATTTTTTAATTCAATTAAAAGGCAATTTCGGTGAAATGTTAAGTCTTCTGGAAGAAAAAAAATTGTCAGAAAATGATTATCATCCAATAGATGTCAATCAAGCAAGCATGTATCGCCTTTTAGTAGAGACACAAGCAGAGACTGGGAATAATATCCCTGCTTTAGGTGTATTTAAAGAACCTTACAAGGACTATAAATTTGAATCTGTATTTTTTCAAATTGTAAATGACTTTACTTTAGATGGATTTTTATATGATAAGGAAAGAGGAGTCGTTTTCTATGGAAATGTTTCTGGACTGTATGCAGTAGAAAGAGATAATGCTTATTATGATGTAATTACAGATGAGAAGGTTCCGATAGAAGGAATTGATAGAGTTTCTAAAATAGAAACTTTAGATCACTTTCTAAATATGGTAGAAGATTTGAAAATTATAGGAAAGTGTAAAGAAATTTATCATGAAGTTGTAGAAGAGGAACTTCGCTTATTAAAGGAAGGTGAAAATAATAGAGTAATTGCCCATCAGCGTTATAGAGATAACTACAATCAAGCAAAAAAGTTAGCTGCAGAAACAGAGAAAGCGAAAGAGGAAAAAAAACAGAGAGAGAAAACATGGGAAGAATATATGAAATCTGCAAAAGCAACTGAAAAGGTAATTGACTCTAAAAGAGAAGAGGCTAGTCAATTAATTTATCAAATTCGAAATAATAATTAGAAAGTGATTTTATCATTTTCTTTTTTTGAAGGAGGAATAAGATGCAGGTAGTTCATCCACTATCACCAATTTATGATGAAAATTCTAAAGTTTTGATTTTGGGAAGTATGCCATCTGTGAAGTCTAGAGAGGTTGGTTTTTATTATGGTCATCCCAAAAATCGTTTTTGGAAAGTTTTAGAAAAAGTTTATGAGGAAAAAATAGGAGAGAGTAAGGAAGAAAAGATTTTATTTTTAAAGAAACACCATATTGCCCTTTTTGATGTTTTAAAGAGTTGTGATATTGCCTCTTCTAAAGATCAATCTATTAAAAATCCAGTACCAAACGATTTTACTGAGATTTTAGAAAATACAAAAATAAAAGTGATTTTTACAACAGGAAGAAAGGCACAGGAACTGTATCACAAATACTGTTATCCGAAAACAAAAATAGAAGCCATCTATTTACCAAGTACTTCTCCTTGTAATTGTCCAAAAGGAATTGAGGACAAATTAGAGAACGCTTATAAAGAGATAAAGAAATATACGGAAAATTCTTTTTCCTCGTCTAAAAAAATGATAGAATAGTACTAAGGAGTGATTGTATGAAAGTGTTATTAGCAACCACAAACGATGCAAAAATTAAATATTACGGAACAAGATTAAAAGAAAAGGGAATTAATCTTGTAACATTAAAAGATTTAGAGATAGATGTTGATGTGGATGAAACGGGGAAGGATCCAATTGAAAATGCAGTGATTAAAGCAAAAACTTATTACGAAATTAGCCAACTTCCTACGATTGCAATCGATGACGGATTATTTTTTGAAAATGTACCAGAAGAGGTTCAACCAGGAACCCATGTTCGTAGAGTGGGTGAAAAAAGACTGAATGATCAAGAAATGATTGAACATTATATTAATCTTGTAAATCAATATGGTACAGATGGAAAATTAAATGGATATTTTTTAAAAGGAGTAGCAGTTGTAAACGGAGAAAACAATTATACTTTTGACTACAAATCTAATCGTCACTTTACAAATAGGCAGAGTAATTTCTTAGATAAAGGATATCCTTTAGATTCAATTCAGATTGTTGTTCCTATCAATAAATTTAAGTGTGAATTAACAAAAGAAGAGGAAGAGGCTACTTTAGGTATTGAAAAGAAAGAAATATTTGGATTTATTTTAAAAACAATTCAGGAAATAGAAAAGAGAGTTCTAAGAGAATGGTGAAATCATAGTATGGAAATCAAAGATTTAAATAAAAAATATGATGTACTTCAAAAGAAATATGGAGCTAAAGAACTTGATTCTATTTATAATGGAGGTTTAGAAGAAAACCCTGATATCTGTTTTGTATTTATGAATCCAACAGGAAGGAATATTGCCTCTACGAAAGAATGGAAAGGAAGAAAATCTCCCTGGATTGGTACAAAGAATATTTGGGATTTGTTTTATGCAATCGATTTAGTTGATGAAGATTTATATTTAGAAATCAAACAAAAAAAGGGAAGCGAATGGACGGAAGAATTTGCAGATATTGTCTATCAAAATGTGGAAGCACACCGTTACTTTATTACGAATTTAGGAAAATGTACACAGGTTGATGCTAGACCACTTCCAGATTCTGTTTATAAGGAATATTTAAATTTACTATATAAAGAGTTTGAAATTCTAAAACCAAAAGTTATTATTCTTTTTGGAAATCAAGTGAGCTCTATTGTGTTAGATCAGAAAATTTCTGTTTCACAAAGTAGAAAAACCTGCTATGAGAAAAAAATTAAAAAAGAAACTTATAAATTTTACCCTGTCTATTATCCGATTGGAAATGGGAGATTTAATATTGATAAGTCAATTGAAGATATCAAATGGATTATGAAACAGGAATTAGGGAAGACGGAGGTAGTAAAATGAGTCATAAACCAGAACAAGTTAAAATGACGAATATGTGTATGATTATGGATCCTAAGACTGGAAAAGTGTTAGTTCAAAACCGGAATAAAAATGATTGGGATGGAGTTTCTTTTCCAGGAGGACATATTGAAAGAGGGGAACCAATTATTCTTTCTGTTTTCCGAGAAATATTTGAAGAAACAGGACTAAAGGTGAAAAATTTAGTTCCTTGTGGTTGTAAAGACTGGTATGATTATGAAAAAGAAGAACGATATTTAGTTTTATTTTATAAGACTTCTTCTTATGAGGGAAAACTTCTTCCAAGGTCGAAGGAAGGAGAAAACTTTTGGATGAGTATTGAAGAAATTAAACAGTCCGTTGTAGCAGAAGATTTTATAGAGATGTTAGAAATTTTTACAGGGGATTCTCCTTATCAAGAATTTTTCTATGAGGATCATGGAGAAGAAGAACCTCGTTGGGTGAAAAAGTTTTATTAGGATATAAATGATGGAAAGTAATAAGCAAGAGAAATTAGAACAGTTGTTTAGAGAAATGTCAAACTGTAAGAATTGTTGTCATTTAGTTAAGAAAAATGGGAAAGATTGTTCTTTAATCAACATTTATCAAGAACCTGAGTTTTATCAAAATATTCCTTCTATTTGGACGGACTGGTACCGAAGAGTAGATGCCGATATTATGATAATTGGTCAAGATTGGGGACCTTATGAAGAAATGAAAAAATTTCATGATCAATATTTGCTTGATAAAACTCCTAATCATTGGAACTATCTAATAGAGGAAGAAAAAAGCATGACTAAAAAAATGTTAACGAAATATTTGATGGAGTCTTCTAAGGGTACGAATCATGAAATGAAGGAATCAGATATGAATCATATTTATGTTACGAATGCGATTATGTGTGCGAGAAAGGGCAATCATTATCGTGGGGATAATATTCAGCTAAAAGAATCAACGATCGGTTGTTCCCGCTTTTTAAAAAGGCAAATAGAGATTGTAAATCCTAAAATAATTGTAACATTAGGATACTATCCATTACTTTCTCTTTCTCATATTTTTCATTTTAAAATTGAAGATAATTTGACAAAAACGATTGAAAAAATGCCTGAAATACAGGTTCAAAATTACCGGATTATTCCTCTTTATCATCCAACTGCGCAAGTAAATAAAGAAAGACAAATCGCTCAGTATGAACGAATTTGGAAGAGTTAGGAAAGGAGTTGATAGAATGGCTTGTGAAATCAAATATGTAGGAAAATATCGAAATGGAAAAGAAAAGTATTGGTGTCTTACTCATAAGGAAAAGGCTTCTGATAAAAATGGAACAAAACTTAAGGAATGTCTTTCTCCTAATAAATCTCTCTTTGATAAAAAAAGCAGATTTGAGTCATCAGAGGTACAATCAATTAAAATTATATTTCCTAATTTATTGAAAAGTAAATCTTTTCAGATATTAATGAATGGAAAAGAAGTCCCTGGTGTTTTTTCTATCGGAGATTCTCTTATAGAACCACAAAATTTTATCGGTTTGTTTCTAGCAAAGCTAAATGGAATCAAATTAGAAAAGGCAATTTGTTCTCATTGCGGACATCTTCATAATGATAATTCTCTTTTTGCGATTACTCCTCATAGAAAACATCTTTGTCATTATTGTGGCCATGAATTTTTCTGTAAGGAAGCAAATGTAGGAAGTGAATTTCTTGGTTATTTTGTGATTCCAGAAATTCAGTTAAAAAAGGCTACTCTCGAAATCAAAGAAACAGCATGTGTTACTTATGACATTCTATCAGGAAAAGTTCTAGTAGATGATATGGAAGTAGATTCTGTTTTGATTGGAAAAGAAAAATTAGAAATTCAAAAATGGATTAGTCAAGCAATTTTAAGTAACCTATAAAGAATTAAAGGGGGTATATGTGATGGATTTATTATTTGAATTTTTAATAGAACTGACTATGGAAGGCGCCATTGAAGTTAGCAAGAACAAAAAGATAAGTAATTGGATTAGGTATCCACTAATTATTTTGATTATACTGTTCTTTAGTGTAGTAATCTTAGGAATCTTTATTTTAGGTATTATCGTAAGAAAAGATAATTTATTCTTATCAATTTTACTCATCGCACTCAGTATCTTTATGTTAACTGCATCTATTCTAAAGTTTAAAAAAATATATATTGAAAAGAAACAGTAAATATAATAATATAAGTATATGAGAAAGGAAGATATTATGAAAAATAATTATGAAACTTGGACAAGAGAATTTTTAGAATCTTGGAAGAACTTAGATTGGGAGAAAACATTAGAAACACTTGATAAAGAAGTAGTTTATTATGAAAATCCAATCGATGAACCTTGTAAAAATTTTGAAGAGGTAACTGCTTTATGGAATGTTGTTGCTACTAATCAAAAAGATATTGATTATCAATTTGAAGTAATTGCGTTTGATGAGAAGTTTTGTATCATTAACTTTCAAATGACTAGAACAATGACAGCCACTAATAAAAAGCAACAGATTGATGGTGTATTTCAAATTTCTTTAAATAGCGAAAACAAATGTACTTATTTTAAACAATGGAGATTTACAAAAGAGGAAGCTTAAATTTTATGAATTCCAAGAATTTAAAGGAACAAATCCTTTTGAATTTAAAAGAACAACTTTCGGGAGAACAATTTCAATTTTTAGAATCAAAAAACATGCATCTTGGAATTTTTACAGAACCCTATCTCACTTATATGCTAGATGGGAAAAAGACAATTGAGTCTAGATTTAGTAAAAATAAAATTGCGCCCTATGAAAAAATAGAATTAGGGGACATTGTTCTAGTTAAGAAATCAGGGGGAAAGGTTTTAGCTTTTTTTACAATCAAAGAAATTTTATTTTTTGATTTAGAGGAAACTCCAATTTCTGAAATTAGAAAAAAATATGAAAAGGAATTATGTGTAGAGGAAGCATTCTGGAAGCAGAAAGAAAAGAGTAGATATGGAACTCTAATTAGAATTGATCAAATTGAAAGATTGAAACCCTTTTCTATTTCAAAAAAGGGAATGCAAACTTGGATCAAATTGTAAGTGAAAAAAATTATGAAAAATAAAAGGAACAAAAAGATAGTAAATGTTCCTTTTATTTAGTATAATGGTAGTAATAAAGAAAATTGGGAGTGAAAAAATGATAGAACTAAAAGACGTACATAAGACGTATAAATCGAAAAGGAGTAAAAGTACCAAAGCCTTAGATGGAGTTTCGTTAACTCTCGGAAATCAAGGAATGACTTTTATTCTAGGAAAGAGTGGATCTGGTAAATCAACTTTATTAAATGTTCTAGGGGGACTGGATAAGTATGATTCTGGAGATATGTTAATTCTTGGAAAAAGCAGTAAATCTTTTACACAGGCAGATTTTGATTCTTATCGAAATACCTATGTAGGATTTATCTTTCAAGAGTTCAACATTTTGGAAGATTATGATGTCTATCAAAATATTGTCCTTGCCTTACAACTTCAACAGAAAGAAGTAAATGATAAAGAAATTAATCAACTATTAGATAAGTTGGAATTAACAGAATTAAAGAAACGAAAAGTAAATGAATTATCTGGAGGACAAAAGCAAAGAGTAGCGATTGCACGTGCCTTAATTAAACAACCGAAAATTATTTTAGCAGATGAGCCTACTGGAAACCTAGATAGTAAAACTGGGCGCCAGGTAATGGAACTTTTAAAGAAGATTTCTAAGGAAAAACTAGTAGTAATCGTTTCACACGATGAAGAATATGCTCATGAATATGGTGACCGAATTATTGAGATTAAAGATGGAAAAGTCGTAAAAGACTCTAAGAAAATTGAGGAAAATGGTGATGAAGAAAATCATTATCAGACAGTAAAATCTCATTTGCCACTGAAAGATAGTTTTAAACTAGGAATTGGGAGTCTAAAGCATAAAAAAGTAAAACTAGTATTTACAGTGTTACTTACCGTTCTAACTCTTGGATTCTTAAGTTGTACAGATACCCTATCTAGTTATGACTTTAGTGTAGGTCATGCGAAGTTACTAGCGGATAGAAATGAGCAATTTCTACAAGTAGAAAAGAACTTTGTATCAAGAGATAAAAAGGGAGAAGCAGAGGACGTGGTTACTCTTTCAATGGATGATGATACCTTAAAGAATATTCAAGAAAAAGTGAATCAAGAAGGTTATGAAGTTTATAAATACTATGATAAAAATTCTTGGGGAGAACCTAGTACGATTCAAAATATCTTACATATTCAAGATGATTCTTATTCTGAGAGTAAAGCTGAGATTGTAGTAGCGAATGATCTATCTAAGATATTGAGAGAAAGTGTTACTGGTAGAAATCCTAGTGCACCGAATGAAATTGTAATCTCTAATCAAACAGCAGATTTAATTCTTCAAAAGGGAGTAGAAGTTCATGAAATTGTAGTGAAGAATGAATTTAAGGAATCTTATGTTTTTCAACCAAAATCTTATGAAGAAATTTTAAATACAAATTATACTTATTACTTTGGTGTATTAGGGGAAGTTAAAATTGTTGGAATTATCAATTATGATTTGAGTTCTATTTCTCGCCAATATGAGGAGAATGTTTTAAACAAAATTTATGTAAATGAAGGTTTTATTTCGAATTTAAAAACAGAAGAGTTAAATTCTATAAAATCTAATTATGCAGTAAACTTAGATGTAACAGGATTGGAAATTCCTAGTGACTATACTATGTCTGTAGCAAACTCTACAGTTTTAAATCATGAAATAGAATATTTTGATGGAACTGGATGGAAAAAAACTAGTCAATTAAATGAGAATGAAATCATTCTTTCTATGAGACAAATTGATCCAACGGGAAGCTATGGCGATGATTTGTATAATTATACAAGTCAAAATTATAATATGGATTATAATGAAGCAACAAAACGTTTTCTAGCAAATTATATTAGTGAAAAGAATGTAATTGGTCAGAGTGCTACTTTTAGAGTTAATTATCAAACAATGAATCAGGATTTTGTTAAAGAATATAATAATTTGACTGTTATCGGTGTATATTATGAAGAAATGTCTTCAGATTACTATGGTGATAATAATTACTTCTCGAATCAGCTATTAGGTGAATATATCCAACAGCCGATAGAAAAATCTAGTGTTTTATATCCGATGACTAGCAAATCAGAATTTAAAAAATTGTCTAGTATGTTTCCTATTGAAACGGAATTGGCTATAAAATCTACTTATAGTGGTACAATGGCTTATGAAAAGATGTTCTTTGATTCAATTAAAACACTAGCTTCTTATGTAGGGATGGTCTTTATTGTATTTACAGCATTTTTAATTATTAACTTTATGTTTAATAGTATTAGTTATCGAAAAAAAGAAATTGGTGTGTTAAGAGCACTTGGTTCTAGAAGTCTCGATGTAATGAAAATTTTCTTATGGGAAGCTTTTTGTCTTTCTGTTATCTCTGGAACAATTGCCTCTATCTTACTTGTAGTAGTATCGAATTTTATGAATTCTTATATTATGACAAAACTAGCGGGAATGTTAACAACACCATTTATTGTAGGTATTCGACAATTTGTTGTTATTTATTTCTTAGTATTTGCGGTTACTTTTATTTCTAGTATTTTACCACTACTTCGAATTTCTAAAATGAGACCGATTGATGCAATCTTAAATAAATAAAGTTACATACAAAAACAATGGTTCAATCTACCATTGTTTTTTTGTTTTATTTTTTCTTTTTACTTAGGATATAAGGAGTAAGGACGCCAACGGTTCTTTCTTCGTGAATTTCTCCTTGAATGCATAAATCGATAATTTCTTCATAATCTTTCCAAACAAATCCTTCGATGACTTCATCCTCTTCTAATTTAGGACCATCTTTACTAACTTCATAATCTGTGATTTCATAATAATAAAGATCCCAAATAACACCAGCACCATCATGAGAGATTTTCAGAAGTTTTGGGTTTTTTACAATTACGCCAACTTCTTCCATGACTTCTTTTGGTACTGTTTTTTCTACATGTTCTAGAACGGTATCTTCTTGAATTGATTTTTTATAATCATCTAAGGAATCAAATACTTTTCCTCCTGGTAATCGGTAATCCCAGCCATTTAGTTCATAGCGAAATTCTCGAGATAAGAGAATTTTCATATTCTCTTCATCTACGATTAAAGCGCGGATTCCTGGAGGGCGTCTCACCATATTTCTTTTTACTGTTTTTTCCTTTCCTTCGATTAAAAAGGTCTCTTCTGTTTGAATAAATTCAAAAAAACCATTGTCAAATAGTGACTTTTCCATAATATCAACTCCTAGTTCGATTATAACATTTTTCTATTAAGATTTCATTAAAAATGGAGAAACTGTGCTATAATGAAAGTGGGTAGAAGGGAGGGAGAGTTCTGAAGAAGCGGCAAGAAGTGTATGACCTCTATTGGTATTTTGCATGGGAGAGACAAAATATATTTATTAGGAAGCAAGAAGGACAATCTCCCCCTTGGACGAAAGACCCTATCCTAAAGCAATATAAATTTTGTAATAGTTACCGAGTGAATGATCGAGTAAGTCAGTATTTATTAAAAAATGTAATTTATAATGGAAAGGTTTATTCTAAAGAAGATATGCTATTTCGTATTTTACTATTTAAGTTCTTTAATAAAGAAAGTACTTGGCAATTACTTGAACAGGAGTTAGGTGAGATTACCTTAAAAACATTCTCTATAAAAAAGTATTCATCTATTCTAGAGACGGCGATTTCAAAAGGAATCAAAATTTACAATGATGCCTATATTAGTTGTGCAACTAAAGCTTATGGATATGATCGAAAACATGACAATCATCTAGCGTTATTAGAACATATCTTTAAAATAGATCAAGCACATTTAGAATTATTAAATGCTAAAACGATGAAAGATGCCTTTCATATTCTAAAAAGATATCCTCTTATTGGAAACTTTATGGCTTATCAGCTTGTAACAGACATTAATTATAGCGATATTGTATCTTGGGAAGAAAATGAATTTACGGTAGCGGGACCAGGATCTGAGAGAGGGATTAAAAAGTGTTTTATTGATAAAGGAGGACTCTCGAATGAAGAAATTATTCGTTATATGTATGAACATCAAGAAGAAGAGTTTCTTCGGTTAGGATTCGATTTTAAAAGAATCGGAAATCGTTCTCTTCAACTAATTGATTGTCAAAATATTTTTTGTGAATTAGATAAGTATTGTAGAGTTTATTTTCCTGAGTTAAAATCAAATCGAGTAAAGATAAAAAAGAAATACATTCCTAAAAAAGGAAAGATAGAGTATATCTATCCACCAAAATGGAATATAAAAGGAGATGGAGATAATTATGAGAAAAGAAGATATTTTTGAATTAGGAATGGGAACTTGGAAAATTAATCCAGAGGATTTTGAACAAGATTTAGAAGCTTTACTTTATTCCTATAATCATGGTCAAAACTCTTAACTTGTTATGTAGAAGCTGGATTGATCAATGAAAATACAGTAATCTTTGCCCATTCAATTGCACCAGTCTTTATTTCAAAGTTTTTAATTAAAAATAAATTGAAAGTAAAGCGATGCGTCTTCGTTTGTGGTTTTAACAATTACTTGGGGATTGATGAAGAATACGATACCGTGAATAAAAGTATGTATTTAGAAAATCTAAACGAGGTAAAAAACTACTGTGATGATATTGTTTGTTTTTATTCTGATAATGATCCTTATGTAAAACAAAGCGTTGAAAAAGAATTTGCAGATACCATTACGACAAATCAAATTATGATTCCTGGTGGAGGTCATTTGAACTCTGAAAGTGGTTATCAGGAATTTAGTGAATTATTAAACTACTTATCATAGAAATAGGAAGAAATTTCTTTTTAAATTTACTTACTCAAGCAATTAGAGTATAATAACTAAGAAATCAGAAAGAAATCTTTCAGAGGTGATTCTAATGTCAAAGGTTAGTAACGTATTAACGATGATTGAATACTTAAGTAGTGGTAGAAAGTATAATATTCAGGAATTATCAGAATTATTAGAGGTATCTCCAAGAATGATTCGTGTTTATAAAGATGAGATTGAAAAAGCAGGAATTTATATTGATACAATCAAGGGTCCTTATGGAGGTTATGTATTAAATCAAAATATTCATGTTCCGAAACGATTTATCTCACCGAATCCGATTCGTGTTGAAAATAAAGAAATATTCAATATTGTGAGTAGAGGGATTAAAGAGAATTGTAAATGTAAAATTCATTATTATTCGAAAGGAAATACCTTAACTTCTAGAATCATTCATCCTTATGAATTAATTCTATTTGGAGACGAATGGGGTGTTGCTGCCTATTGTGAATTGCGAGATGAAATTAGACATTTTTATATTAATCGAATTGAGTCGATTCAATTATTAGAAAATTTTTCTAACTGACAGATATATTGCCTCTTCTTTTTGTATGATGATATTGAAAGAGAGGTTTTTAAATGATAAAACATAATTTTACAGAACCAACCAGTATTAATTTTTCAAAGTTAGAAGAGAGAATCATGGCGGTCAATCATCCTGATTTTACAAAAGTAGAAGAAATTCGTGAAATGATTTATGGTTTAATTGTTGATGGTAAGCCAACGTTAATTATGGCAACTGGTGGATCGAAGGTTGTTGCCTATTATTTGCAACTTATTTTAGAAAGAATAAAATTTAGTGGGATTATTACGGAAGTAATCGAACCAAGAGATTATTTTTATAAGGAAAATCGAGAAATGTTTTCAAATTTAATTGTAATCTCTGCGAGTGGGAGAACTAATGGGGTTAAAGAGGCACTTGCTGATTTTCAAGGAAATAAGTATCTTTTATGTGAAGAGGGAAATTCTTTGGGAGATTTTACGGTTTCATGGAAGAATGAACTCTATGAGAAAGAAAAAAGCTTTATTTCTCTTGCCTCTAGCTTAGCACCAATTACACTTTTATTAGATGCAACAACGTCATTAAGACTAGAACTGAGTTCAAAAGAGCTTCGGGATATCAATGAAAAAATCCATGATTTGTTACTTCGAAGTCAAGAGAAGGTAGAGTGTTTACCCGTTGATTTTAAAGATACAAGTCTAATTCAAATTATGACAGGTTATGAAACAAGAGTATCTAGTAGTGTATTAGAATCTAACTTGGTAGAGTCTGGTGCTTGTATTCCTGTTTTACATGATAAAGGTTCGTTTTGTCATGGAAGAAGTAATTTATTATTTCAAAATCCAGAAAGTAAATGCATCTATTTGACTCATGGAAGAAAAGAGCTGGATTCAATCTTAATTGATTTAATTGGGGAAGAATATTCTAATCTATCGGTTTTTGATACAGAGGATTTAAATGACGATATTTTCTGGAGGGAATATTATTTAATGTTACAAATGTACTTTTTATCTAAAAAGGTTGCAGAGGACAAAAATATAGATTTAACACAGCCAGAATATAATCCTAAGATTATCAAAAAAATTTATTCATTTAAGGGGGAAATGTAAGATGGAACGATTAACTTATGTAACTAGTAATTCTAAAAAATATATTGCAGTAAAGGAACATTTTGAAGAAGAGGGCTTAGAACTAGATTATTTTATACAAGATCTTTTTGAACCCGAAATTAATGATATTGAGAAAATATCAAGAACGAAAGCAGAGGAAGCCTATTCTATCTTAGGAAAACCTTGCTTTGTCGCAGATAGTGGATTTTATATTGATCATTATCCTGGAAATCCTGGGTATCCAGGAGCTTTTGCGAAACGAAGTGGAGTTAGTTCTGATATTGATTCTTTATTAAAGGTCATGGAGAACGTTTCGGATAGGACTTGTCGGTTTGTTGATTGTTTAACGTTTTATGATGGAAAAGACTTTTATACTTTTTATGGGGTTAGTGAGGGTAGTTTGGCAGATACTCCTAGGGGAGAACATACGGAAAAAGCTAAATCCAATTTATGGAGATTATTTATTCCAAAAAATTGTTCTAAAACTTTAGCCGAGATGACTGACTATGAAAGAAAGACAAGAGAAGATGGTCGTACTTCTGCGACAGAACTCTTTGCGAAATGGTATAAGAATGAGTATAACAAAGGAAAAATTATAAAAAAGGAGTATTCATAAAAATCGTAGGAAGGTATTTTCAATTAGAAAGTGTTGTGTTATACTGAATCTGTAAAGGGCTAGTAGAGACTTTATTGTTTTTACTAGTCCTTTTTTTGTTGGAGGTTTTAAGATATGGATGCAAAAGAGATAGGGCAATTTATTGCAAAATGTAGAAGGGAACAAGGCTATAGTTAAAATCAATTGGGAATTCTTCTTGGAATATCTGGAAAATCTATTTCTAAATGGGACTTTAGTATACCAGATATATTTTTTGTTAAGTTCATAAGTAAATGAGTATCAGTAGAAGAATTGTTGGAAGCGAAAAAGAAAGATGATGTCATGAATCAATGAGGAAACAAAATTCTCCAAAGGGATTCTAGAAGTCTTTCTAATATTTGTGTTTTGTAAGGGGACTTATTAAGTCCATCTTCTTTTTTTTAGGTATGGACTTAACAAGTCCTCCCAAAAATTTCCAATTTGTATTATTGTGGAGGAAAAGAGGTAAGTTTAAATAAAAAAGATTAGTATATTTACACTAAGAATGGCACTACTATTAGGTATTTCAACTTATGATGTTTAGCAAGCTATCAACATGATACTATTGCTACAACACTAGTTAAGAGTAAAGATTATACTTTTTCAATAACTGGATATTAGAAGGTATTTGACTTCAGTGCAGGATCTCGAACATCTATGATGGAATGAATGGCGTTGATATTGTACTATAAAAATTATTAATTTTGGTAACAACGTAATTTTGCAAAATGCGTATGAGCTGCAGATAGTGTTTGTTATAAATACAAAGAAGAGGAGAAAATTATGAAAAAACGAGGTAAAATATTTTTAGGTATCACCTTAATTTTTGTGTTTGTAACATTATTTAGTTATCTAAATAGAAATCAAATTTTAACATTTGTAGAAAAAAGAAAATTTTCTCAACTTGGATATCAAGAAGAAGACATTACTACAATTTACAAAGAACTTTCAGTTGAACAAAGAAAAAAACTACTAAAGCTAGATTATTTTGATTCAATACAAGATATATTACAATCGGAAAATTATCAATCTAATAACCTATTTCTTTATTTATCTTATATTAAAGAAAATCGATTATCAAGGGAACTTATTTCAGATGCTATATTATTGGTGAATGAAGGAATTGATCAATCATATTCCGAAGAATTGGTTAGTATTGTAAAAAGTGAATTTTATTTATCTAATCGTTTGGATCGATATCTTTCTTATCAGAAAATTCATGATGTTTCTGTAGAAGAGGTAATTCGTGATGTAAATGCTAATATAGATTTTCCATTTTATACAAATACAGTGCCTTGTGATTCAACGAAGGGAACCTCTTTGCTTATTAATAAATATTATTATTTAGATAAAGAAAACTTTTCTGATGACTTAGTAGTAATGGATCCAAGTTATGATAATCAAAATGGTGATCAATTGAATCGGATTGCTTATGGGTCCTTTAAACAATTAGTGGATGATGCAGAAAGAGAAGGTTATCATATTCGTAATAATTCTGCTTATCGTAGTTATGAAACTCAAGAAGCAATATATAATAATTATAAAAATCAATATGGCTTTGATGAAGCAGAAAAATGGGCTGCTCGTCTAGGATATTCAGAACATCATTCTGGATTATCATTAGATGTAGGTGTTGAGAAAAGATATGCAATTGGAAAATTCGAATATTCAAAAGAGTTTACATGGATGAAGGAAAATGCCTATAAATATGGATTTATTTTAAGATATCCAAAGGAAAAAGAACTTCTTACAGGAGTAAATTATGAGCCATGGCATTATCGTTACGTAGGATTAGAAATAGCTACTTATATTTATGAGCATGATATTACTTTTGAGGAGTATTATGCATATTTTATAGAAAATGAAAAGAATCATTAGATTAAGAGTGAATTTAGTAATTATCAACAAAAAAACTATAGAGTGTTTTTTCTACTCTATAGTTTTTCCATTTCCCAACTTCTAAAAGAAATACAATCTCCGTTTTGATTAAATTTAATTTCATAGATTCCGTTAAATTCTTTAACATCCCTTTGAAAATTCCACTCTACAATGGCAGTTTTTCCTTCTATTGCTAGAATCTTAAAGTCTATTTCTTTAATATCTTGATTTTTAATATGTTCCCATTCTTTTTTGATTTCTTCAAATGTAGTGTAGGGTTTTGTAAAAGGAGTTTCTTGATAAAGTGTTGTTTTTTGAAAAAGTGAGGATGCCTTTTCTGGTTTTTTTTGAAACCAATATTCTTTTAGTTGACTTAGCCAATTTTCTACATAAGTTCGTTCCATTTTATTTTTCCTTAAAATCCTTTTTTATTTCTTGTAATACTTCTTCTGATACTCCCGTTTTATACATTGCTACTCCTGTAGGCCATTCTTTATCAATCCATGTAAGATTATATCGTTGGATTTCTTTGTCATATCTAGGAATCGCGTGAAAGTGAACGAAATTTTCCTTCATCATATTCGCATGATAATTAAATTTTACTGCCCCATATAATGTTTTGCATCTTTCTTCAAAAAGTTTACAAACTTCACTAAATTCTGCCATTTCTTCTTTGGTTACCTCTGCCAAAGAAGGGCATTCTCTTTTTAAAAGAATAATACAACTTCCTAGAGTAACTGGTACTGGTCTTAATAATAAAACCCAATCATTAAATTCTTTAATAATCAAATCTTCTCGATTGAATCTACCTGCAAATTCATACATAAACTTCTCCTCCTTAAATGATTTATATTTTTATTATACACTAATTTATTTAGAAAATGGTTGAAATTTTTCTATAGCATTATATGATAATTTGTTATAATAAAGATAATATTATTATAATTAAGAATATTTAGGAGGAGCAGAATGAATTTTGATGAAGAAATTAATAGATATCATATTACATAGATGATGAATAGGAGAGAATAAGAAATGAATATAGTTGAATATAAAGATCACGATAAATTAATCCCATTTTATGCTTCTCGTGGTATAGAGGTGTCAAAACAATTTGAAAATCCACCAATTTTTTCATATATTATTGAAGATGAAAGCGCTCTTGTTGCCGCTATTACTTGCAGTGAAATTTTGGGTACTTTTATTATCGAAGCAATTGCCGTAAGTGAACAATACGAAAGACAACATATAGGTACCAAACTTTTAGGTTTTGCAGTTGCCAAAGCGAAAGAAATGAAGGCGGATAATATAATTTTAAATGCCAAAAATCCAATTTTGTTTGAGAAAAATGGTTTTTTGATTATTAGGAAAGAGGATGTCCCAGTTGATTCTTATTCTTATTGTTTTGAATGTCCCGATTACCAAGTTACCTGTTTCCCCAAAATTATGAAATATAATAAAAATTAATCAAACTTTATGTAACAGAAAAATTGTTTGATATTTCTATGAAAGTGTGTTAAAATAAGGTAATATTTTTTAGGGGGAGAGAAAATATGAATCTTGGACACTTACTTATACAAAATCGGTGCGCTAGCGCTGGTACATCCTTTTCAGTATTCAAAGTAGAACCAGGGAGTTCAAAAAAGGAAACTTTAGGATGTGCTTATGTTGAACAGGAGTATGCCAAGGTATTGGATTATTCTGGACAAGAAGTCATTGATTATGAACCTTGTGTCAAATTATCTACGGATCGTTATAGTGAAAAACTGATGCCATATATTCCAGAAATTGAGATAGTATTAACAAATTATTTAGCTAGAAAAAATATGGAAGATAAAATCTCACAAATAGCACAAGCTTTAGGTTTAGACTCAGATCAGTTTGTTCAAATTCAAAAGAAGAATACAAAATAAAAAATCTGTGTTTAAAAATGTGAATTGTTTACTAACAGAATTATCATTATAGTAATAATAGACTACACTTTGATTAAAATGAAAGTGTAGTTTTTTGATTTTTATCTGATTCTATTTTGAATATTTTAGAAATTTAAGGGAAATCAATTGTTATATAGGAAGCTCGCTTAAAATATAGTATAATTAATTTGGGTGATAACTATGGAAATAATAGATTATTCTAGTCAGTATGACAATCACATCAAAGACTTGCTTGTTGAATTACAAAAATATATAGTGGAGATAGATAAAGAGAAATATAATATCTTAACAAATGAATATAGAGAAAAATATTTTGAAAAAATCATGGATGAAGTAAATCAATATGAAGGGAAAATATTTTTGGCAAAAGAGGAAGAATCGATTATTGGTCTTATTATTGGCGTTATTAATAATGAAGATGAAAAAACTTACGATTTTTCTGCTCCAAAAAGAGGCCGAGTAATTGAATTGATAGTATCCAATAAATATCGTTCAAATGGTATTGGGAAGCAATTATTAAATAAAATGGAGAGTTATTTTAAGGAAGTTGGATGTAAGGGTGTTTTAATTGATGTTTTTGCTTATAATGAGAATGCTCAAAGATTTTATTATAAAAATGGATATTTCAATCGGAATATCGAGATAATGAAAAAAATATAAAAGTTTGATTGAGATATGTAAACTACCTGTATACAAAGTGAATTTTTAATTTAAAAAAAATGATTCATGGTACAATACAAGCAAATAATTTTTTATTTAAAGGGGTGATTAATTTGGGCATTGTTATTTTCTTTACTATTTTTATTGGTTTAATAGTAATCGCATATCAGTTAGGTATAAAATCTGGAAATATAACGATTAATAATTTAGACAATAAGGATGCAGGAAAAGTAAATACTTTTCAATCGGGGCTTTTTAAGAAAATATTTTGGATTCCCTCTATTCTATGGATTTTATTATCATTTCTTGTAATAGAAGATATTTTAGATTTGTTATTTTTTATCATTCCAGTAGATTCATTTCTTTTACTAGTTTGGCTTGATATTTCCATCATCATTACACGACATATACTATTTAAAAGAAATGGTATTAGTAGTTCAAATAATGAGAACATCGTGTATGATGAAAAAAGTATTAGTAAATTTAAAAAAATAAGATTTCCCTTAATCATGAGTATTATTACTTTTCTTGTCGGATGTATATTAGCTTATACATCTATCGGTTTACCTCTTAATAAAGATTTATTCATAATACTAGCAGTAAGTTATTTTCCCTTTCTATTGTTTTTAATAATTACATTATTGTGCTATTACTTTGGAGATAAGAAACAAAAACGATTTGTTTTTAAAGCAATTGCAGGAGTTTTATCATGGTTGTTAATTTATTATTATTTTATTGCGATATTCACGATTTGTTTATTAGAATCAGTAAATCCCGTAACAAATATAAAATATTATAAACATTATGTTGGTGGATCTGAACTTACCAAAGTATTTCCTAAGAAAATTCCAGATGATGTAGAAAATATTGAATTTTACTATGCTCCTGGCATATTACAGGGTGGAACGAATTATGTTTTATATTATATTGATAGAAATATGACACCAGAAAAGTTTAATGAAAATTATAAGAAACAAGCAATCTGGATTGGTCATAAAAAAGAGTATACAGAAAAGAATGGTTTGTTATCTGGCGCATTTGCTTATACACCTGCATACTTGAAAAATGAGGAAGATTATACGATATATTTAGTAGAAGGGGAATGTGATAATTCAGGATATTGTAATCATGGAAAATTTTTATTAGCTGCCTATAATGAACAAACAAATGAAGTGATATTTAGTGCTGAGTCTTGGTAAAAAGTAAAAGATGATAATAGAAATAATCTAAATATCATCTTTTTTATTGAAACGTGATTTTATAATAATATAAAAGTTGAAATAATTTTTATGAAGGTATAGAAAGTTGAACATTTTGTGGTATAATATTGGACTAAAAGTGAGCTTTACTGGGTGGTGATAGTTATGAGAGTATATCGAATTATATCTGCTAGAGAAATTACAAATATGTATCAAGGTTCTAAGGAAAGGTGTGCAGTAGTAAAAGGGCAAAACACCCATCATTACGAAGATGGTACTTCCTATATTCATTTCTTTCGATATAGCGAATCAGCAGAATATTATTTTAAAAGATATCGTGTGTCCATGAATCATTTAGATGAATATATTGCCTATATGACAGCAAACATTCCAGGTGATATTTTAAGAAATAGAATGGGGTATGGATTCTATAATTTAGAGGAGGCTCCTTTTGATTCTTTTGATATTCCAATTCCAGAGTATGCGATTCCGGAAGAAGAAATGAAACCAGAGTATATTGTAGAAGTAAATAGTTTTATTAAATATGAATATAAAAAGAATAATGAGGAGTATCAAAAATATTTAGAATTAATGAGGCAACTTTCAAATCAATATCAGTATGATTTTTACAAAATAGCAAAATATCTAGAAGGTTGTAATCTGGAAGAATTATTAGGAGTAAAGGATGATGATAGAACAGAATCTGAAATATTTCAGGACAAGCTGAAACAGTTATCTAAAATATTCCCTTTGTATGATTAGTTAAAGAAATGTGTAGTCTTACGAGATTACATTTTTTTAGTTAATACACTTCTAATATCCCTAAATTCTGTAATACTGGCATCAGCAGTTGAGATTAATTTTTCTTTTTCCTCAGTAATATCTTCTTCTGAATTGATTGTATAATCTAAGTAGATTGAGTGTATTCCTGCTTTATGACTTGGGATGATATCTACTTTTGAGTCTCCGATATGTACTGTTTCTGATGGGTCTAATTGATATCTTTTTAATAACCAATCAAATCCGACTTTGACAAATTTAAGATAATTGTTTTCTGAAGAGTGAATGGCACAAAAATACTTTGTGAGATTATGCCAATCTAGTTTTTTTAATGCTTGATTTTGGAACCAATTACTATAAGCATATAATTGATAATTTTCAGATAATTGTTGAAGTTCTTCTGGTACTTCCTCACTGATATAGGTTTCTGACGCTTCTAACTCGAACATGACATTTTTTAATTTTTCTCCTGAAGAACCGTATTCACGTAAAGAACTTATATTTTTTTCTAGTAACATACTATAAATTTGTTCATCTGCTTCTCCTGTAATGATAGCGTGATACTCTCTTTCTTTCATTGATCGAAACAATCCTATAAGAGCTTCGTCTGTGTATGGGATTCCAAGAATATTAAGTGATTTTTCTAAAAAACTTGGAATATCTTTCCAACGAGTAATTGTTCCATCAATATCAAGAATGATTGCTTTTATGTCAGCGTTTGCCGATAATTTATCAATTATAATCATAGTCCCACCTCGTTTGTATATTATAATTTAAATTATTATTTTCTACAAGATTTATTAATTGATGATTTTTATACCATGATTAGAAATTTTATATATTTCTAGATTTTTGATTTATCATGATAGTTGTTGAGATATCCTTGTTGATTTGATACAATCAATGTAAATAAAAATTGAGTGAGGTGGATTTTTAATGAATCAAAGAAATGAAAAAGAGTATGAAATTTTAAAATCAAAGTTTTTCTTAAGATTGTTTGGGATTCCATCTATTGTTTTGGTTTTTCTTTCTTTTCTTTCTATGATACTAGATGAGGGAGGGGATTCTCTTACATTGGGTGACATTTTTTCTATTGATATTTTGTTAGTATTATTATGGTTTGGAATTTCCTTTCTAATTACTTTAGGTGTCCATGAAATCAATCGAAATAGAGCTCAATCTATCAAGAAAGAATCTTCTTCTAGAAAAAAGACAAATTCTATCGATTCTCGAATAGGGGTAGATAAAAAAGAGTTAGAAACTGCTACGAATCTTAGTGCCAATCTGCATTCTAAAGTTATAAAAACAGGAATGCTTCTCTTATTTGTTTTGACGATAGTAAGTTTGTGGGGTGCTTTAATCATTGTATTTATGGTAAATGAAATGAATCACCGACATGGTTTTGATTTTGTGAAGGATATGTGGATTTTCTGGTGTTTGTTACCAATTCCTATTCTTTCTATCTTACTAGGTTTTAAATATAAGAAGGCAGGATTTAAATGTACTAAAAATATTGTAGCTGGCTTCATCATTGGATTTTTATTATTGATTTATGGTTCTTTTTGTAGGTTTCCCACATATAGTGAAGACTATAGTAAGCTAGATGCCTATCGAGATATGATTGATGTAGAACTTCCAGAACATGGAGAATTACATATCCAAGATTGGAATAATGGTGACAAATTAGAGTATACAGTTGTCAGCGTATATTATGATAAACAGGATGTGCGAAATCTTGTAAATAGTATTGAGAATAGTGATAATTGGATTTTAAGTACTGAAATAAAGTCATTGCTAACGATATTTCTCCCATCTTCTTTTCGTTCTAATTCAGATACTTATTTTTCTATCTATAATCAATCAACAAATCAATATAATACTATTCCAGAAGCTTCCGGAGATTATGAGATTTACGCTATGAAATATGATCAATCCGAAAAACTTTTAGAAATTCATAAATTTGTCTATTCCTATCGATGAGTAGAAAGTTAGAAATATAAGGGAGACATTCTTTCTCTTTTTTCCACTAAACAAGAAACCTCTTGATTTGATTGTCAAGAGGTTTTCTCTTTAAAATTAATGATATTTTGAATTTCCTTTTTTGGATTTTATTTTTTTATAAATGGTTAAATGATATGTCTTATTTTTATATTTGATAAATAAATCCTCCTTCGTATCATTATAAAATAGGGTAACGATTTCATTTTTTTGTATTTTGTTTTTTGTTTCTATTCGATATCTAATGTTTTCAAATTGAATCATATTATCCGCA
Source organism: uncultured Caryophanales bacterium (assembly GCA_947564265.1). Taxonomy (GTDB): domain Bacteria; phylum Bacillota_I; class Bacilli_A; order RF39; family UBA660; genus Alloscybalousia. The sequence continues at coordinate 98,231 of CANOBK010000007.1, forward strand.
ATTGTTTTTCTTATTTTCAAATGATAAAAATCTTTGTAATCAATATTTGCTTTTTTATAATGGATTCGTTTTTTATTTTCTGATCTTTTCACATTTTTATAGATAGACTTAAAGGGAAGTATTTTTACGGAATACTTATTTGCTAAATATTGTACTTCTAATGGAGTGTTAGTAAAAAAATTAACAAAAGAAATATTTTGAGGAGCTCCATAATTACTTAGAATGAAATAAAATATTTTTTGAAAACTTTTCCTATCATTTTTTAAACTAGTAAAATTGAATAACATTGTTTCTGTTTTATAATCAATTACTTCAAAGTAATAATTTCCTTTTTGTTTTATTTTTTTGATAAAGACAATTTCTTCTTCTACTTTGAAATTACTTAATATTTTACAGAGAGAAGAGTAGCTTATTCGATATTTCAGTTCGTTTAAATAGAAGTCTTTATAAGATTTATAATTACTTTTAAGATAGTCGTTTATGATTTCTGTTTGGAAATCAATTTTTTTGTTTTTGGGTATATAATTCTCTTTTGTTAATTTCCTATTTAAGCGAATTAAAGATTTGGGATGATATCCAGTTTGTTCCGCTAGTTCTTTATAGGTTTTATTTCCCTTGTTTTTTAATAATTCAATCATTTTTTCTTGAGATACTTTCTTCATGCATAAAAGTATAACATATTACAGGTAACATTTAAATATTATTTTTACTTTTTTGATATAAATTCTCTTTTTTTATTAAAATGATGATGAGAGGAGGAATGTTTTATAAAAAGAGAAGTAGAGGTCGTTGCTTTTGATTTAGGTGGTGTTCTCGCTTATTGGGACTTATCAGTATTAACAGAAGAGGAATTGTTTTTGTTACGAGTCTATCTCAATCGGAATCGAGAAATGGATCCTTGTCTTTTAGAATATGCAAAACAGAAAATCTCAGAAATTTATTTGAAAATTCATAAATTAAATAAGGAAGCAATTTCTACCTTAGAAATGCTACAACAAGAGAAAGTAAAATCAGCTATATGGACGAATAATATTAGAGAAATTGATCATTGGTTTGATGAAATTAATTTATATCGATATATCAATAGGGAGAGTATTGTTAATTCTTATGATTTAGGAGTCAATAAGCCTAACATGAAGTTTTATTATGCAGCGTTAAATATTTTAAAAACAAATCCACAGAGCATTCTTTTTTTAGACGATCGAGAGGAAAATAGAATAGGGGCTAGAAAGTGTGGAATTATTTCTACGGAATATACCATGGAACAAAGCTTACAAAAAACGGTTGAGAGGGAAATTAGGAGGCTGAAATAGGATGATAATAATTGAATTAGGTAGTATTCAAGATATTCATGGGAAAGCCGGGAGACTGAATCAGTTATATCATGATTTTCCTATCGCAAGGGGATTTATTCTTCCTTATGAGAACTTTTTAAAATTTTTAAGTTTCAATCATATTTCTTTACAGGATGATAGAAATACGATAAGAGAACGTATTATGAAGGGAATTCTTCCTTTCGAAAAAGAATTATTGGATTATTTTAAAAAGAATAACTATGAGAACGTAATTGTTAGATCTAGTGCTTCTATTGAAGATAGTGATTCCTATTCTTTTGCTGGGCAATTTGAATCGTATGCTAATACTAAAATCGATTCTTTGATTTCTCATATCAAAAGGTGTTGGGTATCTCAGTTTTCGGATTCTGTAATGGAATATTTAGTGGAAAATAAAATGATGAAAGAGTTTACTTTTGATGTTTTGATTCAAGAAATGATTGATACCGACATTTCAGGAGTAGCTTTTTCTATTAATCCTAGTAATGGGTCTAAGGAAGTATTAGCAGAAGTTGCCAATACTCCTTGTGAGGAAGTAGTCAGTGGAACTGTGATACCACATTTATATCACATAAGAAATCAAATAGAGGCAGATTCCTTTTTTTCTAAAGATAAACTTTTGATCATTCAAGAAAGTATACAAAGACTAAAAAGAATTTTCAAAGCAGAAATTGAAATAGAATTCGGCTTTCAAAAGAATCAATTTTATTTATTTCAAGTAAGACCTATTACAAGAATTTATTTTTCGCTAGTAGATTACATAAATGCAGAATTTTGGTGCTCATTTAAAAATAATAATTGGACTTTATTTCATAGAAGTCTTTGGATTCTAGGAGCTACAAGGTATAAAGCTAGAAAAATTCATAATGAAGTTACAGAAGATATTACCCTTTATTATCCGCATAATCAAAAACAAATGAGAGGATTTAATGGAAATCAACCACCTCTTGATGAAATAACAATTAAATGTCACACGGATTCGGATATTCATCAATATATTCAAGAATCTTATCAACTTTCAAAAGAAATGAAAGAGTTATCTTCTATGATTTGTCATAATATAAAAGATAATGATTATCTGAATTTTAAAATAAATTTAAGGAAACTAATTCAGAAAAATGCAATCCTTAATTCTTACGAATACTTAATAGGTTCTTTGGGAAATGCGCTACATGATCAATTACATAGAAAGACCATTCAAAATATAGAAAAGTGGCGTAATGATTCTAGTAACAGCTATTTTCCTATTTATGATACTATTTTTGAATATGTTTTCCATTCCTTTCACTTTACGATTGAATTCAATCTATTTAAAAATTATATCCATGTACAGGAACTACTGAATCTTTGCGATAAAAAATTAAAGCCTGAGATTTTAATGAAGAGAATTATCAAAAGGAATGAATATGGGTTTGTCCTTTTAAATATTCATGAGAAGAAGTATTGTAATAAAATCATTACAGATAAGAAAGTTATTATGACTGTTATGAATCGGTTTCATCAGTTATATGAAGGAATTTTAATGGATAATGATTCTAATAAAATAAAAGGGAAGTCCACTTTTAAAAATGGAAAAGTAATAGTTGGGGAGTGTATCTTGATAAAGGATAATGATACTGATATTTCGAAGATGGATTTAAAAGATAAAATCTTAGTCTGTGAGGTTACAACTTCAAAGGATGTTCTGTATCTAAAAAAAGTAAAAGCACTTATTGTTAATAATGGGGGAGTTTTGTGTCATTCGGCTATATTTTCAAGAGAATTTAAAATTCCTTGCTTAATGGGATGTCAAATTGCAACAGAAGTTTTCCGTACAGGAGATATTCTTTCTTATCATGTAGATGAAGAGTTTGTAGAAAAATTATAAATGTATTAAGGAACGAAAAAGGAGGTAATGATAGATTTTGTATCACTATCTCCTTTTTGAATGGATGATAAAATAGTCAGTATTTACTTTAAATACTGAATAAATGTTTTACTAGCGAATGTTAGAGAAACAGACTTATTTGTTGCCAAATAGATATTGATATTTGGTATTTTTTTATTGATTTCTAATTCTTTTAATGTTTTAAAATTTCTTTTTGCTAAATCAATAATTACAAAACCGATTCCTAAGCCAATATTTGTGAATTCAGTAATTAATTCTTGACTAACAACTTCCATAGTAGGTATTAATTTTACATGATTTTCTAAAGCAATATGATCTAAAAGCTTTCTACTATTCGATTCTTCTTTCTGTAATATCAATGGATACTTATTTAGATCTTCAAATTTTCGAATTTCATCTTTATAGAATTCCGGATGATAGATAAATCCTTGCTTTAATTCCTTTATTTTTTCTAAATCTAAATTTGTTTCCTTGATATTACTTTCGTTAAAAATTACAAAATCTAATTTTCCTAGTTTTAAGTCATTGATCAAGTTGCTTGTTAAATCGTTTTTAATGTTGATATGAATCTTTGGAAATTTGGTGTGAAATTTTTGAATGCTATCTAACAAAATTAATTTTGTTAGGGTGGTGGAACATCCGATTTTTATTTCTCCTTTTGATAAGTCTTTAAATGATGTAAATTCATTTTCTGCATTATTTATAAGTTCAAGGGCACCTTTTACGTACTCATAAAACATTTTTCCTTCTTCGGTTAGTTCCATTCCTTTATTACTTCTTAAAAATAATGTTCCATCTAATTGTTCTTCTAATTTTTTAATCGATTGTGAGATTGCTGGTTGTGAGATGTGTAATTCCTCACTAGCTTTTGTCATATGTTTATTTTTTGCTACAACATAAAAAACTTTGTATAATTCTAAATCTATATTCATTATAAGTTCTCCTTATCGATATTATAACATAAATATATTTTACTTATCAATAAACTTAGAATAAAATGAAAGTGAAAGGAAGGAAATAATATGTTTGAAAATTTAAATATTGTTGTAGGTATTACAGGAGGAATTGCTGCCTATAAGGCGTGTGGTATTGTTAGCTATTTGAAACAAGAAGGTGCAAATGTGGATGTGATTATGACAGAAAACGCTTGTCAGTTTATTACCCCTTTAACCTTAGAAACTTTATCTGGAAATAAGGTGGTTGTTGATATGTTTGAAAGACCAGATTACATGGAGGTAAAGCATATTAGTCTAGCAAAAAAAGCAGATTTATTTTTAGTCGTACCAGCAACCGCTAACATCATTGGAAAAGTTGCGAATGGAATTGCTGATGATATGCTTTCAACAACTATTATGGCAACCAGATCACCTGTCATATTTGCACCTGCTATGAATAATGGAATGTACGAAAATCCAATTGTTCAAAATAACTTAGAAAAACTGAGGTCATATGGATATAAAATCATTGAACCTTCTGTTGGTCATCTCGCATGTGGATATGAGGCAAAAGGCAAGTTACCTAAAAATGAAGAGATTATAAACTTTGTGAAAGTATTAGTAAAGGAGAGGAATTAAGATGAAAAAAATTGTTGTAACAGCTGGAGGAACTAGTGAAAGAATCGATAATGTTAGAAAAATTACCAATTCTTCTAGTGGGAAATTAGGAATGGTAATCGCAAATCATTTATTAGAGGCAGATGAGGAATCTATTATTTATTATGTATGTTCAAAGAATTCATTAAGACCATCTGATGATAGGATTAAGGTAATTGAAATCGAAGGAACTCTTGATTTAAAAAATACGATTGAACATTTACTTGTAAATGAACAAATTGATTATTTTATTCATTCAATGGCTGTATCGGATTATATGACGGATTATGTTACTACTATAGAACGGATAAAGGATAGTATAAAGAAATCAGAGGATATTGAGGAAGCATTTTCAAATATAGAAGTCATTGGTGGAAGTAAAATTTCTTCTTATGAAGATAATTTAGTAATTGTACTGAAACCAACTCCAAAAATAATATCGATCATTAAAGATATTAGTCCATCTACTTATCTAGTAGGTTTTAAATTATTAGATGGTGTATCAAAGGAAGAATTAATTGAAGTTGCTAGAAAATTAAAAGATAAAAATAGGTGTGATTTAGTAGTAGCCAATGATTTATCTAATATTAGAAATGGTGAACATATTGCCTATATTATTGATGAGAAAGATGAAGTAGAAGAATCACATGGAAAAGAAGATATTGCAAAAAAAATAGTAAAGAAGATGTTTCATTATGAATCATTATAAAAAAATCAATCTATCTAATATGGAAGAGGAAGATATTGATAGATTATATAAAGATTTATTAAATCAAAAATATCAATTTATGATTTTATACTTTGATGGAGCAAAATATGTTTTGACAAAGGAAAGAAGCATTATGGAAATAGAGAATGAAGAGTCGTTTCTCAATCAGTTTAATCATGACATTTATTATAAAACAATTATTAAAAATGGCGATGTAAAGATAGAGGAACAAGATATGAAAATTTATAATTCTTATATCCATCAATTTAAAGATAAACTAACCAAAAAAAGATATGATGATAAATATTATTTTGGATGTGTTGCTATAAAAACTAAGAATGGGATTATTACTACTATTAGAGGAAAAGAAGATTTATCTGATTACACAGTGATTGAAAATGTTGACCATGAAAATCATATAATTTATGTTCTTAATAAGAAAGCTACTTTAAATGCTCCTTTATTAGATTACTTGTTTCAAAATGAAAAAGTTAAAGCAATTGTTCATTTACATGAGTTTGATGATCACCTGCCGTACTATGAATATGCATTTCCAGGTATGGTAAAGGATTCAATCAGAAATAATACCACATCATTTAATATAAGACACCATGGAATTATATATCTATTTGATAAAGATGGAAATATTTTATAGAGAGGATGATTAAAATGAAATACCCTAAATATACGGATTATGAAAAAATGTACAAAAGATATTTTGAAAAAGGAGTGGACTATTTAATTGAGAAGGCTAATTTAAGGGAAGAGGACAAAGCTTTAGATATTTGTGGTGGAAATGGACGGTTAACGAAAGAATTAAGAAAAAAATGTGACAATGTAAGTTACCTAGATCAAGAGGCCGATATGATTCCCAATGACTTACAGGAGTTAGGAATCAAAGTTTATCATGAAGATATCGAGAGTTTTGTTAATCATACAACAGAGAAATATAGTAAAGTTTTCTGTGAACAGGCAATTAATTATTGGCTTTTAAATATAGATATAGAAAAATTTAGTAATATATTTGAAACGAATGGATTATTTATATTTAATACGTTTTCTAATAAACCAACTTCAGAGCCTATGATTAAACAGTACGAGATTGATGGTATTCATTATCTTGAAATATCTTATTTAGTAAATCATAAGGTAGAGCATATTCAAATTAGAGAAGGGTATCAACCTCATTTCACTGAATTTGATTGGATATCGAAAGAACAGTATGAAGAATTGCTTTCCCCTTATTTTGATTTAGAATCGATTGATAATGGGAAGAGCGCTTTATATCTATGTAAGAGGAAGTAAGTATGAATAAGTCACTTGGAATATATAATTTAATTGATCAAAATGGGATTAATGAGAGTATCATTAATGTGGTTAGTAAGAAGATTGATTTTAATACCTATACGACACCAAAGGGATTAAAGGAGTTACGGATTGCGATAGGGAATTTTCTTGATAAGGTATGGGGATATAAAGTAAATTATCAAGAGATGCTGATAACAAGTGGGTCCCAGCAATCAATCAATTTAATAGTTAGTTCTATGATTCATGATGGTGATACCATTTTAGTTGAACAACCAACATACTTTGGAGCGCTAGATGTATTTAAAAAGAAAAATGTTAATCTTGTAGGAATTGATTTATATGAAGATGGCTTAGATTTAGAAATGTTAGAGAAGGCCATCATTCAATATTTACCAAAGCTAATTTATGTGACTCCAACATTTAATAATCCAACAGGGTATGCTTGGACAAATAAAAATAGAAAGGGATTTTTACAAATTGTTAATAAATACGATATTACTGTCCTAGAAGATGATCCCTATAGTCTAATAAATTTTACAAATAATCAATATGATAGTTTATATAAACTTAATGATGGAAAACATATTGTGTATTTAGGAACTTTTTCCAAATTGATTAGTCCATCAATTAATATTGGATATATTTTATCCAATGAAAAAAATATCAATCAAATCTATTCTTTTAAAAAAAGTTTTGATTTATGTACGAATACATTTTTACAGTATGTAGTTTTAGATTACTTAGAAAACAATAATTTAGAAAAAGTCATTTATGATAAAATAGCAATTTATAAAAAACGAATGCATCAAAGCATGAAAAATTTAGTTAAAGAATATGGAAGCGAAATAGATTATATTTCGAATCCTAAAGGTGGAATATTCTATTTAGTTCAATTCAAAGATAACGTAAATGAAGATGAGTTTGAAAATGGAAGTAATTATTATATTGATGGTGATCATAATCATATAACACGTATTAATATCTGCAGCTGATTCATATAAGAATTGCTGATTTGATTAATGCTAGGAGTGAGTTTTTCGATGACTGATATAGGCAATTTAGAATATAAAACTGTGCCACTACATACACTTATGTGAAAAAAATTATATAAAAGATATCAATATATTTGAAAGAAAATTAAGTGTAAAAGTAGAATGCATTAATTGTTATCAATCAAGTGAAATTGACTAGTATAATACGTTGAAAAGGAATCACAAATAAAATGGTATAGTTTATTTGATCATATAATGATTTATAAAAATAGACAAATGAATGCGACTTTAAAATAATAATAGATTTGGAAGAATAAAAAAATCTGAGTATTATTTGTTCATAGTAGTAAGCAGGTAAAACCCCAGCGAGTTGAATACGGGAATGCAAAAAAAAGAACCGTTCTTCAACAGTTCTTAATATCAATATGGAGCGAATGGCGTAGATATCTACAACTTTTTTCACTTCTTAACGATTTGATATATAAAATATCAATCACTAATAACATTTTAACATTTAGGCAAAAAAACATCAATATCAAAAAACGATTTTTCGAAAAAATAACGTTTTTAATATTGTATTCTTTTTCGTCACTTGTTATAATTGGTATAGACCGATATATAAAAGGAGGTAAAATAAATGAATACAGAAAAGCAAACGTTTATAAGAGTTAATTTAGCCAATGGTGAATTCGAAATTTCAGGAAGCGTTGAATTTGTTGAAAAGCATTTAGATGAGTTAAAGGAGTTTATAAATAAAGATTTAGCAAAAGCACTTCCAATTCCAACAAAATATGAGAATAAAAGTGAATGTCAAGAATTAGTTCAGGATGGTACTATTGATAAGTATCAAAAATCTGGTATTTTCACAATCGATGACGAAGGAAACGTTATAATACATAAAAGAATTCCTGGTAAAACCAATGCAGAGAAGACTAAAAACATTGCTTTGATAACTTTATATGCAAAAAAAGAAAAAATATTAGCATCAGATATTAAAGAAATGTGTAAAAAACAAAGTTGTTTAGATAATAGTAACTTTGCAGCTATATTTACAAGAGATTTTGAAACCTTCATGAAAACTGGAAAAGGACAAAAGTGGACAATTGAATTAACAGTAAAAGGTGAAGAAGATGCAAAAAAATTGTTGGATAGTATGTTAAATGAAAAATAATGTTATTTATAATATTTTAATTCAGAAGTATCCACAAGAAATTGTAGAAAACTTTCTAGAAAATTATTTTGCTGCTTTAAATGAATTTAGAAAAGAAAATTGGAAATATTTTGGAAATGAAGTTGGGCAATTTATAGAGGATTGTGAGAGACTAATTGATTTTCAACTAACTAACCAATATACACCTTTTAGTAAAAAGTTACCTATTTTCGATAGCAATATTCTATTAAAGTGGGAAAATTGCAATTCTTCTTTCGATGAAACATATAGATTATTAATTCCAAGAATACTATTTTCGATGAATTGTATAAGAAATAAACGTGGAATGATACATAAGAATCATATAGTACCAAATAAAATGGATGCTATATTATTGTTAAATAATATGAAATGGATAATCGCAGAATTGATTAGATTAAATTCAAATTTATCTTTTGATGATACTAATGATACAATTAATTTAGTTGTCGAAAAAGAAATTGACATAATATGGGAAATAGATGGTAAATCAAGAATATTAAGCAAAAGTAAAAGCTGTAAAGATCAAGTTTTATTCTTTTTATATAAGTATCAAAAACTATCAACAGAGAATTTATTTGAATATACTGAATATTCAAATAAAACTAGGTTTAATCAAATTATTAAATCGTTACATAAAGATAGATTATTAGAGTTATCAAATGGGGAATGTACTATTTCACCTATTGGTGTAGATTATGTAGAAAAAATAGTAAAAAATGAAGCAAAAAAAATGTATGTTAACTAAGGAGCTGATTTTATGCAATTAATACTTTGTGGTTGAGGATCTGGAGAGCAAAATACTTTAGCTAATCAAAAGCTTAATGAAATTGTAGACCATACTAAACCTATATTGTATATACCATTAGCTATGGATGAAAGTGATCATCCTTATGATGGATGTTTCGAATGGATACAAGGAGAATTATCAAAGGTAAATGTTCCAAGTATTGAAATGGTTAGAAGTTTTGAAGAACTTGCTTCCAAAGATTTGCAACATTATGCTGCATTATTTATTGGTGGCGGAAATACATATAAATTATTATTAGGATTAAAACAAAGTGGTGCTTTTAATAATATTAAGGATTACATCAATAATAATGGTATTGTAATAGGTGGAAGTGCTGGAGCAGTTATATTTGGCTATGATATAAATATAATCAAGAGTATGGATCCAAATGATGTAAAATTAACTGATACTAAAGGATTTGATGTATTATCAGGAATTTCTATTTTTCCACACTACACTAACAAAAAATCTAAATTAACTGAAGAAGAAAATGAAGAAAGATTAAATAAATTTACAAATTCAATTATTCATTTCTCCCAATCAGTAGGAGAAGTAATTGCTATACCAGAAGAAGATGCAATTTATGTAAATAATGATGGCATTGAATTATTAGGAACTAGACCTTATTTTACATTTAAAAATGGATTGATAGATAAATTTGAAATAGAAGATAATAAACAAATTAAAAGATGATAAAGAGCATTAACTTATCGCTCAATATCATCTTTTTCTATTACTTTATTATCTGTCTTTTTGTTGTCTTGAAGAAGATTGAAATTCTCATCGTCTAAAGCACCATGCTCATATAATTCTTTAGCAAATTCAATATATTTTTCCTTATCTTTATTTCTAAAAATCTTGTCCATAAGAAAATGGATAAGATTGTAAATTAAATTTTTAAGATGATCTAAAGATGATTTTAATAGGCTATTTTTTTCTTTTAGGTCATTGATTTTTTCATCTTTAGATTTGATTTTATCTTTTAAACTATCAACTTCAGAATTGAGTTCTTCATTGCTTTTTAGTAATAATTTAATTCTATCACGATTGTTAAGAAGATCACTTTCCAATTCTTTTAGAGTAACAGATAATTCTTGAATTCTTTCATATTCCATAATAGTTTTATCAATTAAATCAATGAAAACAATCGCTTTATCTCTATCGACTACATCTAAAACTAATTGATTTTTAATTAAACCTTTAGTCTTTAAATTTTCAAGCATATCTCTAATTTCTTTTGTACTATTTTTTAAATTATCAGTTTTGTCTTTTGCTTTATTCAAAGTGTTTTGATGAATTTCAATAGACTTTTTCATCTTTTGGTAATTTTCCATTTCTGATATATGGTAATCACGATTTCGACCTTTTAATTTAGGTTTTAACTTATAATTAGTATGATACTCTTTATTGAAAGATTCCATGCAACGAACCCTTATTTTATCTTGAATTTTTGTTAATGTTTCTTTAGTAAAGACATCAGATTTTCCAACTTGTTTAGACATACCATACTTATTTTTATATTTAATTGGAACACCAATTATATGGAGATGTGGACTTGTTTCATCATAATGAATTATAGCACTTGCTATCTTAAAATCAGGAACTAATTCTTCTAAACTTTTAACTTGTTCTTCGAATACATTAGTCATTTTCTTTTTATAGCCCATATTTTTTGTACTCCAAAATTCCATATCACCAAGTTCAATAATTATCTCACAAGCCAAATCCTTTTTGGTGTTATTGCTAACATGAGTGAAATAATCTTTTATCTTTCTATCATCACGAATTTGTCTATTATTATATTCGATTCTTGCTTCTTCAAATTCATCCTTATATAATTTTTTAACATCATTGACGATTGAATTAGTTCCTCTAATAATTTCAATATCATACTCTCTGTCATCATACTTTCTACAATTATGATTGTCACATTTTGATAGTCCTGCTGCATTTTGAATAGCATTATTACTATTAGATGTTGTACCACTTAAATTAGATTTTGCACTTGCTTTACTACTATTCTTCTTATTTTTATCATTACTTAAATGGAAAGAATAGCCTAAACTAGGTATATAAATCACATCTCCTTTCTTTGTGTGTTTTTAGCTATATTTTGTTTTGACAAAATATTTAACCCCCTAGGAATTTTGTCATACTAACAAAATACGGGGGCTAATGCTCGCCTTAGAATCCGAAAATTAACTATCGTATAATTCTTCATAGGTAATAGGTTTTACATCAATAGTGATAGGTTCTTTTGAAAAAGTAACTCTATCACATATATCAGGTATATATTTAAAAACTACATCTTCACTTGCTTTATAAAGTTCATTATTTTTATTAACATATAAAACACCATAATTATGAATATCTTTTTTATTTTGAGAGTCTATCTTTTTATAATCTTTCATAGGAAATACTCTAACTATATCTGCTTTGTTTTCATCTAATTCAAATTTGAATACTTGATCTTGAACATAATATTCAGCTTCATAAAATCTAACATCATAAAATTGCCTTAATCTCATAATGTGTTCTCCAACTCTTTCGATTGGAAGATATTCACTAAATCTCATATAACCTGCAAAGTTTCCAAACATTTGAACTTTCTTATCCAAGTAACCTTGGTTTTCTAATTCAGTCATTGGTTTGCATATAGATTCTCTAAACTTAACATACTTGACTTCATATTTATTTTTTTCTTTGGAAAGTTCTATTTCATCCAAATATCTCATTATTAAATTTGCTTTTTCTTCTCGAGTATAATCTTTCCAAAATTTATTGAAATCTTGATATTTTTCAGAATATTTAATTTTGTTGATAAAATCAATATCTCTTTTAAGTAAAATATCTTCAGAAGTAAATCTTAGTTCATCACTTACTTCAGTATCCACAATTTTATTCTCTAAACTCTCAATTGTTTTATCAATATTCTTTTTCTCTTTTTTATAATCTTCTAAAAGAAATACGCCTTCGAGATATGCTTGTTTTAATCTTTCATCTTTTGCTTTTAATTCTTTGATTTCTTTTTCTAATTGTTCTATAGGATTTTCTAGCTTTTGTTTAATCATAGGTAAGAAAAATTGATTAACAACCGAATCATATTCTACAATATCATCAATGAAATTCTTTATATAATTTTCAATTGTTTCTTCTCTAATATTACACTTACAATCAGTACAATAATAGTAATAATATACATTCCCATTTTTCTTTTTAGTTGCTTTACCACCCATAATTCTATTACAATGAGGACACTTTAATTTTTGTAGAAACAAGTAAGTTAAATTTCTAATATAACTACGAGAGTTTTTCTTCTTTTGTACCTGACATTCTTCCCATAGTTCACGAGATACAATTGGCTCAACAACATCTTTATAGTAAATAGGATTTTTTGTTCTTTTACCATGCACAAAATCACCTTTATAAACTTCATTTTGTAAAATTGTAGTAATGGTGGAATCGCACCAATTTTCTTTGCCTAGCACTTTTTCTTTATTAAATAGATTACTAATCTTTTGATAGGACATGCCACTATGATAAAGTTCAAATATTCTAACTACAATATCCTTTGTTAGTGGATTAGGAACTAGCATCTTATTTTCATGTTTATAACCTAAACAAGCCCTGTATGGTAAATGTCCTTTTTTGATAGCTCCAGCTAATCCAAATTTAGTTCTTTCTGATGTTCTCTCAATTTCAAGTTGAGCAAGTATAGTAGTCATTCTCATAAAGAATACACCTGTTGAAGTTTCTGTATTTAGTTCTTCACATTTACTTTCTAAACTACAATGAGTCTCTTCTAATAATTTACAAATAGTTTCTAAGTCTTGAATCGAACGAGTTAGTCTATCAAGTTTATAAACAACGATTTTGTTTATCTTGCCATCTTTCATATCTTGAATCATTTCTTGAAATTTAGGTCGTTTCATATTTTTAGCAGAAACTCCTTCTTCACGATAAACTTTGTAAATCTTATAACCTTTGTACTCACATAATCTTCTAAGGCTTTCTTCTTGTTCATCAAGACTAAATCCTTCACGAACTTGATCTTCTGTACTTACACGAGGGTATAATCCACAAATCACTCCTTTTTCACTCAATACAAATTCATCTCCTTTTCTTTAATTTTCAAAAAAAGAGAAGTGAAGGTACTACTAAATATAATACTTTCACTTCTCAAATACATTGTAAGACTATGGGATAAATTAGCTATCCACTATATTAATTATACAACTTTTGTCTTAAAATGTCCATCCTGTGAAAGTCTATTTAATAGTGTTTAAGTAATCTTCTAACTCAGATATCTGTATTTTATTCGTTAGATTTCCGATATAAATATCAGTAGAATAATTAAATACAAGAAATGTAATACCTTTAATAATTATTCTATGTGGTTCAATGTAAGAGAGATTAGTTTTATCAATCTTTCTAATATTACCATTAATAAATATGGGTTTAGTTTTGCAAAACTGACAGATAAACTCTAATCTTTGCTTTAAAGACTTTTCAAAAGGTATCTCTTGTGTGATAAACTTAATCATAAACACCATCCTTCCTTTAGGATGATTTCTTTGTAAACAACAAAAAAACCAATCTTTCGATTGATTT